>JBBRMT010000073.1:0-19257 GCA_038230695.1 Chloroflexia bacterium
CGGCTATCACGCCGGTATCCTGGGCGGCTACGACGCGAATAGCTGCGCCGCGCATAACGCGCAGTTCCCCTGCTACCTGCCCAACGTGCTGATTACCCGTGGGCAAGTCACCAAGCTGGTGGTCAACGCGGCGCACTACCCGCTAATCACCCCCACCGGCGGCAATCCCACCTTCACCGATGTGCCACCAGCCAACGTATTCTTCGTCAGCATTGAGACGGCGCACGCGCACGGGGTAATCAACGGCTACAGCGACGGCACCTTCCGAGCCAACAACAACGTGCGTCGCGACGAGATGGCCCAGATCGTGTTCAAAGGCATCTCCTCACCGTTACGAATTGCAGATTACAGATTGCAGATTGTAGATTAACAACAAACAGCCGGGGCGCACATCAGTGCGCCCTTGCCATTTGTCTACCCGCCAAAGCGTGCTTGACCAGCCTGTAGCAGCGGTGTATACTCAATGCGAAATACTTGCCCGCCCCAATCTGCAATCTGCAATCTTAAATCTGCAATCCAAAGGGGAGCGCCGCGCATGGCTAATCTGATTACGGTGGCCCGCATCATCCTGCTGTTTATTACCATCGGGATTATCTACATTCTCACTCCGGTTGCGGTGCTGATTGGCCTGCTGCTCACCATTGTGGTGTTTGTCAGCGATGCGCTAGACGGCTACGTAGCCCGCAGGCGGGGCAGCGCCAATGCATTCGGCGCGGTGTTCGATATTGCGGGCGACCGTATCGTGGAGAATGTATACTGGGTGGCGCTGGCGAACCTGCTGCCTGCTTTTGTGCCAATATGGATGCCGCTGGTAGCGATTGTGCGTAGCTTCATCGTGGATGGGCTACGCAGCATGGCGCTGGCCCAGGGCAAGACTGCCTTCGGCGCAAACACGATGATGACTAGCCGGTTCGGCACCTGGCTGGCGGCCAGCCGCTTCAACCGCGCTGTCTATGGTGTGGTGAAGGTGCTAGCCTTCTGCTGGGTGTTGCTCATCCTTGCGCTACGCCTGGCCGCTGCGCAGGACGGCAACTGGGCCAGCTTTTACCACGATTGGAGTAATCTGATTGACGGTATCGGCACCTTTCTGATTTACTTCACGGTGCTGTATATGCTGATGCGCGGCGCGGTGGTGGTGTGGGATAGCCGACCAATGTACCTGCCCGGCCCCAACTCGCTAGCGAAGCGCATCCCTGCCAAGACGGTGGATAGCAGCGTGGGCGAAAAGCCGCAAACTACGAGGGAGCAATGAACGACGAAGAAAACCATCACCCCCACCCAGCCTCCCCCGGTGGGGGAGGGGTCAACCCTGCTGGTCGCATCGCCGCCATCTTCGACGTGGACGGCACGCTTATCCCTGGCACCAGCGCGGAGCGCATCTTCCTGCGGGCTTTGCTAAGGAGGGGGTTGCTGGGGCCGCGCCGCGCAATCGGCATCGCGCGGGCGTTGGGCGACCGTCGCGGCAAGCTCAACCCGCTCAAGGCGATGACCCGCGACCGCATCTACCTCAGCGGCATGGACGCAGTGCGGATGCAGGCATTTAGCCGCGAGTTGTTTGATCGTAAGATCATGCCACGCCTTTCTCCGATTGGCCTGGCCGCTCTGCGTCAGCACCAGCGTGATGGTCACTATATCGTGCTGCTCTCTGGTTCGCTCGACTTCCTCTTGCAACCGCTGCTCGAATATACCCAGGCGGATCTGCTGGTGACTAGCACTCTGGAGGTAAACGCGCAAGGCCGCTTCACCGGCCATATCGCCAACACTCATCCAGTGGGCAGGCACAAGGCTTCGCTGCTGCAGGCTCTAATCGAACAGCACCGCATTGACCTGACCACCTCATATGCCTACGCCGACACCGCTGGCGACATCCACCTGCTGGAATTGGTCGGCCACCCGATTGCCATCAATCCTCGCCCCGCCCTGCGTAAGCACGCACTGGCACGCGGCTGGCCGATAAAGGAGTTTCCCCTTGCGCCTGCTTAGATCAATTGGCTACCTGCTGGGTTGGGCCTTCATCGCCGCCACTGGCTACGTTGCCACGCAATACCTGCTGCTGCGCGAACGGCGGCTTGGCCCGCTGATGGTAATCGGGCATCGCGGCGCATCGGGCTACGCGCCGGAGAACACCATCGCCGCCTTCCTTCAGGCCCACAATATGGGCGTGGACGCAGTGGAGCTTGATGTGCAGATGACCGCCGATGGCGAACTGGTGGTGCTGCACGATGAGACGCTGGATCGTACTACCACCGGGGTTGGCTGGGTAGGCTTCTACACGCTGGCCGAGGTGAAGAAGTTCGATGCGGGTAGCTGGTTCGACCCCAAATACAAGCACGAGAAGGTGCCAACCCTGGCCGAAGCGCTAGACCATGCCCGCAAGTGGGCATACGGGCTATACGTCGAGCTGAAGGATCCGGCGCAGTACCCGGGCATCGAGCAGAAGGTGGCCGACCTGCTGAAGCGAGAGCAGCGCGAGCTAGCGGGCCAGGCGATCGTGACCAGCTTCGACCATGCCGCCATCCGCAAGCTGCGTGAGATCTCGCCCAACCTGACCCTCGGCGCACTCTACGCACACGGGCCATACTTCCCCAACGCCCGCACCCGCCGCGCCACCGCTGATGCCCAGGTGGTATTGCCGCACTGGATGTCGGCGCTGCTCAACCCCTACATGGTACGCCGCCTGCGCGACCAGGGCAAGCTGGTGATAGTGTGGACCGCCGATCACCCCATCGCGGTGCGGATGCTGGCCTATGTTGGGGTGGATGGCATAATCACCAACGTGCCGGACAAGGTGATGCAGGCGTTGGCTCCCGCCGCGCCAAAGGTTGCTGAGGAGCAGCCGGATTAAATTACCTCACCTGCCCGCGTCAAATCAAGCTGCCCAGCGCCACTATCCCCGCCGCCAGGATGATCAGCCCCGACACGCGGTTGACCCAGCGCAGCCAGCGGGCATCGAATCGCGCCCGCAGCAGGCTGGTCACGCCGCTGAGGATGAACCACCACGAGGCCGAGCCAGCGAACACCCCAGCCACCAGCAGTGCGGCGGAGGCGTAATCGTGGTTACCGCTGGCGATACCGAGCGCGGCAAACACCGCCGCGAAGGAGAGGATGGTCAAAGGATTGGTGATGGTCAGCAGGAACGAGGAAAGATACGCGCCGAGCAACCCGCGTCCGCTGGCGGTAGCAGCCTGGGTTGCTGGTTGCGATAGCATCGTCACCACACCTAGATAGCAGAGGAACAGCCCGCCCACCAGCGCCATCCAGAAGCGCATCCCCGTCAGCAGTGCGGCCACCGAGGTCAGGCCGAAGCCCGCCACGCTGGCGTACATAGTGTCGGCAGTGGCGGTGCCGAGGCCGGTGACGAAGCCGCTCAGTCGCCCATGCGCCAGGGTGCGGCGGATGCACAGCACGCCGATCGGCCCGACAGGCGCGGCAACCGCCAGACCGAGCGCCAGTCCTTTTAGGAAAAAGATTGGGTCCATGTATATTCTCCTAATCTTCCCTCCCGCCGGGGAGGGGTTGGGGCGCGTATACGATGCGCGACTAGCTCGCCTCCCTGCCTCCCCAAAGAGCTAATCGTTATCCACAAGTGGTGAAGGGCGGTAGTGGTGGGAGATAACCTGCCACTCGCCGAGTTACCGAGGGCTGGGAGCGTATCCCCGATCGGTGAAGCCGATAAACGCTTATCGCAAGCATCAATGCGTCAAAGCTGGCAATGGTCGCGGCGTAAAGGGTCGGCACGAGGTGGCTTCCCTAACCCTCCATGCCGGGCGGATCGCTGCTGAAGATAGGCATTGTTGACACTTCAACAAAGGGCTACGCCCCCAACCCCCGGTAACCTGGGCAAGCGTTGAGCTATCCCCCGCCACTACTGCACTTCATCCTTGGTGGGTAACGATTAGCACCTTTGGCAGGGGCTTCTCGCATCGGTAGGTACGATGAGCCTGTTGGCTGTGCAAGATCCCCCCTCACCAAACCTCTCCCCGCTGGGGAGAGACTTATTGTTGTCTGCTGCTTCAGCAGACAACAATAAACCCGAACCTTTGCGGGTTCGGGTAGGGGCGGAAGATTGGCTTTGGCTAGCAGCAAGCTAGCGGTGCGCCATCTCACGCTCCGCATCGCGCTGATTCTCGCGCTCGGCCAATGCCTCGCGCTTGTCGTAGGTGTGCTTGCCTCGCGCTATGCCGATCTCCAGCTTGGCGCGGCCCTTCTTGAGATACAGGCGAGTGGGGACCAGGGTCAAGCCCTTCGCTTCGGTCGCCTCTTGCAGCTTGCGGATCTCGCGGTGGTGCAGCAGCAGCTTGCGCGGGCGGGTGGGGTCGTGCTGGAAGTAGATACCAGCCTGCTCGTAGGGGGAGATGTGCATCCCTACCAGCCACAACTCGCCGTTCTCAATGCGGGCGTAAGCCTCGCGCAGTTGCACCTTGCCCGCCCGCAGCGACTTAATCTCGGTGCCGGACAGGGCGATGCCCGCCTCATAGGTTTCCAGAATGAAGTAATCATGGTAAGCCTTGCGGTTGGAGGCAATCTGCTTCTCGCGCTCTGGGTCGGGCGTATTCTTCTTGGGAGGTGTGTTTGCCATGCCGCTATTATACCCGATGCGTCAAGGCTGGGCGCAGAATAGGGGTACGCCGCTAGACGGATTTGTGACGGGGAAGGGTGCAACCTGCATCGCGTCGCGGAACACGGCCGCTGCAGGTTTGGGCGTGTAATCGGCGTGGTAGAGGCCAAAGTGCGCCTCGCTGCCAGCCAGCGCAGGCCAATCGAGCAGCGACCATGCCAGCGCGCCCGCGCTGTCGTTGGCTTCGGGTATCATCCTGGCGAAGAAGGCGCGTTGCAAATCCTCGGTAGCGTGGGGCAGGTCGGTGCCGCCGCTGGGATGGCCGATCTCCTCGACCAGCAGCGGCTTGTCAGTGTAGCCACGCATCTCGGTCAGCAGGCTGGTGAGGTCGCGGTCGTAATAGTTATGCTCGTAATAGTGGAAGGAGACGTAATCCACGATGCCGCCCACGCCCTGTGCCGCTGGCACCGGCTGGTTGAGGCCATAGTGGGTGGTCAGGCCGACGGTGAGCGGGTGGGCGCGGTCAATGGTGCGAACGTAGGCGGCGATGCGCCCCAGCCAGGCAAGGCGGTTGGCGGCGTGATCCTTCCACACCCATTCGCTGTAAGGGACGACGTAATCTATCTCGTTGCAGAGATCCCAGGCCAGAATGCGGGTATCCAGCGCGTAGGGGCCAACCACGGCGTTGAGATAATCGCGTTCCATTTGCGCGGCGGGGTCGCTGTCGTTGGTCGGCCAGTTGTCCCAGCCGGGGGTGGGGTACTTACGGTAGCTGTCGAACAGGCTGACGATTGGGCGGATGCCGTAACTGCTGGCAATCTGCAAGAGTCGCTCCATGCGCGGGCGGGTGAAGTAGCCCTGCTGCCAGTCGCCCACGGTGACGAAGATACGCACCGTGTTGCTGCCCAGATCGTGCATCAGGGCGAAGTCTCTGGCTACGGTTGGCTCATCCCACTCCTGCCACAGCCGCCAGGGGTGCTGGCTGGGCGAGTAGTTGACCCCTTTGAGCAGCATGGGCGCATCGTTGGGGCCGAACACCAGCTTGTCGCCATCCACCCGCAGGTAGGGCATCAGCGCGGCGCGACGGTCGAGCAGGTCGCGGCCCAGCGCGGTTAGCTCCACATTGTAGGGCGTACCGGCGTTCTCCGGGTGTAGCTCAAACTCCGCCCGTTCGAACCACTGCACCAGCATCCCGCTGCTGTTGGTATAGGCGGGTGAGAGGGGATAGCCGTAGCTGGCGAGGCCACCGCGATTCTGCCAGTAGGCGAAGAACACCGGCGGCACGCGATAGCCGGTTTCCGCGAAGTAGCTGCCCTCGTCAGTGACCGCCGGCGGGAAGCTGCAATGCTCTACGGCGATCAACTCCGCACCCACCCGCCCCAGCATCACCACATCGCCCGCATCCGTATGGTGCAATTCCAGCCGCCCGCGCTCCACGTACTGCACATCGAGATCCAGCGCGGGGTCGTGCTGTACATCGGTTAGCGGATAACCGAAGCGATCCAGCCCGCCATTGTTTACCCAGTAGTCGAGGAACGGGCCACTCAGTTGGTAATTGCTGCCATCAGCTGATGCCCCACCCGTATCGGCGGCGTGGCTGGACGCTGGCGCGGTCAGCAGCAGGGCCAGGGTGAGCAGGATGGTTAGGTTGGGGTGACGCTTCGACATCATTTTATCCTTGCCCCCACTGGTATACTCTCCATGTGCCGTTCTGGTAGTGCAGGATGGTGCGATCGCCCACGGCCCAGCCTTCATCAGCCGAGACCATCTGCACTGCGTAGAGCGTTTTGTCGGTGGGACTGGGGTACTGTGACCAACTTCCAGAACTCAGATGCAAGATCGTACCCTTGTCACCTACTGCCCAGCCGTTGTTCCCATCTTCCAGGTAAAGACCTGCCAATTCGGTACTGACTGGCTTAGTGGCCTGCTGCCATTCACCGCCTGTATAATGCAAAATGACGTTACCTACCGCCCAACCTGAGCTTGCTGAGATCATCTTTATCTCGGCAAGTCCTTCTTCTCCAGGCAGCCTCTCTGTTTGCCATTCGCCATTAGTACAGTGAGCGATGTAGAAAAGGCCGCCTGCCCAGCCGTCGTTTGCAGAGTCCATACTGATACTATCCAGCACCAGCGGCGCAGAAGCCCCTTCTACACTCCAGGTGCCATCTTTGTAATGCAGACCAGCACTGCTAGCCCCGTTGTAACCAACCGACCAGCCTTCATTGGCTGACAACATATCTATGCGATACAAGTCCATTGGCACTTGGTGTTCGTAGTATTGCCAGCGGCCTTGACTGTAGTGCAGCAACACCCCACCGCTGAACCCGGCACCGCCAACTATCCAACCCTCATCAGAAGATACCATAGCGATGCCGCTATAGCTGACATAATTATTACGCAACGGGTTGGAAACTGCTACCCATTGATGGTTGGTGTAGTGCAGGATTGTGCCGCCAGCACCCAACACCCAGCCCTCGTTTGCAGAGGTCATACTCAGACTCACCACAGTGTCGGTACTCGGTTGAACGAGATTGAGATAGTAGTCGGCGTAGCGATAAGTGCCCAACTGACTGAGCAACACATCGTAAGGTGGCTGGTTCTCAGGGTGGTATTCAAACTCGGCGCGTTCGAAGTATTGCGCCGTGTAAGTCTTGCCATTGAGAACGGATACTTCGGAAAACTCATCAGTTATAGGGTAGCCTTGTTGCTCCAGCCCACCATGCTGTTCCCAGTAGGTCAGAAACTTGCCGCCGATGGTTTTGCCAGTCGCTGGAAAGTAAAGAGGATTATCATTGCTGGCAGTTTCTGGCGGCTGAGGATACTCACTGTTATAACTGAAAGTGCCAAGCTGGGCTAGCTCGACATCGTAGGGTGTCTGGTTCTTGAACTCAGCCCGCTCGAAGTATTGCACCGTGTAAGTCTGGCGGTACGGGTTGGAGATTTCCTGAAACTCGTCGCTGATCGGGTAGCCGAACTGGGCCAGCCCGCCGTGCGCGTCCCAGTAGGCAAGGAACTTGCTGACTACGCTGTGGCCGGTCTCCGCGAAGTAACGCTCACTAGTGGTGGCAGCAGCCGATCGCGGCCCGATCGCGAGGGTCGCAAGCAGGCATAGGGCTAGCAGCGTTTGGGTTCTGGTTCCACGCACTTCGGGTAATCTCCTTTGGGGTGGTACTTGGGATAACGTTTGGGCTGCGTAGAAGGTTTCGTTGGGGATCCAGCCAACGGATTGTGACAACGGATAAACGGATTGGGGTTGGTTGCAGGTTCGGCATTCTCGCCTGCGATGAGCCTTAGTAGCAGGCGGCTGGGCGTATGCCATGCGCCCTACGCCGACGTTATTGCATGAGTTTGCCTTGTGCGCTTCAGCCTCTCCCCCTCACCAAACCTACCCACAGGGAACCCCACAAGGGGGTTTCCCCGCTGGGGAGAGGCTTTTTGCTTTGGGTGTGGCGATATGGGCATCAGTGCGCTTCAAGCCTATCCCCCCACGGGTGTGGCGATATGGGCATCAGTGCGCTTCAAGCCTATCCCCCCACCAAACCTCTCCCCAGCGGGGAGAGGCTTTTTGCTGGCTGATAAATTCGTTTATCCGCTGTCACAATCCGCTGGCTGATCAATCCGTTTATCCGCTTTTACGAATCCGCTAGCTGTTCTTCCCGCGTGGTCTTGCGTCCCGCAAATAGCCAGTAGCTGTACAGATGTTGGTTATTTGCCAGCAATGGCAAGCAGATGCGATAGCGAGGCGATGACGATCTTGTTGCCATTGTCCTGAGTCGGCTCAGTCCAGATTAGCAAGTCACCATCCACAACCGGCCCTAGTTGTGCGCCGGGGTCAGTGGTCAACTGGAAGGCTTGGCCGTCGTTCAGTTGGTCGGCCCAGATGTGGCACTGCTCCTCGTAGCAACTGCGATCCGCGCCGCTGGCATTCCACAGCACCAGGTCGCCATTGATGGTGGGCGAGTCGGCCCAGTGGTTGTACAGTTCCACTGGCTGACCGCTGCTCAGGTCAGTGTAGTACAGGCCTGGTGTCTCAGTCCAAACCAGACGGGTACCATCCAGCGCATAGCGCACCGAGTTGTCGGTGGCGGGTGTGCTGAAGCTAACAACAACCTTGCTAGTGGAGGTACGTCGGTCGTAAGCGTATATCTCGTAATCGGTACCACTTGGCCCTTGCGAGTGCGACACAGACCACACGATGTACGTGTCGCTAATCTGCGGCGCACCGATGAGGCCGTTATTCAACTGTGCCTTCGAGTAGGTGACAACATTCCTAACCTCTGCGCTGCCGATTTCCTCGCTGAAAATCGAGGTTTCATCGGTGCTGAAGTGCATCCATGCCACGGTGCGACCATGAATCGCAGGCTCGTAACCGCTTGGCCCATTAAGCTGGTAGTGTTCGCCACTGTTCAAATCCTCGATCTCGATCGAGCCACCAGCATCCGTCCAGGCGAAAAGCGGGCCAGCCAGATCATAGCTTCCGGCATCCGCGGTCACGGTGTAGACTTGCCCGCTGGTCAGGTTGTAGAAGGGGGTACCGAGATAGG
Source organism: Chloroflexia bacterium (assembly GCA_038230695.1). GTDB lineage: Bacteria > Chloroflexota > Chloroflexia > QHBQ01 > QHBQ01 > QHBQ01. The sequence goes on from JBBRMT010000073.1 coordinate 9,103, forward strand.
TGGGAGGCGGGGTATGACTGTTGGGTGGCCCCGGGGCGGGCCTAAGCTCCTGCCAAACAATGTTGTCGCCACTAGCTTTGACCATTGTCGCAGCGTGGCCCGCTTGATGGGGCAGCTCGATGCGTGCGGCGCTATGCGCCGGGTTCTGTTTCGCCCCATTGCGGAAAGTACCCAGTTGGGTGAGTAGCAGATCGTAAGGAGCCTGGTTCTCCGGGTGGTACTCGAACTCGGCTCGCTCGAAGTATTGCACGGTGTAGACCTTGCCATCGAGATATGATAGCTCCTGGAACTCGTTAGTGATGGGGTAGCCAAACTGCGCCAGCCCACCGCGCCGCTCCCAGAGCAGTCGGAATCCTCCGCCAACCGTCTTGCCAGTTTCGGGGAAGAGGCGAGCGTTGGTGACGTTGGCATACTGAGTCGCTGCGCCATCAGGGTACTTTTGCTGTTAGCGCATTGTGCCAAGCTGGGTAAGCTCGACATCGTAGGGTGGCTGGTTCTCCGGGTGATGCTCGAACTCGGCCCGCTCGAAGTATTGCACGCCATAGCTCTTGCCGTCAAGTGGGGATACTTCGCTGAACTCATCGCTAATCGGGTAGCCGCAGCGCTCCAGCGCACCATTGTCCTGCCAGTAGGTGAGGAACTTGCCGACTACGCTGTGGCCGGTTTCGGCGAAGTAGCGCTCGTCGGTGGCGGCGGCAGCACTGCGGCCAGGGTTGCCGTAGCTGGTGATAAGCAGGCTCAGGGCCAGCAGTTAACAGATTGCGGACTTTCTCATTATCGTATCTCCTTTATTTAATTTGGCTTCATCTGAGATAACGTATGAGCATGGTAATGGTTGCGTGTAGGGAGGAGTAGCGGAACGACCGGCAAACAGCCAGTAGCCATAGAGCAGCACCGCAGTGAGCAAGCCGAGGCTGTAATGCACCCAGGGCGGCAGGCTGTAGGCGGGCGAGAAGAAGCCCTCGATGGTGCCAGCCACCACCAGCAGCAACGCACCGCCGATGATCAGGCGAATGGCCTTGCCAGCCACCAGCGACAGCGCCTCGCTGCGGCTGCGTGGGCCGGGGCGGAGCAGCGCGTCGCCCAGCATCAATCCCACCCCGCCCGCCATGAAGATGACCGATAGCTCGATGAAGCCGTGGCCCGCGATGAAACTGAGCAACGGGGTGGTCATGTTGTAGCGCCAGGCTAGGCCGAAGATTGTGCCGAGCATTATACCATTGCTGATTGCGATATAGACAGTAAGCGTGCCGAACAACATTCCACCTGCGAGGGAGAAGAAAATGACCTGAATGTTGTTGGTCATGATGCCCGCCGCCTCCGATGGGCGCACCGGCAGGGGAATGTGCGTCCAGATTTCGCCGCGCTTGAAGTTGTCAATCACATTGTAGGCCGCATCGGGGCCGAGCAGGGTAACGGCGGCGCGTTCGTCCACAAACACTACGACGAAGAAGCAAACCAGCATGGGGATGAAGAAGAGCAGGAAGGCGGTCAGGGTGTAGCCCCAGTTGGCACGGTAGAGGCGGGGGAAGGTGGTGGTGAGGAAGTGCAGCAGGCGGCGCAGGCTGAACGCCTCGCGGTAATAGATGACCGGATGGGCGCTGGCAACCAGGCGGTTGAGGTAAGCAGTGACCGCATCACGGGGATAGTCACGCCGTGCCAGGGCCAGGTCAGCCGAGGCGTGGCGATACAGCGTGCTGAGGCGTTCAAGCTCCGCCGCACTGAGCGCCCGCATATTGCCGCCGCGCACCCGCCGCAGCAGCGCTTCAAGCTCACCCCAGTCCGTCTGGTGGCTGCTGATAAACTGGTCAATCCGCAAAGTTGCTATCTGCTTACCCCACCTTACATTTGGTGGTATAATTGTATTAGCAATGCGGCAATAATGTCAACCAACCTAGAAGGCAAAAAGCCCCCAGCGGGGGTTGGGGGAGAAATGTCGAAGCGGTGACCAGCTTTATCGCAAGCACCAACCTTTATTGACAGCACATACCTGCATTGATACAGGGCAAGATTCCTCCCCCAAACCCCCGCTGGGGGCTTAGTTTACGGATAAATTGAAACTATGGAAGAGCAATTCAGCGTCGAAACGCCGGAGAGCGTCAGCTTCAACTACACCCTGGCGGGCATAGGGTCGCGCTATCTAGCCGCCTTGATCGATCACCTGCTCGTTGGAGTGATGCTCGTGCTGCTATATATCGCGGTAAGCCTGAGTAAGCTCTATGATGGTTTCAGCATCCTTACTGCGCTGGGCATCCTCGCCTCGTTCGTGGTGCTGTTCGGCTATTTCGCCTTCTTCGAGACCGTCTGGCGGGGGCAGACCCCCGGCAAGCGGGCGATGAACCTGCGCGTGCTGATGGCCGACGGGTTGCCGATCGGCTTCAGCGAGGCGATGCTTCGCAATATCGTCCGCTTCGTGGACTTCCTGCCTGCCTCCTACGGCCTGGGGCTGATGGTGATGTTCTTCGATCGGCGCTGGCGGCGGTTGGGCGATATGGCGGCGAATACAGTGGTGGTACGCGAGAACGCCGCGCTGCGCCTGGAGCAGATCGCGGTCAAGTCTTACCAAGCGCCTGTCGCGCAATCATCCTACCAATCTGCCACCCTTGCGCCACTGGTTTATCGCGCCGATCGTGCCGCCTCATCACCGGGGATGCTGCCCAGCGGCAACCCCGCTATCCCCAACATCGAGCGCCTCAGCAGCAGCGAGTATCAGCTAGTGCGCGACTATATAATGCGCCGCCCCGCCCTATCCTGGCCGCGCCAGCAGCAACTCGATCACACCCTCACCACGATGGTTGCCCGCAAGGTGCAACCGCCCTTCCCCATCCACCAGCCGATTTACTTCCTCTACCAGACGGCGGAGAGCTACGAGATGGCGCAACTGCGCTGACCCCCACCCAGCAGCAAAAAGCCCCCAGCGGGGGTTGGGGGGGAAATGTCGAGGCGGCAGACCATCTTTATTGCAAGTACCGACCTTCATATGCAGTACATGACTAGCATTGATACAGTGCAAGATTCCTCCCCCAAACCCCCGCTGGGGGCTTAGTTTTGTAAAAACGTGACAACAATGATCACCCTTTTTCGGCCTAAAATAATTCGAGTTTGAACATAGTGAAAAGTTTGACAAACTCTATCAGCCTGTGCTATCCTTAGCCCCGTCACGCGAGCAGGTTGGCAAGGCTTCCAAAACCGGAAGGGCCAACGCTCTGCGCGGGTGGGCAATGAAGCCCAACCCCGAATGCGACACCCTACCTCCCACGCGAAGCCGAGCGTATCAGCAATACGCACGGTGGGGTCAACTGGCGAAGGCCACTCAGCCAAGTCGTCAGTCCGCCTCGAAGGCTTCCAGGTTCCGAGGGGATGGTAGCACGGAGGGGCAAGTTTTGTCATCAGCTAATCAACAGTCAGGCGGGCCTGATAGTTACGCCCTACTGATAACTTCAATCGCAATCTCCTTTATTACCACGCTGTTGCTGTATGCTGCTCAGGCTTGGGCCTGGGCGGGCTGCGCCCTCGATTACCGCTTCTGGCTAACCCGCGCCAGTAAGCTGCCTCTCCTATCCCTGCTCAAGCTGCGCTCCCATAGGGTCGCTCCAGTTTGTCCGGCCAGCGTTGCGCCCACTCCGGCGCAGGCGGTCAAGCAGGCCATAGCCCAGCGTCATACCCGCCAAAAGAATGCGCTATTTACCCCGGCACATCGTCAACAGGCGATGCTGGGCGTTCAGCGTGCGTAGTTGCCAATCCGTGAGGGCCGCTAGCCCACTCATCATGCCCCTGGTGTTCCAGGTTGATGAATGTGGCGCTCGGCCCTCATTATATTTGACAAACAAAGCCAGCGGCCTAAGCCAATGGCAGCAGAAGACGGCAGTTAGCTGGGGAAAGGAGGTGAATCAATGCCGTCTAAGCGAAAGTTAGACCAAGCAAACCAGACCGAACACACAAGCACAAGAAAGGTAGGATTACAACTTGTCAAGTAAAGTGAAAACGAGAGCGATGTACCGCCTGATGATAGCGGCGCTGGTGGTCGTAGCGGTCATTACCGCTGGCACAGGTGGCGCGGCGGCTAGCTCAGTAGTTGTCGGCGGCATCAGTTATGTCAGCGGCAGCACGGGTGACCTCATCAACGCCCGCAGCGGGGCGGGTACTATCTACGACATAAACGTAAAGCTGGGCGCGGGCCAGGCAGTAGAGGTTTACGACGGGCCACGCACCGATAGCAATGGCAACCTCTGGTACAAGGTTCGCAATCAGAACGGTGGCGGTTGGGTAATCAGCAATTACCTCGCGGGCAACGGCAGCAGCAAGTCGGTCACCACTAGCTCCTCAACGAGTAGCACGCAGCAGGCCAGCAACACTGGTAGCGCGGCGAAAATCAAGATTGGCGGAGCAGTACGGGTAACTGAAGATGGCCTACGCGTCCGTAGCGCGGCCAGCAGGAGCGGCGCTGTGCTGGCAACTGTGGACGGCGGCACCGTGCTGAAGGTGGTAGCTGGTCCGGTTACCGACAAAGCGGGCAACACCTGGTACCAGGTGAGCGGCAAGTACACTAGTGGCTGGTCATCGGCGGACTATCTGGCCTATAGCTCGGCCACCCCCCCCAGCCTGCTGAACGCTAGCGCCTCGCGTGGCAGCGTCACGTCGCGTGGCGGCGCACGTGACACCCAGACCACAGCAGTTGCCACGCCTAAGACGCTGGCGCAGCAAGTCGCTGTAGCGAAGAAGGTGTTGAGCAATCCTGCGCCTGCGGCCCATGGTGTAATTGCCACCGCCGAGGTTTATCTAGGCTATCGTTACATCTACGGCGGCGCGTCACCGCGTGGCTTCGATTGCAGCGGCTTCATCGAGTACGTGCTTAACCGTAACGGCTACAGCATCGGCCACAGCCTCTATGAAGAGATCAGCCTCGGCACGCGGGTGAGCAGCAACCAGCTGCAGCCTGGCGACCTGGTCTTCTTCGCCAACACCTACGAACCGGGCCTGTCGCATGGCGGCATCTACATCGGTGGCGGCAGGTTCATCCATGCGGAGAACGAAAGCACCGGCGTGGTTATCAGCGACCTGTGGAACTCCTACTACAGTGCCCATTACTACAGCGCAGTTCGCCTCAGCAACTAACCCAGGGGCGTAAATGTGGGCAACCCCACCAGGCCAAGAAGCCTGCAGAGTCGCGTAGCACAACCGAGACAATAGGGAAACGGGAGAGGACGCTTACCCTGGCGAGGGGCAGCGTCCTTTTATTTGACACGATACTATTTGGATAAAGCTCATCCTCATGGTACAATGCCCCGCACCAACGTTGGCGGACAATGCGGTTGGCGTGAAGCGCAGTTGCCCCCCCTTCGTCAATATAGTATAATGGTAACGCACCGTAAGGTGGATATGGTATGTGCTAGATTAGGAAGGAAACCCAACTTTAGATGGCAACCCTCGGCGAGACCCTTCAGCAGGCCCGCGAACAGATGGACGTGAGCCTGGACGAGGCGGAGCGCGAAACCCGCATCCGCAGCAAGATACTGGCCGCCTTCGAGGACGATAATCAGGCCGACCTCCCCGCTCCCGTCTATGCACGTGGCCTGCTCCGCAACTACGCTACTTACCTCGGTATGGACCCGACCAGCGTTCTCGATCTTTACGACGCGCAAACCAATATGGGGCGGGGCCGCCGCGCTACCCAGCCCGCCGCCAAACTCGCGCCAGTTACCAGCGAGGTACGCACCAGCCTGCGCTATCCACCCAGCATCCTGGGCGTGTTCATAGTGTTTGTGCTGATCATCTTCGTGGTCATCGTGGGTGTGAACATGGTGAGTGGCGCAAAGGATGCCAGCAAGTCTGCCGCCCTCGCTACCCCCGCGCCCTCCACCCCTACCGCGCTGCTGGCAAAAGTATCCACCCCCGGCGGCGCGATCCCGTTTCTGCCTACCCCAACCAACCCAGGCGGCGGTAGCGCCAACCCACCCACCACTGTGTCACTTACTACGACGCTTGGAGCGACTAGCACGCCCGCGCCGCCAAATCCCCATGGGGGGGTTGGCACGCCGGTAGTCGGCCTGGGCATCGCGGCCAGCCCCAGCCCTACCAACCCGCCGCCGCCACCCACTACCCCCAGCCCCACCATTGTACCCGCTGTAGCGGGCCAGGGAGTGCAGGTGGTGCTGGTCGCCACTGCCGCGGCATGGATGCAGGTTACGGTGGATGGGCTGGTGCAGTTCAATGGCACGCTGGCCGGGGGCAGCCGCCGCACCTTCAGTGGGTATAACACTGTCTACGTCTGGACTGGCAATGGCGGCGGAGTCACCGCTATTGTCAACGGCCAGAGTCGCGGGCTGATGGGTGGGTTCGGCGTGCCGGTCAAAAAGCAATGGGACAAGGCCGGTAACGAAATCGTCATCCCCTGACCTGGCAACCAGCTATTAATCAAGCAGCAAGGAGAAACATGGCAGGCACTAGCTCTTTCGACGTGGTCAGCGAGTTCGACCGCCAGGAATTGGTCAACGCGGTTGACCAGACCGAGCGCGAGGTTCATACCCGCTACGACCTCAAGGATACCAAAAGCGACATCAAGCTGGAGGAGGATAAGATCATCCTCACCGCCGAGTCGGAGTTCCAGCTAAATGCAATGAAGGATATATTGCAGAGTAAGGCGATCAAGCGCGGCCTCTCGCTCAAGATTTTCAACTGGGGCAAGGCTGAACCGGCGGGCGGCGACACCATGCGTCAGGTGGTTACCCTGGTTAAGGGCATCGAGGAAACCCTCGCCAAGAAGATGGTCAAAGACATCCGCGAGGCCCAGCCCAAAGTGCAGGCCCAGATCCAAGGCGAGGCCATCCGCGTCATCGCCAAGAACAAGGACGATCTGCAGGCGGTCATCACCTTCCTCAAGGGCAAGGACTACCCCGTGGCCTTGCAATTCATCAACTACCGCTAGCCGAGTGCTGAGGACTGAGGAATGAGTATCGTAGGGGCGGGCGGCTGCCCGCCCTGGTGCAATTTACACCACCTGCTGGGCTAATTGGTATAAGCCTCTCCCCTGTGGGTAGGTTGGGTGAGGGGTGATGCTGAAGCGCATTACCGGATCGTAACTGTATAAGCTAGCCAACAAGATAGGAAGTAACTTTTGGAAACCATCACCAAACCGAAGTTTGCGGTTGTCACCCTGGGTTGCGAAAAGAACCGCGTGGACAGTGAGGGCATGGGCCAGATGCTGCGTGGCGCGGGCTACGAGCCGACCACCAGCGCCGATGAAGCCAGCGTGCTGATCGTCAATACCTGCGGCTTCCTCGAAGCGGCGCGGCAGGAGGCGATTGACACCCTCAATCAGCTTGCCGCCACCAAGCGCGACGATCAATTGCTGATCGCCTCTGGCTGCATGGTCGAACTCTACCCTGAGCGCATCAGTGGCGGCGTGACCGCGCTGGATGGGCAGCTCTCTGCCCGCAACTGGCCGGATATCGCCAAGCTGACCGCTACTCTGGGCCAGCAACGCGGCCTGCCCCTCACCCTCTTCCCCGCCCCGCCGCAAATCGCGCTTGACCCCGCGCTAACCGAGCAATGCCCCACCGCCCCGGCCAGCTTTGCCGACCCGCAACTGACCGGCTTTGCCCGCCAGGCCAGCGGCGCATCGGCCTTCGTCAAGATTGCCGAGGGTTGCGATGCCAAGTGCAGCTTCTGCATTATCCCGCAGATACGTGGCGGCCACATCAGCAAGCCACTGCCCCAGATTATCGCCGAGGTCAAGGAACTGGCCGCGCAAGGGGTCAAAGAGATTATCTACATCTCGCAGGATAGCACCTACTATGGCCTCGACCTGGGTATCCGCGACGGGCTAGCCGGGCTGCTGGAGGAGACGGTGCGCCAGGTGCCACAGATTGAGTGGCTACGCATCATGTACGCCTACCCCGCCCGCATGACCCCGCGCCTGATCCAGACAATGGCCGAGTTGCCGCAAGTCTGCAAGTACGTGGATATGCCGTTGCAACACGGCAGCGAGGCGGCCTTGCGCCGAATGCGCCGCCCACCGAACATGGACAGGGTGCGCCGCGTGCTAACCAGTATGCGCGAGGCAATGCCCAATCTGGCGCTACGCACCACCTTCATCGTCGGCTTCCCCGGCGAGACCAACGCCGAGTTCGACGAGCTACTTGGCTTCATCAACGAGGGCTGGTTCGATCATGTGGGGGTGTTCACCTACTCGGCGGAGGAGAAGAGCGAGAGCTTCAAGCTGGAGGGCCACCTGCATCCCCGCGTCAAGGAGAAGCGGCGCAAGCTGGCGATGGCCGCGCAGCAGCGCATCAGCCTGGCCCGCAACAAGGCGCTGGTAGGCAAGACCATGCGCGTGTTGATCGAGGGTGAAGGCGAACTGGAAGATGAGCAGGGCCGCCGCGCTGGTGAAAAGATCTATGTGGCCCGCAGCTACCGCGAAGCGCCAGAGGTAGACGGCTATATCTTCGTCCAGCCCCGTCAGCACGCGCCACTAACCGTCGGCCAGATGCTTGATGTGCGGATCAGCCGCGCCGAGGAGTACGATTTGTGGGCAAAGCCGTCGGTTTAGCCGAGGAATCGCCGTGATGCAGCGACGCGCCAGCCTGTGGCAGCATCGTGACTTCCTGAAGCTGTGGGCGGGCCATACCATCTCGGTGTTTGGCACGCGGCTCGATGCGCTAACCTTTGTCGCGCTAATTACCCTGGCGGCCAGCCCCGCGCAACTCGGCCTGCTGGGGGTGGTGAGCAGCGCCCCGGTGCTGCTGGTCAGCCTGTTCGCCGGGGTGTGGGTTGATCGCCTGCGCCGCCGTCCGGTGCTGATTATTGCCGACCTCGGTCGGGCCTTGCTGCTGGGCTACATCCCGCTTGCCGCTGTATTGGGCATCCTGCAACTGTGGCAGGTTTATGTCGTAGCCGCGCTGGTGGGCGTGCTGGCGGTTTTCTTCGACACCGCCGATCCTTCGTATCTACCCAGCCTGATCGAGCATGATCAACTGGTGGAGGGCAACAGCAAGCTGGAAGCCAGCGCCGAGGTGGTGGAGATGGGAGCGCCCGCGGCGGGTGGCGCGTTGGTGCAACTGTTCAGCGCCCCCGGCGCGGTGTTGATTGATGCCTTCACCTTTGTCTGCTCGGCGCTGTCGGTGATGCTCATTCGCCAGCCCGAACTCCCCACCACCCGCAATCCTGCCGAGGAGAACATCTGGCGCGAGTTGGGGCAGGGCTTGCGGCTGCTGTTCGCCAACCCGGTGCTACGGGCGATTACTCTAGCGGCAGCCACCAGCAACTTCTTCGGTGCGGGCTTCTTCGGCACCCTGTACATCTACTATGCGCTGAATGAACTACACCTTAGCCCATTCGTGATTGGCCTGCTGATCGGCGCGGGCGGCGCAGGAGGGCTGATCGGGGCGCTGTATGCCGAGCGGGCGGCACGACGTTTCGGCCTGGGTCGCGCCATAGTGGGCGCAAGTTTGCTCGCCATCCCCCTCGGTTTGCTCACCCCATTCGCCGGTGGGCCATTGCCGCTGGTAATTGCGATGATGGTAATCCCGCAGTTCTTCGGTGATATGCTGAGGACGGTGTATATGATCAACGAGGTCAGCTTGCGACAGAGCCTCATCCCCAACCGGCTGCTGGGACGGGCGGGCGCGGGCAGCAACTTCCTGATGGGCGGGGTCGCCCCCTTCGGCGCGATTGCGGCGGGCGTGCTGGGCCAACTACTCACTGCCCGCTACGCTCTGCTAATCGCGGTCATAGGTATGGCGCTGGCTAACCTGTGGCTGGTGTATTCGCCGCTGCCGGGGCTGCGGGAGCAACCCGATACACCCTGATACTGATCCAGAGTTAACCCCGTTCCTCATCACTAACTACTTGCCCGCCAGACCCCACAGCCGAGGAATGTTATCAGCGGCAGTGAGGATGCGTTGCCCGTCGGGGCTGAACACCGCGCTGCGTAGTTGTGCAGTGCCACTGGTGAAGATAGCGAGCGGCTTAACCATCCTTGTCCCACAGCCGGAAGGTATTATCGGCTGAGGCAGTGAGGATACTTTGCCCATCGGGGCTGAACACTGCACTCCATATTGCGTCTTTGTGTCCGCTAAGGGTGGTAATTGGCTTGCCTGATAGATCCCATAGACGGGCAGTTTTATCCGTTGAGGTGGTGACGATTAGCTTACTATC
>JBBRMT010000074.1:0-19189 GCA_038230695.1 Chloroflexia bacterium
AAAAGTGTTGGAATCCCGCAATAGTATGGTATAATAGAGGGTACGTATCAGATATGCTGGGCCACTGTAGGTAAAACGGTGCGCCCGCTATTTATGTCTAGCTAATATTGCCCGATTGTAGTCGGGCGGGGTTCCAGGGGGCCAAACATTGCAAGATAAGATTGTGGTTAAGGGCGCGAGAGAGCATAACCTGAAGGATATTGATGTCGAGATCCCTCGTGATAAGCTGGTGGTGGTCACTGGGCTATCGGGGTCGGGCAAGAGCAGCCTGGCATTCGATACCATCTACGCCGAGGGCCAGCGCCGCTACGTCGAGTCCCTCAGCGCCTACGCCCGCCAGTTTCTGGGCCAGATGGATAAGCCAGACGTTGACCTGATCGAAGGGCTGTCGCCCGCGATTTCTATTGACCAGAAGGGCGCGAGCCGCAACCCCCGCTCCACGGTCGGCACTATCACCGAGATTTACGACTATCTACGCCTGCTCTACGCCCGCATCGGCCACCCCCACTGCCCCAACTGTGGCCGCGAGATCACCCAGCAGACGGTGCAGGAGATTGTGGATGCGGTCGCCAGCCTGCCCGACGGCAGCCGTATCCTCATCCTCGCCCCGCTAATCAAGGACCGCAAAGGCGAACACCAGAAACTGTTCGAGGACATTCGCAAGGCAGGCTACGTCCGCGCCCGTGTGGATGGCGAGATCGTCGAAGCCGACAACCCCCCAGAGCTTGAGAAGTATAAGAAGCACACTATCGAAGTGGTGGTTGACCGCCTGGTGATCCACCAACCCAGCCTGGAGCTTGCGCCGGTGATGGCCGCGGTGGCTGCGGGAGTGGCTTCCAGCGGCCAGGGTCTCAGTAGCGTGGACGTAGACAGTCTGGATGGCGCTTCGCTGGGCGGTGGCACTGACCTGCGCCGCGTCACCGAGTCGATCGAGGCAGCCCTGAAGATGGCCGAAGGGGTAATTACCGTCGCGGTGCAGGATGGCGAGGAGTTGCTATTCTCCGAACACTTCGCCTGCGTGTACTGCGGCATCAGCATTGGCGAGATTGAGCCGCGCAGCTTCAGCTTCAATAGCCCGCACGGAGCTTGCCCCGCCTGCACTGGCCTCGGCACCACCCTCGAACCTGACCCTGATTTGCTCATCCCCGATCCCGCCCTATCGCTGCGTCAGGGCGCAGTCGCCGCCAACGGGATGCCGACTGGCGTTGATACCTACTATGGCGAACTGTTCGAGGCTTTGGGTCGCGCCTACGGCTTCGATATGGACACGCCGGTGCGCGACATGAGCGAGGAGCAGGTCAACGCCATCCTCTACGGAAGTAGCAGCCCCATCCGCGTGCGCCACTTTGCCGGTGGTCGGCAGCGCGAGTACGAAACGAGCTTCGAGGGCATCGTCAACAACATCAAGCGTCGCTACGCCGACTCAAACACCGCCGAAGGCATCCGCGAGGAGTTCGCCGAGTATATGTCTCCCATTCCCTGCGCGGTTTGCAAAGGGGCGCGGCTCAAGCCGGAAGCTCTCAGCGTCACCATCGCTGATCGCAACATCGTGGGGGTAGTGCAGGAGACGGTGCAGGATGCCGCCCACTTCTTCGAGAGCCTGGCATTGGACGACAACTCCGCCCCTTTCAGCAGCAACGGCCACTCAGCGAACGGCGCAAATGGCGCTAACGGCCACTCCGCTAACGGCACCGGCCGCAAGCTGAACGAGCGCGAGCAACTGATTGCCCGCCAGATCCTCAAGGAGATTCGCGCCCGCCTCGGCTTCCTTGTGGATGTGGGCCTCGATTATCTCACCCTTGACCGCGCCGCCGCTACCTTGGCGGGCGGTGAAGCGCAACGCATTCGCCTCGCCACCCAGATCGGCAGCAGCCTGATGGGGGTTATCTACATCCTCGACGAGCCGAGCATTGGCCTGCACCAGCGCGACAACGCCCGCCTCATCTCTACCCTGGTACGCCTGCGCGATCTGGGCAACACTCTCCTTGTGGTCGAACACGACGAGGAGACGATGCGGACCGCCGACTGGATCATTGACGTTGGCCCCGGCGCGGGCGAACACGGCGGGCGCATCGTGGTTGAAGGCACGCTCGAAGATGTGCTGAACTGCCCCGAGTCGATCACCGGCGACTACCTCAGTGGCAGGCGCAGCATCAAGGTGCCGGAGCAGCGGCGGCATGGCAGTGGCAAGGCGCTGACCATCTACGGCGCACGCGAACACAACCTGAAGAATATTGACGTGACCATCCCGCTGGGGATGTTCGTGGCGGTTACTGGCGTATCCGGCAGCGGTAAAAGCACCCTGATCAACGAGATCCTGCACAAGTATCTGCGCCACGAACTGCACCGCAGCCGCAAGCGGGCGGGTCAGCACGAGTCGATCGAGGGCATCGAGGCGTTGGATAAGGTGATTGACATTGACCAGTCGCCGATTGGCCGCACCCCGCGCTCCAACCCCGCCACCTATATCGGCGTGTTCACCACCATCCGCGAGGTGTTCGCCGGAGTGCCGGAGGCCAAGACGCGCGGCTACAATGCTGGTCGCTTCAGCTTCAACGTCAAAGGTGGGCGCTGCGAGGCGTGTCACGGCGACGGCATCATCAAGATTGAGATGCAGTTCCTACCCGATGTCTACGTTCCCTGCGAGGTCTGCCACGGCGCACGCTACAACCGCGAGGCGCTGGAGATCCGCTATAAGAACAGGAACATCGCCGAGGTGCTGGATATGACCGTGGCCGAGGGCGCGGAGTTCTTTGCCAATGTGCCGAGTATCTACAACAAGCTGTCTACGCTTGATGATGTGGGCCTGGGCTACATCAAACTGGGCCAGCCCGCTACTACCCTGAGCGGCGGCGAGGCGCAGCGGGTCAAACTGGCGGCGGAACTGTCGCGCCGCGCCACGGGTCGCACCATCTACATCCTCGATGAGCCGACTACCGGCCTGCACTTCGCTGATGTGGAGCGGCTGCTCGATGTGCTGCATCGCCTGGTGGACACCGGCAATAGCGTGCTGGTGATTGAACACAACCTCGACGTAATCAAGACTGCCGACTGGCTGATTGACCTCGGCCCCGAAGGCGGCAGCAAAGGCGGGCGAGTGATCGCGGTCGGCACGCCGGAGCAGGTGGCGGAGAAGCCCGAGAGCTACACCGGCCAGTTCCTCAAGCCGATGCTGGCCCAGGCGCAATACACTATCGCCCACGAGGAGTTCGACCGCGCCGCAGCCGATGCCCGCTTCGCTGCCAGCCTGCCCAAGAAGAAGGACAAGCCGAGCAAGCCGCGTGGTCGCAGGCTGGCGCGGCCAAAGTAACGGAGGGTGGGTAGACAAAACCTGCCTGATATAGTACAATTAAACATAGAGCGGCGAACAAATTTGCTTCAATGAAGCTAGCAGGAGGTGAAGCTATGTATGATCGTATTTCAATCAATCCGAACATTCATCATGGCGTAGCCTGCGTCAAGGGTACACGCATCCCAGTCTATTTGCTGGTACGTATGATGGCAAACGGTGATAGCATCGAGGATCTGCTTGAAGAATACCCATCTTTGACCAGAGAGGATATACTAGCCTCGCTGGATTATGCCTCCGTGCTAGCTGAGGAGCAAGTCGCACCGATTGAAGAGTTGGCAAGTGCTGTATGAAGATCCTGGCCGACGAGAATACGCATCGGATGAGCATAAGTGAACTTCGTGCGGCTGGACATGACGTTTTGGATGTTCGCAACACCGCAAATAAAGGTTCGGAAGATGCAGATTTGTGGGCAATCGCACAACGTGAACATCGCCTCGTTATAACCACCGACAAGGATTTTGCCCAATATCGCAACGAGAAGCATTATGGCATACTTATCGTCCGACTTCGCCAACCAAATCGGCACAAGATCCATCTTCGCATTATGCAAGTGGTTGCCCAGTACAGCGAAGAAGAATGGGCTGGCTTGCTCGTCACAATGCGCGATACGGTGCAGACTATCTGGCGTGCAGGTCAGAACAAATGAAATATTTGACAAACGAAACATCCAAACCGCCTGCAACGTTGTATATATAGCAGAAACAAAAGTCTAAGGAGCATTGCGTTGGCCGAGCAGACCGCCACTAACACGAACACAATCACCACGCCAGTTGTCACCGCGAAGCGTAGCAAGAAGCTACGCTACGTTGGCAATGGGCTGATCGTTGTGGGCGTGTTGCTGCTGCTAACTGTGGGTGGGATGCAGGGCTATTACTGGTGGCTGGAGAATAGCACCCCAGACGTGCAGATCCTGGCGGGTGTGGCTACCCCCTCTTATATGCAACCGGCCGCCGATCTACCCGTCACGGTTACTCCAGCCGCGCAAGCTAATGCCGCCACGCCCGCGCCTGGTAGTGGCCGCAACGTTGCCAGCACCGTGCCGGTTATTGATAGCGGGCAGCAAACCAGCGCGGGCAGCGCAGGCACCGTGCCTACATCCGCGCCCGCTCGCATCGTCATCCCCAGCATCAAACTCGACAGCAAGATAGTGGATGTTGGCTGGCACACTGGCACTGATGCCCAGAGTGGCAAGCCAGTAGCCATCTGGGATGTGGCGGAGTACGCAGTAGGTCACAACCAGGGTTCGGCCAATCCCGGCATGATTGGCAATGTGGTACTTGCCGGTCACGACGACTACAAGGGTGAGGTCTTTCGTTACCTGAACGAAGCCAAGCTCGGTGACGAGGTGCGCCTGTACAATCAGCAGGGCGCTGAGTACATCTACGTCGTCACGGAGATAACCAAGGTCAGGGAGGCAAATATGCCTATTGACCAGCGCATCAAGAATGCTGCCTACATGAACCCTACCCCCGACCAGACTTTGACCATGATTACCTGCTGGCCCTACGCAGTGGACAGTTACCGCTGGATCGTCATCGCCAAGCCCTATAATAGTGTAGCCGCCGCTGCTGCTGGCGAACCGCAGGTTAGGTAAAACATGGGCCAACGCTGATTGTTAGCATTAGATAGCTTCAGCATCCACCCTCTCCCTGCTAGGGAGAGGGCTTTTAATTTCCTTTCTTGATCAGCCATTTGTACAGGAAGCGCATATTATCGGCGTAAATGTCGGGGTAATTCCAGTTGTCGAATGGCATGGGGATTGGCTGGGCGGCAGCATCCTCGGCGCTGCCGCCCGCCCCAACCACTGTATCTGCCATCGCAATAAGTGTGCTGATGTACTGTCGCAGTAGATCGAATTCGGCAGCTGTCGCCACTGGCCCATGTCCTGGCACGACAACCTGCGGTCCTAGCGCCTCAATTTGGTCAAGCGCCGCGATCCACCTCTGTGGGTCGCCACTGCTCATCGAGGGGGGATTACCCACTGATAGCAGATCGCCCACGAATACGATGCGCGCGGCAGGAAGATACAGGAACACATCACTCTCGGTATGCCCCATCCCGAAACTTATCGCCTCGGCAGCACGGCGGCTCTGGAAGATCATCCAGCTATCGAAGGTCAGGTTTGGCACCCGCAGTTGCATCTCTGGCAGCGCGGCAACAAACTGGCGTTCGCGCTGTAGCTTCAACCCCAGCCGCTGTCGCTGCCCCTCATCCTGCTGCTGTTCGAGTTCGCGCTCCTGCGCCGCGATATGCGCGACCCCACTGGCCCGCCACCATGCCAGTGTCTCACGGCAATTGCTGACGATTAGCTCCTGTGTCCGCTTCGTGGTAATGATGTCGGTCGTGGCACCGAACACCTGATTGCCCATAACGTGATCGGTGTGACAGTGGCTGTTGATGACGTAAGCAATCGGCTTACCGGCCAGTTGCTCTGCCGCCGCCCGCAAATCCCGCGCCGCCTGCGGTGTCCACATACTATCAAACACGATCACCCGCTCACCCAGGTCAACGATGCCCGCATTGCCCCACGCTGCACCGCCATCGTTGGCAATCGCCGCCCACACATCCTCGGCAAGTAGCTCCAATTGAAAGTGTTTTGATTGTGGCAACTCAGCCATGCTCAACCCCCACCAACGTAATAGGGCGCACAATCTGTGCGCCCCATAGACAACCAATGTGCAACCTACAATGTGTGATCACCCTTTGTGTTGCCCCCACTCGTCCATCGTCAGCATAATCGCGTGGGTCAGTACCGGCAGCAACACGTTGATGCACTCGCTTACCCCTTTGGGGCTGCCCGGCAGGTTGATGATCAGGGTCTTACCTCGCGTCACTGCCACGCTACGGGAGAGCCAGGCAAGCGGCGTGTTGACCGCAGTTTGCGATCGCATCATCTCGGCCAGGCCGGGGACGACTCGTTCGGCCACCGCCAGGGTTGCTTCAGGGGTGACATCGCGGGGGGTCAGGCCGGTGCCGCCAGTGGTCAGTACCAGGTTGAGGTGCAATGTATCCGCCCACTCAGTCAGCTTGGCCTCAATCTGGTCGCGCTCGTCGGCTACAATGGCGTATTGCTCCACCTTTGCATCCAGCCCCGCCTCGATTAGCTCCCGCACCGCCTGGCCGCTGGCATCTACCGGGCGGTCGCCACGCGCCGCGCTATCGCTGATCGTCAGCACTCCGACCTTGAATGTTGCCACCCTGCCCCCTTATGTGCTAGAATTAGGCGCGTTCGCCCAACTTGCGCTCGGTGCCGCGCATCAGCCGCTCGATGTTGTCCTTATGAGCCACGATGATGAAGATAGGCAGGCTGATGAAGAAGATATACAGCCAGTCCATCCGACCCAGCGCCACCAGCACAATAATGACCAACCCGCCGGTTGCCGCGCCGAGTATGCTGCCCAGCGAAACGTAGCGCGAGATGGCGACAATGGGGATGGCGACCACGGCAGCAATTAGGATCACCCAGGGGCTGACCATCAACACTGCGCCCGCCGCAGTGACCACCCCGCGCCCGCCGCCCCACTTGCCGGTGAACAGGCGCAGCCACAGTGACCAGACGTGACCGGCCACCGCCGACACTGCGGCGAGTAGCTCGGCGAGCGGCAACGCGGCGATGTTAAGCCCAAACACGTTTATGGCGCTGGGGTAACCAAAGGCGTTCATAATTAGCCGTGCCGCCAGCACCGCGATGACACCCTTGAGCAAGTCGCCGAGCGCCACCCCCAGGGCGGGACCCCAGCCCACTGTGCGTAGCACATTGGTCGCGCCGGTTTTGCCGCTGCCTTTGGTGGTGATGTCAATGTGGTACATCCGCACCACAATCGCGCCAACCGGGATTGCGCCGATCAGATAGGCGACTACCACGATCATCAAGTAGATAAGCGCCATTGCTCTACCCTCCTACTGAGGCTAATTGAGTAGCTAAAGGTCGGGGCTTTGTTAAAGTATACATCTTTTATTAGATGCTGGCAATAGGTTGGCGCTTTATTTTGTCAAACTCCCTACCCTATTTCGGGGGCTACGATGCGAACAAGAGTAATTAGCGGTGTGGCGCTGGTTGTGCTGCTGGCATTGGCGCTGATTGGCGGGGCGGGCAGCTTTCTGCTCGCACTTCTGCTCGTCACCGTGCTGGCAACCCACGAGTTCTATAGTATGGCCCAGGCGGGCGGCTACCAGCCTGCCTATGCGGTAGGCATGGCAGCTGCCTTCGCTCTGATCGCTGATGTCGCTTTCGGCTGGAGGTTGGAGCAGGCGATCCTGGTTGCTACCCTGCTGCTGGCAATTGTGTGGCAACTCTCCTCCCCTATTCTCCTCAATTATGGCGTGGCTACTGCCTCTGACCCTGGCTTGCAACCAGATGAAGGTAGGATAACTTTCACCAGCCCAGCCTTGACTGGTAGAGGGAGCGGTGGCAGTATCGTAGGCGCAGCCTTGTTCCGCAAAGGTAGGCTAACCCTGAGCAGCGATCAGTTGCGCCTGTCGTGGCTGAATGTAGGCTTCACCATCGCGGGAGTGCTATATATCCCCTGGTTGCTGCGCCTGGGCTTGCTGGTATACAACTATTGTCGCCCCGATCAGCCCTGCGTGGGCAGAGCTGGTATTGGCCTGGGCGCGATTGGCCCCGGTATTGGGTGGGTGGTGCTGGTGCTGGTAGCTACCACCTTTGCCGACACCGGCGCGTACTTTGTCGGCTCACGCTTCGGACGGCGCAAGCTCATCCCCTGGATCAGCCCGGCCAAGACGGTCGAGGGGCTGATCGGCGGAGTGTTCTTCACCATCATTGGCGTGCTGCTAATGACTCCGGCGCTGCGCATCGCCTGGTACAATGCGCTACTGCTCGGCCCGCTGCTAGCCCTAGCTGCTGTTTGCGGTGACTTGATCGAATCAATGTTCAAGCGAGCGATGAAGGTGAAGGACAGCGGCCACCTCATCCCCGGCCACGGCGGTATCCTCGACCGTATTGATAGCGTGATCTTGACCGTCGCGGTGGTCTTTTTCTACATCACCTACGCGCAATTCCTGTTTTCAGCCTGAGTGTGAAAGAGGTCAACCTGATGAAGCAAACAATGCCCCGCTTTGACCCATTCTGGACCAATCTCGGCAAGTTCGTCCTGTGGCTGCTGTTCCACACCTATCTGCCCACCAGGGTGCGCGGGCGATTCAACATCCCGCGCAAGGGGCCGGTTATCCTAATCGCCAACCACATCAGCTACCTCGACCCCATGGTAATTGGCTGGGCCTCGTTGCCACGCCTCGTCTACTACATGGGCAAGCAGGAGTTGTTCGACACCCGCTTCGTCAGCTTCATCCTCAGCCGGTGGGGAACGTTTCCGGTAGACCGCAGCAACCTCGACCGCCAGGCGATCGTCACTTCGCTGGCGCTGCTCAAGGATGGGCAGGTGCTGGGGCTGTTCCCCGAAGGCACCCGCTCCGGCTCCGGTGAGATGCAGCAGATGCGTAGCGGCGCGGCGCGTTTTGCGGTCAAGATGCGCTGCCCGCTGCTACCAGTGGGGGTGCGTGGCACCGACCGCTCCTTCGGGCGCGGCGCAAAGTTCCCCCGGCCCGCCCGCATCAGCGTGCGCTTCGGCCAGCCCTTCGAGCTTACCGAGTTCTACGGCCAGCCAATGACCCCGGAGCGCACCGAGCAGGCCGTCGCCATCATGCACGAGAAGATTGCGGCATTGTTGAGTTAAGCGGGACGAGTTGAAAGTTGGAAGTTGAAAGAAGATGCTGGTTGTAGGGGCGGGTTGCGCTTGCCCATTGATGTCTCGAAGTTCGATCGGGCATATTTCTTGTCACTATCACGGAAACATGATAAAATAGCGCCACCGCACCGCGAGAGTGCGATCATTTGCTGTACCTGCTTAATCGCCAACCTTGAAAGGCAGCTTGACCCATGCCCGATGTCCCTGACGACAAGAACAATCCACCATCGTCGCGCAACGAGCCGCGCCTCGACTGGCTTGCAAGCCCCGACGATGATTTTAGCTGGGACGATGATCGCGAATCGCCGCCCAAGCCGAAGAACAACCCGCTGGCGAGGCTAACCACCCCTGAGACGGCCGTGGCCGCCGATACGCCGCTAGTGGACACCACCCCCACTGCATCGCCCGTCACTGATAGCGTGCTGGCTAGCGAAGCTGCGCCTGCCACGGTGCAACCCGCCGCCGACAACAATGTAGGGGCGCAATTCAATGCGCCAAGCGCTGTTCTGGAACCCGCTGCCGCAGACAACAATGTAGGGGCGCAATTCAATGCGCCAAGCGCCACTGCCGCAGACAACAATGTAGGGGCGCAATTCACTGCGCCCATCGCGCAACCTGCCACCACCGCCCCTGCTTTCGAGGCCGGTGCCAATCTGCAATCTGAAATCAGTAATCTGCAATCCCCCCTCCACCATCGGGTACGTCTGACGAATAGCAAAGCTGACGATGCCGGGCCGGAGCTAGCCAGCATCACCGCCGCTGACACAGACCCCAATCTGCAATCTGAAATCAATAATCTGAAATCTGACGAGCAGTTGCTACCCCCGCCCACCGCTGGTCGTCGCCTGATCCAGACCCGCGAGGGATGGCTGTTGCTCGCACTGATTGTGATCGCATTCCTATTGCGCTTCAACGGACTGCTCTACGATAACAATGGCAATGGACAACCGCAGCTTAACCATCCTGATGAGCGTTTCATCACCGGGGTTGCCGTTCGTCCGCACTGGGATCCCGGCACCCCTCTCTCCGCCCTGTTCAACGCCGACAACAGCCCGATCACCACCCGCCCCGGCTGGCAGGATTACACCTATGGCAGTCTGCCCATCTATATCACCCGCATCGCCGCTGAGGTTGCTACCCGTGTGAGCGGCAAGCCCTGGTCCAGCTATCCCGATATAGCCTTGGTCGGTCGCTTCATGTCCGGCTTGGTGGATATAGGCACCATGTTGCTGGTGTTCCTGATTGGCCGACGGCTTTACAGTACGCGGGCAGGGTTGTTTGCCGCCGCGATCATCTGCTTCAGCGTGCTGAACATCCAACTCGCCCACTTCTTCGCTACCGATAGTTTCGTCACCTTCTTCTTCATGTTGACTATATACTTCGCGGTGAAGTATATGCAGGATGGCCGCTGGGGGTCGGCGTTGTGGATGGGCGCGGGGCTGGGCTTTGCCATCGCCAGCAAGTTTACGATTGCGCCACTGGCGCTGATTATCTTTGCCGCCTTTGCGTTGCGGGCGATTTATGTGCAGCGACCCCAACTGTTGGGCGCGGCCTTCGAGCGCCTGACCATCCGCCCCTATGCCGCCAACGCCAACGAGTCGCCCTGGAACGCGCTGGGCAGGGTGATACCACAGCTAGTCGGCAGCCTGGTCGCCTCGCTAGTCGCCTTCGAGATTGGCGAACCCTACGCCCTGTTCCGCCTGCCGCAATATTTCGCTAAGATCGGCGAACAGAACAACATCATGAAGGGCATCTCCGACGTTCCCTACACCCGCCAGTACATCGGCACCATGCCAGTCGTCTACCAGATGGGCAATCTGGCGCTATGGGGGCTGGGCATAATCATGGGCGCGGTAGTGATGGTTGGCCTGTTCTTTATTCTATTCCGCTATCTGTTTGATCTTCCTGGCCTGATTGGGCTGGCGCGGAGCGAGGGGCGACGCTTGGGGCGGATGAGCGGCAGCCAGCGCGGCAGCTATCTGCTCACTCGCGGGTTGGGCGCAGCGTTGATTATAGGCGTACTCGCCGTGCTGGTGGGCATTAGCAAGCCGTTGCTGATTGCCGCAGGCGTGTTCACCGATGGTAGCACGGGGCTGTTGAGCAATGGCTACGTGGTCGGGGCGTTGGCCGGGGTTGCGCTGATCGTATTCTTCATGTTGCTGGCCTGCCTGCGCTTCACCCGCCCCGGCGAGGCGCTGCTGTTCATCGCCGCCCTGCCCTACGCTGCGCTCATCTTTACTTTGCAGGCCAAATGGGCGCGTTATATGCTGCCGCTCGTGCCAATCTTCGCCATCTTTACTGCGGGAGCGTTGTGGACTGCCTACCGCTGGGCAAGGCAGCGACAGGCGGCGCGGGCGGGGGCTGAACCCAATCGCCGTAGCGCCTTCACCGTGGCGAATGGGGTGCGACTGGTGGGTGCAATCGCCATCGTGGGCGGCGTGTTGTGGGCGCTGGCCTTCGAGAATGGTGTCTATGGCGGCACCCCCACCTTCCTGCAAACCCAGCGTTGGGTGGAGCAGAACATCCCCTCCACTGCCACAGTTGGCACCGAAAGCTGGGATGAGGGTATCCCCGGTGTAGGGCGCGGCGACCCTGCCAACAATATAACCTTCGATATGTACAACACCGACCGCCCTGGCTCCGTCGCTTTCCAGGCGCTCAATGCCTGGATGAATGGCGGCATGGATCCCCTCACCAACCGCCCCGTTGCCGTGGGCGCTGACTACATTGTGATTGCCAGCAACCGCCTGTACATGACCCTGCCCAAGCTGCCCTGGCGTTATCCAACCGCAATTCGCTATTACCAGTTGCTGTTCAGCGGCCAGCTCGGCTATCAGGAGGTATTCGAGGCCACCCGCTATCCCTCCTTGTTCGGCTTCACCATCAACGACGACCACGCCGACGAAACCTTCACCGTCTACGATCACCCCAAGGTGATGATCTTCAAGAAGGTGCGAACCCTGTCGGATGACGAACTGAAGACCCTGTTCGGCAACGCCCTCACCTTGCCGGTAACTGGCGGGCGGGTGAACACCCTGGCGGCCAACAACCCCGGTCCCGGCGAGAAGCCGGTTATCGCCGACAAGACGATTATGCTCGATCAGCCGGTGGGCAGTCTACCAGTGGTGCAAGATTACGCCTGGAACAGCTTCGCCTCCAACAACCAGTGGGTGGCAGTTGCGCTGTGGCTAATCGTCATATATCTGCTCAGTTTCATCACCCTACCGCTCACCTGGGGCATCTTCCGCTGGCTGCCCGATCGTGGCTACGCCTTCAGCAAGGTGCTATCCCTGGTGCTGGTCGCCTTCTTCGCCTGGCTGATGTCCAGCCTGCATCTGGCGATGTTCGATGTGTGGGCCATCCTGGTCAGCGTAATCATTGTTGGGCTAATGAGCAGCTATTTCCTGGTGCGGCAGCGGCACGAGTTCCTCGCCTGGATGCGTAGTCACGTCAAACTGATTGTGGCGATCGAGGTGATGTTCCTGCTAGCCTACTTCTTCCAGCTATGGCTACGCACCTTCAACCCCGACCTGTGGGGGCCTTCATACGGTGGCGAACGGCCGATGGAGTTCGCCTTCCTCAACGGAGTGCTGCGTTCACCCTATATGCCGCCGCAGGATCCGCTCTTCGCCGGTGGCACCATCAATTATTACTATTACGGCTACGTGCTGCTGGCGGTGCTGATTAAATTGACCGGCATCATCCCTACCCTGGCCTTCAACCTGAGCATGGCGCTCATCTTCGCTCTCGCCTTCAGCGTAATTGCTAGCATCGTCTACAACACGGTGGTCTTCGCCCAGCAGCGCAACCGCAACCGCGACACAAGCGTGGATTATCCCCGCTTCAGCGCCACCGGCCTGCGCTACGGCGTTCTGGCTGGCACCCTGGCAATGCTGGTCAGCAACGTATTTGGGGGGATTCAGGCGCTATTCACCATCAGCCCCGGTCTTTATACTTGGGCGCATAATCAATTGGTGAACATGGGGGTGGACCCAGGCCGAATGGCTGAGGGTATCCAGAACGGCTTCAACTTCTGGACCACCAGTCGCATTATCCCTGGCACCATCACCGAGTTCCCCTTCTGGAGCTTCCTCTACGGCGACCTGCACCCCCACCTAATCTCTATCCCGGTGCAGGTGATGGCCCTGGCCTTCGCGCTCAACTTTGCCTTCGACAAGGGCATGGGCGCACGCTGGCGGCGGGTTGCCACCAACGCCCATACGGTGCAGGACAGCGTCGCCAACTTCTTCACCCGCAGCGGGGCGCAGTGGAGCGACAGCTTCGCGGTCGGCGCATTGCGCTTCCTGGCCCTGACTATCACCGTTGGGTCGCTAGCGGTAATCAACTCGTGGGACTTCCCCACCGCCATCGTGGTCATCTTCGGCGGCCTGCTCATCCCGCTGCTCATCCGTGAGCGGGTAAATGGCCGCTTGCGGGCGCTAATCAGCTATCCCTCCGTCTGGCTAGGCACGGGCCTGCTGTTTGGCGCGATCGTCGGCGCGGCCTTGACCCTCTACCTGCCGTTCTACATAAACTTCAAGGTGCTGTACAGCAAAATCGCCTTCATCATCCCCGGCAAGTCGGTAGTGCCAGGCGGCGACTTCACCTTCCAGCGCACCCAACTGAGCGAGTATCTGGTTATCTGGGGGCTGTTCGTGCTAATTGCCGTAGCCTTCCTCATCCTGCGGTTGCGCGGCGTGCGCTTTGCCACCGAGGGTGCGCCAATACATACGTTGCGCCCCAGCGCGGTCAGCGGCTTCGTTGCGGGCGGCTTCGGTGGCAACGGTAGCGGCAGTGATGGTGATCAGCCTGAAAATACCGACTCCTCCCCCGCTGATGGATGCAGGGAGGGGATGCAGGGCGAACAGAGGCTCGCCCCTACAGAAGATGACTTGGCGGCGCAAGACCTAACTCAGCAATCCCCCGCTCCCGTGCGCGGCACAATGCGGATACGCGCCTCGGAGACGCACCAGGTATTGAGCGCGGGCGTGCCGCCATCGGCAACGATTGTAGCGCCCACTAACGGCGCTGAACCAACCAACGGTGTATATGGCATTGCACCGAGCAATGGCATTGAACAGGTCAACGGCATTGCTCCAACCAATGTCGTTGAACCAACCAACGACATTGAACCAACCAATGGGGTTGAATCAAGCAATAGTGCCTATACACCAACGGCTATAGGGGCGCAATTCATTGCGCCCAGCACGGATGCGCCTGATGTATTGACCGAGGGAGAACCGTTGCTCGCCACAACAGACGTAACCATGCCCGATCAGGGCGAACCACGGTTTGGCCCTACATATTATGAAACGAAGGTCGAGCCGCTAACGCAGCCATCCGCGCCCAGCCATCCGCGTACCGTAAGTGGCGTGGGCCTCAGCGTGGCTTTGCCTGGCGTGGTACCCTGGCTCTTGCTTGCCCTGACCATCATTCTGGCGGTGATTATGTACCTGCCGCCGTTTAACGAACGGCTACTCGGCTTCCTCAGCCTGATCATAGGCATGGCAATAGTCGTAACCTTCGGACGGCGTAACGACCGCGCCGGATTGGCGACTGGCCTGTTCCTGCTCGTCGCCCTGGGCATCACCACCGGCACCGAACTCGTCTACCTTGCCGATCACCTGCAAGGTGGCGACCTCTATCGCATGAACACGGTGTTCAAGTTCTACGAGCAGGCATGGATCTACTTCTCGCTGGCCGGGGCGATGGGCCTGTTCTATATCTTCGACGGGCGTGACGAGGCGTTGCTGCCGCCACTGGCGGAGAGCGCGGCGCAAGCCGCCGTGGTTGGCGACGACCCCCAGCATCTGATTAGCAGCGAAGACCTGGCCGCCGATGAAGATATTACCACCACCGATATACTAACCAGCAGTGAAGCCGCGCCCGCCCACCCCTTTATGATCAGCGAGTGGGGGCAGAATGGCCTGGATGAGGATCCCGCCGCTGCGCCATACCCTGCACCCTACACTGCCGCGCACAGCACGAACGGCAACAATCCCACCACAGACGAACCCCTAACCAGCGTATGGGCGCAGCACGGCAATAGCGATACCAGCAATGCAGACACCCTCGCCAGCAGCAACGGCCACGTTGCCGCCGATACCGAACTCACCAGCGTGACCGCGCCAGTTATCGTAAGACGCGCCCGCATTACCGGCCCGCTATCTGCCGATGCCACCGCCGAACAACCGCCGATGCCGTTCATCGCCAGCGAGTGGGGGCAAACCGGCAACGATGTCACTGACCAACCCGCCGTCGCCAGCGACTATGCCACTGGCAGCAATAGCAGCGACCCAGTTGTATCCACCGACCAGCCCGCCATCATCAGCGACTATGCCGCTAGCAGTAACAGCAGCGCACCGATTGTATCCACCGACCAGCCCACCGTTGCTAGCGACTATGCCACTAGTAGCAATGGCAGCGAACCACTTCCGCCAACTGCATCACTTGCGCCGCTGGATGAAGCCGCAACCATGCCCCCGCCACAATGGCATGATGATGACACCGCTGCATCCACCGCGATCAACAACCAGCCCGCCGACGACCAGCCAGCCGACGTACCGACGATGACCTATGCCGAAGCCCGCGCCGATGAAGCGATGGCCGCGCAGGGTGTGGAAATCACCGCACCACCTACCGCTGCTGATGAAGAAAAACAGGCAGCCGCATTGCCACTACTAACTCAGCCCTCAGCCCTCAGCACTCAGCGCCCTGAGGCAAGGGGCTGGTGGGCGCAGCAGATCCATCCACCGGCGGGTGGCGCATCCGCCGTGTTCCGCTTTATCTTCACCCCGCTGTTCCTGATTCTGCTGCTGCTCAGTCTCGGCTTCAACGTCTTCGGCACCAAGGATCGGCTAGAGCAACGCTTCGACAAGAACCCGCCGCTAGGCACCCTAAATGGGATGGATTGGATGAAGACCGCTAGCATTGGCTACAAGAGCGGCACCATCGTCTTCCATTACGAGTACGATGCAATCAACTGGCTGCTTGCCAACGTGAACGGCACGCCGGTGGTAGCCCAGGCCCCCGAAAACTACTACCGCGAGGCGGGCGACTTCGTGGCGGTGTTCACCGGCTTCCCCACCATTATCGGCCCGCAGCACGAGGGCGAACAACGTTACTCCTGGCAGGTTGACGAACACAACCGCGATGCTGATAACCTGTTCAACCCGAACACCGATGTGGCTGGCACCCAACTGCTGATGAGCAAGTACGACGTGCAATACATCTACGTCGGCCAGGTGGAGCGGCTCAAGTACAATATCGCCGCCTCCCAGCCCAACAAGTTTGATGATATGGTGACAGCGAAGCAATTGACGAAGGTCTACAGCAACGCGCAGGTTGCCATCTACCACGTAGTAGGCAAGCCGCAGCAGCAGGCTGGCACCGACCTGAAGGCAGGTCCCCGCCCCAGCCCCACGCCACGCCCAACCGCTACGCCGTTCCCGCCTGGTTTCGACACCAAGCTGGACGCGCTTCGCAAGAAGGTGGCCGACGACCCCAACAACGAGCAGAACCTGCTCGACCTGGCGGCTTATCTGAAGGGTAAGGGCGATGCGGATGGCGCGATCGCCCAGTTCCAGGCGGCGGTCAAGATTAAGCCCGACGACGTGGCCGCCTGGCAGCAGATGGGCGACCTGTTGCACAGCCAGGGCCGCGACGACGATGCGATTGCCGCCTGGAAGAGCGCCACCGACAACGCGCCCAACTCGCCCGATGCCTGGAACAAGCTTGGTATCGCCTACCGCGATTTCAGGCAGGATTATAGCAGCGCCGCCGATGCCTTCAATAAGGCAGTTGCTGTCAACGCCGGGTTCGTGGAGGCCGACTATAATCTTGGTCTAACCCTGGAGAAGCAAGGCAACACCGACGGCGCGAAGAAGGCGTACCAGGATTGCATTAGCAATGCTTCCAGTCCCGACTGGAAGCAACGCTGCCAGGACCGCCTCAGCGCCTTCCCGTAAACTCGCATTGGTAGGCCACCAGGCGTGGTTCATCATGCCCCTACAAAATCAAGCCGTATTCTACCTTCTACCTTCTACCTTCTGCTAGAGGAGTATCATTAGATGTTCGAGACGCTTACCTGGTGGGTGATGTTGGAGATAATTGGCCTGGCGGCCACGCCGATCATGTTTCTGCTGGCGCGGCGGCTGCCTGGGCGGGGCTACGCGCTAGGCAAGATCCTGGGCATCCTGCTGCTGGGCTACATCGTGTGGCTTACTGGCATCCTGCACCTGATGGCCTTCAGTTGGGGCAGCGCCTTCGTCGCGCTACTGCTGATTGCCGCTGTCTCGCTGTGGCTGTTGCGCCGCGACGAGGGCAGCCTGCTTGCCGAGTGGCGCGACTTCTTCCGCGCCCAGCGCACCTTCATCATCGTCACCGAGGTGGTGTTCGCCCTTGCCTTCTTCGCCTGGGCCTTCTATCGCGCCCATGACCCCCAGGTGGTCAACACCGAGAAGTACATGGACTTCGGCATCGTCAACGCCATCCTTAAAAGCGACTACTTTCCGCCGCATGATATGTGGCTGTCGGGCTTTAACATCAATTATTACTACTTCGGGTATGTGATCACCGCTGCCCTAACCAAACTGAGCGGCGTATCCCCTAACATCACCTTCAATCTGGCGAACGCTCTCTACTTTGCGCTGGGTGTGGTGGGCAGCTTCGGCATCCTCTGGGAACTGGTTGCCTTGCGCCGCCGCGCCGCCGGGCAACTGGCTGCCGCTGGTCGGCAGAGCCTGGCTCCCTACATCGTGGGTGGGATTGGCGCGTTGCTGATCATGTGTGGCGGCAATCTACACACCGCCCAGGTGTTGTGGGAGGCGCAGTTCAACCCGCATGGCGCGGGGGTGGCGCAGGCGTGGGATAAGATCTGGAACCAGCAGATGTACGGCAATGTGGGCTGGGATAGTTCGCGCGTTGTCCATGATACCCTGAATGGGGTAGCCGCTCCAGTTGACACCATCAACGAGTTTCCCGCCTTCAGCTATATGCTAGCCGACCTGCATCCCCACGTGATGGCCCTGCCCTTGACTATGTTGGCCCTGTTCCTCGGTCTCATCCTGCTGGTTAGCGGCTACGGCGCGAAGTCTATACTCAGCGGCGACATCCACGCCCGCGCCACCCTGGTCGTGCTGGCGATCACCATTGGCGGGCTGTTCATGGCGAACACCTGGGACTTTCCCACCTACCTGCTTATCGCCGTGCTGGCGATGCTGGTCAACAGCCGTCGTCTGGCGAAAGGCGCGTTGCGGCTGGTGGTTGCCGCTGCACCCCCCCTTGCCCCCCCTGCTACTGTGGGGGGGGTGATTGCCCCGCTTGCGCCAATTGCCCTTCTTGCGCCTGCCGTACCCGCGATTATGATGCGCCCGGCGGCCACCAGCAAGGGTATGGTTACGGACGCACCCAGCGAGGATGAGCTTGCTACGGTACAGGATGGGGCGGTTGACCTGCCTGCTATCAGCGACGAGGAAAAACCACAGATAGTCGCGGACTATAGCGATGCGGGTCTGGAAGCCGAGGATGAAGTCGCCCCCACTCTCTGGGAGCGGCTGAATGCTAAACCCTGGGTAAGCTGGCTGATGCAGTCGGCGGCGGTCACTATATTGAGCCTGCTGCTCTATCTGCCCTACCTGCTCACCTACAAAGCGCCGTTCGGCAGCGGTCTGCCTGCGGCGGTGACAAACGACCCGACGCTCGGTGGCATAGTCAAGCTGCCGATTATCTCCACCATTCTGAACTACATCGCACCCAACGTGTGGGACAAGAGTTGGAGCGGCTTCGCCATCATCTTTGGTATCAGCCTGTACGCCACCGTCATCTTCCTGATCGCGCAGGCGTGGAAGGCGTATCGCGTCAACGCGGTGAAGATCGGCGCGTATGTGGTGGTTGGCGTAGTGGTGGTATCGCTGCTACTGGCGGTGCTGCTCAAGTTCCCGCTGCTGGTGCTGCTGCCACCGATGATTGCCCTGGCGATCTACGCGCTGGCCCGCCTGCCCCGCCTCAGCGATGCGGATACGATGGTGACGCTGATAATCGGCAGCTTGACTATGCCACCGAGCGTCGGGTCGTTTGTCACCGCCGCAGGCAGACCGCTGCCGAACGGCGCTTTGTAGGTGAGCAGGTAGGG
>JBBRMT010000075.1:0-19100 GCA_038230695.1 Chloroflexia bacterium
CACCTCAAGCCCTGGGACATCGCTGCTGCCCTGCTGATTATCCGCGAGGCGGGTGGGGTGGCAACTGACTTCGACGGCCAGCCCAGCAGCATCAGCGGGGCGCAAATCATCGCCGCCAACCCTACCATCCATGCAGACTTCCTCAAGCTGCCCCAGGTGAGCAAGGTAGCGCACGAGGGCTGATGCGGTTAGCCCTCGGCGTAACCAGTCGCCCCCAGCACCCCCTTGATCGCGGCAATCTCGCCATTGCCATTGCTGATGTGCATGATGACAAACGCGCTGATCGAAAAGCCCAGGTTTTCCTCGCTGCCGAACATATTGACCGGCTGATCCAATGCTTCAGGAGTTAGCGTAGCTAGATACTCGTCGGCGCTGGCGTACACCGCCTGGGCGTATTCGTGCATCGCGGGCAGATCCAGCTTCACGCTCCGCCCCCAATCAGCATGGTTCGTCGCCCAGTTGGCATCGAACTCGGGTAGAGGGGCGCTCATCCCCGTCTTGCCTGCCCAGGCGCTGGCGAACAGCGGCGCACCGCCCTTCAGCATGGCATTGACCATCATATCGGTAAGCGTTACGTAGTGGGCGTAGTAACCGGCGATGGTGTGGGCCTTGCCCGGTGGCACCTGATGGGCCATCTGCGGGCTGACATCGGCCATTGCCGCCTCAAAATACTTCGTTGCCGTCTGGAACTGGGTTCGCAGCAGCGATATTGCATCCATTGGTTAGTCTCCTTTCGTTTTTGCTTTAGTCCTGACTGAAGAACCAGCGGGTGATGCTCTTGCTATGCGCTCTCTGCAGCCAGGTGAAGGCTACGCGGGGACGCACTACGAAGAATACATCGTCATCCTCATTGCCGCTGGTATCAGGGCGATAATCATACTTCAGGGTGTACGCATCAGCCACCCGCGTGCGTAGGTCGGGGTCAGACACTTTGCCTGCTATTCCCTCGATAATCACGATGCTCTCATCGCTGTCGAGGTGGATGGTGACATTGGGGTTGGCAACCAGGTTGCGGCTCTTGCGCGATTCGCGGTCGGTAATAAAATAAAGCGCATTGTCGAACCATACGCCCCACACTGGCATCGTATGAGGTCGCCCACCTGCTCGGGTCGAACCTATCCAGTAGTTACGGGCTTGCGCCAATCGTTCGGTCGCCTTGCTCCACGGCAACCGCGATACACTGCTTGGCGGGCCGACTACGCAGAATCCCCCCGGCAAATCCGGTCGGCTCGGCTGCGGCACGTTACCCTCGCCCAGATACTGCATTGACATAATCCGCTCCTTTGCTGGCGATAATTCGTTCGCCACGCTCATATTTCCGCTGTTCTCGGTACTGACATTGTAGCACAGATGTACTGAATAGGTCAATAGGTGTAGCCAAAAATACATCTTTAGTATGGGCAAAGCGCGGACAAATCTGGTATAATTATCTGGTAGAGACAAACCATTATTTACCCTGCAAATTCTGTATAATTGTCCGCAGCAACGCGGCTATACGTTGCGCTAGCCTCGTGTGGTGTAAGCACATGAGCGTAAGAATGGATTAGAAATGGCTGGTCAGGTTGCTAACATACTATCTTCCGCTTGCGCGAAGGTTAGGAGCAAGAGGGTTGAACCCTTTTTGCCGATTAGCAACTGATGTAGTTATCACCACATCCAGCAATCATCCCCAACCCTCTTCCGCCAGCGGAGGAGGGTTATTTTTATTGCCCTGGTGGCAAAACGACTCGCACCAATTCCAGGAATGCAAAAAGCCCCCAGCGGGGGTTGGGGGAGAAATGCCGACATACAGAAATGCCGTGGGCAGACAATATTGCTTCATCGGAAGACTGGTACTTCCGAGGGCATGACGGCAGCTTCGAGATTCTCCCCCAACCCCCGCTGGGGGCTTGGTTGGTTGCCCATCCTTAATCCTTAATCCCGAAAACGGAGGTATCCATGCTTCTAAACGTAAGCGAGCTTTTCGTATCCTATGGCGTGCAGCCGGTGCTGAACAACGTCTCCTTCACCCTTGATGAGCGGCAGCGGGCCGGGCTGGTGGGGGCGAATGGCGCGGGCAAGTCCACGCTGCTCAAGACCATCGTGGGTCAAGTCGCGCCCGATCGCGGTAGGATCGCGATCGCCGCTGGCACGGCGGTTGGCTATCTGCCCCAGGCGGTGTCCGACTATACCAGCGAAACTATTGATGACCTAATCTACCAGGCCCAGGGAGATTTGCGCCAGCTTGAAAGCCGTCTGCGCGAGTTGGAGCAACTGATGGCCGTGTCTGAAGGTCTGGGCGATGAGTTGCTCACCGATTACGGCCACCTGACCGAGCAATTCGAGCGGCGCGGCGGCTACGAACTTGATTATCGCATTGACCAGGTGCTGGAGGGTCTACGCCTCAGCCATATCGCCCGCGACCGCCGCGTGGCAACCCTATCCGGGGGCGAAAAGTCCAGGCTGGGGCTGGCTGCGCTGCTGCTAAAGTCGCCCGACCTGCTGCTGCTCGATGAGCCAACCAACCACCTCGATTTCAGCGCCCTCGAATGGCTGGAAGGCTATCTGTCCGCCTATCGTGGCGGCCTGCTGGTGGCATCGCACGACCGCGAGTTCCTCAACCGCATCGCCAATGTCATTGTGGAGATTGACGAACACAGCCGCCAGATGAAGCAGTACAAGGGCAACTACGACGCTTACGCCGAGGCCAAGGCGATCGAGCGGGCTAACTGGCTGGCGGACTATCTGGCCCAGCAGGGGGAGCTAAAGGAGCTACGCCATGCGCTCAGAACCCAGGCGCGACAGATATCCTCTCATAACCGTCCGCCGCGTGACAACGACAAGTTCGCCGCTAGCTTCAAGGGTGGGCGGGCGGATTGGGCCATCTCCCGCAACGTGCGCTCGGCGGAGGAGCGGCTGGCCCGCATCGAGGCCAACCCCATCCCGCGTCCGCCAGAGGCGATGCACATCAACCCCGACTTCGACCCGCACGCGCTGGATGGCAAGACCCCGTTGCAAGCGTCTGGCCTGAGCAAGTCCTTCGCCAGCCGCATAGTGCTGGATGATGTCGGCTTCATCGTGGGGGCGAACGATCGCATCCTCATCGTGGGGCCAAATGGGGCGGGCAAGAGTACCCTGCTCAAGATCCTGGCGGGGATGCTGCCGCCCGATGCGGGCATAGTGCGCCTTGCGCCCAGCGTGAAGGTTGGCTATCTGGATCAGGAGCAGGAGACGCTCGACCCGCGCCTGGCGGTGTTTGATGCCTGGCGTGAGGGGCGGGTGGGCTACCGCGAGGAGTTGGAGGCCGACTTCTTCCACTATGGGCTGTTTACCTATGAGGAAGCGGACAAGCTAGTGGGCGAGTTGAGCGTGGGTCAGAAGCGCAAGCTGCAAATCGCTCGACTCATGGCCGAGCAAGCCAACCTGCTGTTGCTCGATGAGCCGACCAACCACGTCAGCTTCAATGTGCTGGAAGAGTTCGAGAAGGCATTGCTCGACTTCGCCGGCCCAATCGTCGCGGTATCGCACGACCGCCGCTTCATCGCCCGCTTCGGCGGCGCGGTCTGGGAGTTGCGCGAGGGACGGCTAGTACAGGGGTAAATGGTGAATGGTAAATGGTAAATAGTACATAAAGGGGGATGTTAAGGAGATGACCATGAACGCTGGTAAAATGCACAGCGACGAGGTGGATACCGACGTAGCGCGCGTGGGTCGGTTGCTCGCAGCGCAGTTTCCGCAGTGGGCAGACCTTCCCATCGAGCCGGTTCACTCTGCTGGCACCGACAACGCCATCTATCGGCTTGGCGACGACATGGCCGTGCGACTACCCCGCATCCACTGGGCCAGCGGGCAAGTAGACAAGGAACACTACTGGCTGCCGCGGCTTGCCCCGCTCCTACCGCTAGCCATCCCCGTCCCGCTGGCAATGGGGACACCCGGTGAGGGCTACCCCTGGTCGTGGTCCGTCTACCGCTGGCTCAAAGGCGAGAGCGCGACCGTCGAGCGCATCGCCGACCCATGCCAGGCGGCGACGGAGCTAGCGCGATTCATCGCCGCCCTGCAGCAGATCGATCCTACGGGCGGGCCGACCTCTGGGCGCGGTGTGCCGCTGGCCCTGCGCGACGCGCCCACCCGCGAAGCGATCGCAGCCCTGGGCGGCGTAATTGACACCGATGCAGTGATAATGGCGTGGGAAGCAGCCATTCAAGCGCCCGAATGGGATCGCGCACCTGTCTGGTTCCACGGGGACTTGCTACCCGGAAACCTGCTGGTCGAGCAAGGCCGCTTGAGCGCCGTTATTGACTTCGGCGGTCTAGGCGTGGGCGACCCCGCGTGCGACTTGATGATCGCATGGGGCCTGTTCTCCGCCCAGAGCCGGGCCGTCTTCCGCGCAGCGCTAGCGGTAGATGACGCAACCTGGGCGCGAGGGCGTGGTCACGCACTGTCCCAGGCGCTGATTTTCATTCCGTACTACCTGAACACTAACCCTGTGGGTGTCAGCAACGCCCGCCGCACGATTGATGAAGTCCTCGCCGATAGGGGATCTGCGTTACGTCTTCATAGAGCAATCGTTTAGTAGGGGCGAACAACAGTTCACCCTGGTTGGATATGCAAAAACCTGACGCACTCGCCCAGTGCCTGGGTTGTTGTTGACCGAGTGCGTAATATGCTATAATTAGCGCAAGCAGCAAGGAGGTGAACACCATGAGTATTAGCGCAGCGGAGCATCAAGAGGTCAGTAATTATCAGGATGTCCTCAACGCCATCCACGATTGGCCGCGCCCGGTGCGGGCGGCGCTAGTCACGGACATCGTCGCCACGTTGTTCGAAGACGAAGCGCCAACTGACATCGGCGTGGAAGAAGCGGACCTGGCAGAATATGCGCCTGAAGAAATGGCAACTATCAACCAGCTAAGGCAGGAGTGGGAGGAGAACCGCCGTCGCCGTTTGGCTGGTGAGATCGAGCTGGATCATCCCCGCCCCAGCCCCTACGAGGGTTTGACGCAAGCGGAAGCTCTTGCCCAAATGAAGGCCGAGTGGGAGGAGAATCGCCGTCGCGCACACGAGAACTATGTGCCACGCCCACCGAGTAATATCCTGGCCGAGATATACGGGATAGGTAACGCCGAACATCCTGGCCCTAGTGATGAAGAAGTGGAGCAATGGCTACATGAACATAAGATGGAGAAATACGGATGAGCAATGTTCCGCTAGTTCTACTTGATACTAATGTTATTTTGGATATTTTTATTACTAACCGAAGATCTAGCAAAGCAGCACTCCGAGACAGCAAGCGTGTCTGGCAGGCTGTGGAAAAGGGTACGATCGCTGGCTTTATATCTGCGTCCTCGCTAACCGATATTTTCTACCTGGTCAGCCGGAACGCAGGGATAGAGGTGGCTAGACAGGCGGTTCGTGCCTGCCTCAAAACCTTGCAAATCTGTACTGTTGACCGCTCAATATTGGAAAAAGCAGATTCGCTAGCGGGCAGCGACTTTGAAGACAACGTACAAATCTCTTGCTCTCTGCGCTATGGCCTAGACGCGATCATCACCCGCGATAAGAAGTTCCACAAAGGCATTGTTCCAGTGCTATCCCCGGAGCAACTGCTAAAGCAGATATAGTCGCTTGCAACAGCGACAATGCGCCCCCATGTTTGCACAATTTGCCACAATTCCCCAGATTACCCCAGATAAAACAGCTTTTCTTGTCTAAATGTGGTATAATAAGGGTAAGCAATATTTGGCCTTAGCATATGTATGGGCCGCCTGATTAGCAGAGCGGCAATTCGAGGAAGGGAGCAGTACCATTATGACAGCAAGTGCGGTAATTCAGAACACGCCTACCGAATACGCATACGGTTTCCACGATAGCGAGGAGAACTACGCCTTCAAGAGCAAGCGTGGCCTCAATCGCAGCATTGTGGAAGAAATCAGCTATATGAAGAATGAGCCGGATTGGATGCTTCGCTTCCGCTTGCGGGCGCTGGACATCTTCGAGAAGAAGCCGATGCCCAACTGGGGCGGCGACCTCACCCAACTCGACTTCAACAATATCTTCTACTACGTCCGCCCCA
This sequence comes from Chloroflexia bacterium, assembly GCA_038230695.1. GTDB lineage: Bacteria > Chloroflexota > Chloroflexia > QHBQ01 > QHBQ01 > QHBQ01. Next base: position 6,056 of record JBBRMT010000075.1, read on the forward strand.
CCGAGAAGAATTCGCGTAACTGGGAGGATGTGCCGGAGAATATCAAGAACACCTTCGACCGCCTCGGCATCCCCGAAGCGGAGCGCAAGTTCCTTGCGGGCGTGGGCGCACAGTACGAGAGCGAAGTCATTTACCACAACCTGCGCGAGGATCTGGAGCGCCAGGGGGTCATCTTCACCGATACCGGCTCCGCCCTGCGCGACTATCCAGAGTTGTTCAGGAAGTATTGGGCCACCATCATCCCACCGGCGGACAACAAGTTCGCGGCGCTGAACAGCGCGGTGTGGAGCGGCGGTAGCTTTATCTACGTGCCAGAGGGCGTGAAGGTGGAGATTCCGCTGCAAGCCTACTTCCGCATCAACACCCAGAACATGGGTCAGTTTGAGCGCACCCTGATCATCTGCGCCCCCGGCAGCTACGTCCACTACGTGGAGGGCTGCACCGCGCCGACATATAGCAGCGACAGTCTGCACAGCGCGGTGGTCGAGATTATCGTGGAGAAGGGCGCACGTTGCCGCTACACCACCATCCAGAACTGGTCGCCCAACGTCTACAACCTCGTTACCAAGCGGGCAGTCGCCTACGCCGATGCAACTATGGAGTGGGTGGATGGCAACCTGGGCAGCAAGCTGACCATGAAGTACCCCAGCGTCTACATGATGGAGCCGGGCGCACGCGGCGAGGTTCTTTCGGTCGCTTTCGCGGGCGCGGGCCAGCACCAGGATGCCGGCGCTAAGATGGTACACGTTGCCCCGCATACTTCAAGCGTAGTAGTCAGCAAGTCGGTAAGCAAGGGCGGCGGGCGAACCAGCTATCGCGGCCTGCTACAGGTGCAGCCCGGCGCATACGATGTCAAGAGCACCGTGCGCTGTGATGCCCTGCTGCTCGATGCCGACAGCCAGAGCGACACCTATCCGGTGATTGACGTAGCCGAGGACGATGTGACCATAGGCCACGAGGCCACCGTCAGTAAGGTGGGCGAGGAGCAGCTATTCTACCTGATGAGCCGCGGCCTGTCCGAGGTGGATGCCAGCGCCATGATTGTCAACGGCTTCATCGAGCCAATCGCCAAGGAACTGCCGATGGAGTATGCGGTCGAGCTTAACCGCCTCATCCAGTTGCAGATGGAAGGCGCAGTCGGCTAATCGCCAGCCTGCGCGGACTAAGGCGGGTCAGCGCAAATGCTGGCCCGCTTAACTTTGCCCCTATCGGAGTGCTGAGGCACGAGGCATGAGCATCTGTGGGTGTAGGCAAACGTAGGGGCGGTGACCCGCCCTGTTGAAGCACATTAAGGCTTATCGTAAGTGACAATACTGCCCAGTTCCGGGGGCTGGAGCGGTAAAATCATCATTGTTGGCACTGCACCAGGGCGGGCAGCCGCCCGCCCCTACGATTTGCTAGCGCTTCGCGCACCCAACCCCAGTCCCCTCACCGGGAGGGGAATAGCCATAGGAGAATGATAGAATGACAGCAGCAACCGAGCAAACCACTACCCTTAACCGGGCGTTGGTGGATCAAATCAGTGAACAGGGCAACGAACCGACCTGGCTACGCGAACAGCGCGTTGCCGCATTCGATCTGTTCGAGCAGATGCAGTGGCCGCCTCACACTCAGGATGGTTGGCGGCGAATTGACCTGCGTAAGATTGACCTGGATGGGCTAAAGCCAGTTACCAGCAGTGGCAGCGTGGCAATGTCCGAGAGCCTCTTGCAGCAGCGCAGCGGGCTGGTCGTGCATAATGGCGCAACGGCCAGCCAAGTGGAACTTAGCGATGAACTGAAGGCAAAGGGCGTAATCTTCACCTCGCTGCAAGAGGCGGTTCGCACCATGCCCCAGTTGGTGCAGCAACACCTGGGCGGGGCGATTAAATCGAACCTCAACCGCTTCACCGCAATGAACGCGGCGTTCTGGACTGGTGGCGTGTTCCTCTACGTGCCAAAGGATGTCAAGATCGAGCTTCCGTTGCACGCCTTGTTTGGCAGCGATGCCGACGGCGCAGTATTTAGCCGCGTGCTGATCTTTATTGACAGGTTCAGCGAAGTCACGTTCGTGTCCGCCAGCCAGTCGGGCGAGGCCAACGTGTTCAACGACGGCGTGGCTGAGATTTACGTTGGCGATAGCGCCAGGCTACGCTACATAAACGTGCAGCAGTGGGGCGAGAAGGTCAACGACATCAGCTTCCAGAAGGCGGTACTCAGCCCCAGCAGCAAGCTGGACTTGTTCAACATCGGTCTAGGCGGCAACATCAGCCGCACTCAGGTGGATGCCGAACTCAGCGGCGCGGGCAGCGAGACGATGCTGACCGGCCTCTACTTCCCACGCCGAGAACAATACCTGGAGTATAACACCCTGCAAGACCATGCCGCCGCCAGTACCACCAGCAACCTGCTGTACAAGGGGGTCAACGAGGACAATGGCCGCAGTGTGTTCGAGGGACTGATCATGGTGCAGCCGGAGGGTAAACTTAGCAGCAGCGGCATGACCAACCGCAACCTGCTCCTCAGCAAGACTGCCCACGCCGACTCGGTGCCGAACCTGGAGATCAAGGCCAACGACATCCTCAAGTGTTCGCACGCTAGCTCGCTCGGCCCAGTAGATGCCGACTCGCTATTCTACCTGATGAGCCGCGGCATCCCTCAGGAAGTTGCCAAACAAATTGTGGTGGAGGGCTTCTTCGCCGAGGTCATCAACAAGCTGGGCGTGCCTGAGTTGGAAGCCTACCTCAGCGAGGTAATCAAGACCAAGCTGGGGGTCAGCGGCGAACTGGATATTTGGAGCAACGAGGATTAGCAAAAAGCCCCGCTGGGGGCTTTAATTGTGCAAAAGGGTTATAATATGGCCGAACGGTATCAGGTAGCTATCGAGGGCGAGATGGGCGACAATGAGATGCGCTCAATCGAGGCCGGGGGACAGGAGATTGCCCTCTACCACGTCTGCGGGCGATATTACGCCACTGAGGACATCTGCTCCCACGCATTTGCGCGTTTGGCGGAGGGATGGCTGGACGAGGATGAGTGTGCAGTGGAGTGTCCGCTGCATGGCTCGAAGTTCGACCTGGCAACCGGCAAGCCGCGCAACCTGCCCGCTACCCGGCCTGTTCGTACCTACAACGTAGTGGTCGAAGATGGTGCGGTATTCGTCGAGGTGTAGGTAATGACGAGTGAGGCAGCAGTAATTGCCAGCGAATCAAAACAGGGGATGCGCGGATATATCACCGCGCATCCCCTTGCGCTACTTTTGCCGCTAGCGGCGGCCCTCGCGCTGCTCCGCTTCGACCCCAACCCAACCTATACCTGGGACGACTCGGTCTACACGTTGCTGACCCACGCCTTTCGTCACGGGCTGGGCAAGGTACTGATCAGCGATTCAAACATGGCCGCTCCGGTGGTACAGTCAATCGGCCTGCCTGCGTTGCTTACCCCGATTGCGCTGCTCTGGGAGAACCCCATCGCCTACAAGCTGACGATCGTGGGCATTTACCTGCTCGGCATCGCGGCAATCTATCGCCTCTTCAGCACAAACTTTGGCGCATGGGTCGGTCTGTTTGTCACCGTAAGCTATGCGCTGAATGTCTATACCATCCAGTATGCCAGCCAGATAATCGCGGAGATACCCTACGTACTCTTTTCGGTGCTGGCTTGTGCCGCATTGCTCCTCTACCAACGAGCAAATCGAGTGATCGGTTGGGAGTTGCTGGTTGCCGCAGTTGCGCTAAACGCGGCAATTTATATGCGCTCAGTCGGTCTGGCGCTGCTGGTAGCCGGGGTAATATGGCTGGTCTGGCAAGGGGCATGGCGCAAAGCGGTGGCGCTGCCACTAATCGCGCTGCTAATCAGCATCCCGCTACAACTTGGCTGGGTGCTGGGCAGCCCCAGCGGTTGGGCGGGCGGATATGTAGATTACCTGGGCATCAATCACCTCAGCCTTAGCGAACAGGTCTCGCAGAACCTGGTCGGCTACGCCTTCAACCTGGTGCGGCTACTCATCGAGCTACCATACACTTCGCTGTACAACGCGCCACTACCAACCGATGGGCTGCTTTTCGTGCTGCTGTTGACCCTGCTGATGGTCGTTCCGCTCGGCTTGATCGCGCTAGGGATGATTCGGGAGCGTACCCCCGCCGGGAGCTTGCTTGGGCTATATGTGGTCATCTACATGGGCGTGCTGCTGGTCTGGCCCTATGCTCCCCATCCCCGCTTTGCCCTGCCGATCCTGCCGATGCTGCTGTTCTTCTTGCTACGGGGGTGGGTCGAGGCGCTGAAGCAGGCGCATTGGCAGAGGGAACGTGCAGCCGTGGTCGGGTTGCTGGTGGTCGTGGCGGGGTTCAGCCTGATTCAGCAAGTCGAGGCAGGGGTGGTAGGGGGGGACAATCTGGCGAAGAACGTGGCGGAGTACGCCCAGCCCGCTCATTATCCGCCCTCGCGGGAGACATACATCGAGGCGGCGCTGTGGCTGGCGGCGCACACCCGTGCCGATGCAGTGGTGCTTTGTGGCGACCCCTACGACTTCTACCTGTGGAGCGGCTTGCACACGTTGGGCTACTACTCCACGTCCGATACGGCTGGTTTGCTGCAGAACAGCGATTACCTGGTTGCCAACTACAAAGCCGATGGCAGCGCGACCGCTGTAGGTAGCTACGTCGCCGCCCATCCTGAGCGCCTACAACTGATATACAAGGTTGATGGTCCTGCGCCAGCGATAGTTTATCGGGTGATCAAAGCAAATGGGTTAGCGCGATTATCTGTGCTAACCCATTTCACCTTCTACCTTCTACCTTCTACCGGCTGCTTCGCATATCCGTGCGCCAGGTTTTCTCGCAGCGGCTACAGGCAACAATCTGACGATCAATCTCCGGTATTTGGATGGCAACATAGACGGTGCCATCACCCTCGGTTGCCGCGCAATAGGGGCAAACCTGGGGTAGCAGTTTTCGGCGCCGCTCGAACAGCAGGACAAAGCCGTAAGCCAGCATGATGACCGCCACGAACATGAGGCCAGCCGCGCACCCTGCCAGCATCAGCACCGGGCCAGGGCCAAGCTGGATGCTGAGGAAGATTATCGCCAAAGCGATGGCGATAAAGATGAGTGGCAGGCGGATTGGGTAGCGATCGTAGAGTAGCTCCAGAATGTCGGCCTGACCTTCGTAGTCTGAGTTCTGCACACAGTTCCCCTCATTTAGTCTCAAAACCTATACCATCGCCAGCAGCAAACAGTTCAGCGCAATGCTACATCCAAAGGTGTAGCTTTAGCGAAGCGGGCGACATACATCTGTCTGATTATACGCGGCGTAAAAGTAAGTAGATGTATGTTTCCTCTGAGGATAAGCGTTGCCTCAACCTTTGCAGCAATTTGGGCTAATCCTTCTTAACAATGCCACTGATCTGATATAATACAATTGACTGATGAGAGAAAGAGGCAGCGTCATTGTCAAGTGTTGCAGCTAGCCAGATAAACGCGCCGCTGGTAATGGCCCTCGATGTTGGCACCTCGTCGCTACGGGCGGCGCTATACGATAGCGCGGGTTGCTATGTCGAAGGCAGCCGCGTGCAGCTTGCCAACCTGGTGCATACCACCGCCAGCGGCGGGGTGGAACTAGACCCTCTACGCCTATTGCAGAACGTGGAGCAGACCATTGACCAGGTGCTGCAGCGGGCGGGCGAACGTGCTTCGCAGATTGCCGCAGTGGGCATTGATACCTTCTGGCACAGCCTGATGGGGGTTGATGCCCAGGCCAATCCCATGACCCCACTCTATACCTGGGCGGACACGCGGGCCAGCGCCGCTGCCGCCGATTTGCGCGAGAAGCTGGACGAGCGCGATATTCACCAGCGTACCGGCTGTATGCTGCACCCCAGCTACCCTGCATCCAAGCTGCACTGGCTGGCCGAGACTGACCGCGACCTTTACTACAGCGTGCCGCGCTGGGTGTCGTTCGGCGAGTATATGTACCTTACCCTGTTCGGCTCGGCGACGTGCAGCATTTCGATGGCAAGCGGCACCGGCCTGCTCGACCGCAAGACGCTGGACTGGGATGGCGAGATGCTGACCGCCCTGCGGCTGACCCCGGCGAAGCTATCACCGCTGGGCGACATTAGCGAACCGAGCAAAGGGTTGTGCAACGAGTATGCCAGACGCTGGCCGAGCCTGGCGCAGATACCCTGGCTGCCCGCAGTGGGTGATGGCGCGGCCAACAATATCGGCTCCGGCTGTGCTGACCAGCGGCACATGGCGATGACGGTTGGTACGAGTGGCGCGTTGCGGGTGGTCACACCGGGCGCAAAGGCAACCAGGATACCGGATGGGTTGTGGGCCTACTTCGTGGATAAGCATCGCCCGCTATATGGTGGCGCACTGAGCGAAGGCGGCGGGGTAGTGGCCTGGCTGTGGAACACGCTACGCATCGGCGAGATAAACCTGGCCGATAGCGAAGCGACAATGGCAACCATGCCTCCCGACTCGCGTGGCCTGACCTTCCTGCCTTTCCTCGCTGGTGAGCGCAGCCCCGGCTATGCGGGCGATGCCCGTGGCGCGATTAACGGCCTCAGCCTGCACACCGACCCGCTCGACATCATGCGGGCGGGGCTGGAAGCAATCTCCTACCGCTTCGCGCTGGTATACGATTTGCTAAGTAATATCGAGCATGATACCGAAATCATCGCCAGCGGTGGAGCATTGACTCATTCCGAACTCTGGACCCAGATGCTGGCCGATGTGCTGGGTAAGCCAGTAACACTGGCCGAGGTGGAAGAAGCCAGCGAACGTGGCAGCGCCCTGCTTGCTCTGGAGGTGCTAGGCGCAATCAAGTCGGCCAGCGAAGCCAAAGTTGACCTGGGCCGTCGCTTCGAGCCAAATATGGAACACAATGAGGTGTACCGTAGAGCAATCGAGCGCCAGCAGGAGCTATACAAGCTGCTGGTAGCGCCGGAAGGACACTAGCCGCCTGCGGCTGAGTGATGAGTGATGAGTGATGAATGAAAAGCAAACCCCTCTCCCAGCGGGAGAAACCCCTTGCGGGTTCCCTGTGGGTGTTGGGTGAGGGAGAATCTCGTAGCGCATCAATGTCTATCGCAACCGAAAATGCTGACATAGGGGCGGGTTGCACTCGACCTGTTGCGGGTAGCCAACGAATTGTAATAACGGATAAACGGATTGGGACCGACGTAGGGGCGAGTTGCACTCGCCTCGGATTGGGAGATAAGGAGAGATTATGCAAGTCCGCGATCGAAACGCAAACGACCAGGAACAATTGGCAATCAACGCCATCCGCGTGCTGTCCATAGATGCGGTGGAGAAGGCGAACAGCGGCCACCCGGGGATGCCGATGGGTATGGCGGCGCTTGCCTATGTGCTGTGGAGCCGCCACCTGCGCTTTAATCCCCGCGACCCGAAATGGCCCAACCGCGACCGCTTCATCATCAGCAACGGTCACGGCTCGATGTTGCTCTATAGCCTGCTCTATCTCACTGGCTACGACCTCAGCCTTGACGACCTAAAGCAGTTCCGCCAGCTTGGCAGCCTCACCCCCGGCCACCCTGAATACAACCACACTGTCGGCGTAGAGACCACCACTGGCCCGCTGGGGCAGGGCTTCAGCAACGCAGTAGGCATGGCGATCGCCGAGGCCCACCTTGCGGCAGTGTTCAACAAACCCGATCACAAGATTATTGACCACAACATCTACGTATTCTGTAGCGACGGCGACCTCGAAGAGGGTATCAGTCACGAGGCGGCCAGCCTGGCGGGCAACCTGCGCCTCAACAAGCTGATCTACTTCTACGACGACAACCACATCAGCATCGAGGGTGATACCAGCGTGACCTTCACCGATGATACTGGCAAGCGGTTCGAGTCTTACGGCTGGCACGTACAGTATATTGACGGTCACGACCTGAACGAGATTGATAACGCCATCGTCACCGCCCAGTCTATAACTGACCGCCCCCACATTATAATTTGTCGCACCCACATCGGCTTTGGCAGCCCCAACAAGCAGGATACTGGCGACGTACACGGCAAGCCGCTGGGCGCAGACGAGGTGCTTGCCACCAAGCACGCCTACGGCTATCCCAGCGATGAGCCGTTCTTCGTGCCGGTAGAAACGCTGAACGAGTGGCGCAAGGCAATTGACAAAGGCGAACAGCTACAGGCCGAGTGGCGAGCGGAGCTTGATGCCTACAGCGCGGCTTACCCAGATGAAGCGGCCGAGTACAAGCGGAGGCTGGCGGGCAACCTGCCTGAAGGCTGGGCCGACGACCTGCCCACCTTCGAGCCAGGCGGCAAGGACATTGCCACGCGCAGCACCAGTGGGCAGGTAATCAACGCGCTGGCAAAGAAGCTACCGGAGCTAATTGGCGGCAGCGCCGACCTGGCGGGCAGCACCGACACCTGGATGAAGGAGTATACCGCCTTCGCCCACGATAACCACGCTGGGCGCAACTTCCACTTTGGGGTGCGTGAACACAATATGGGTGGGGTGCTGAACGGACTTGCTACCTATGGCGGCGTGCGACCCTTTGGTGCCACCTTCTTTATCTTCTACGACTATATGCGCCCGCCGGTGCGTCTCGCCGCCCTCAGCAAAATCAACCCCATCTTTCTCTACACCCACGACAGCATTGACCAGGGCGAGGATGGCCCGACCCATTCGCCAATCGAGCAGTTGCCCGGCCTGCGGGCGGTGCCACGGCTAGTAGACATCCGTCCCGCCGACGGCAACGAAACCGCCGCCGCCTGGAAGGTGGCAATCAAGCAGCAGGACCGCCCCACCGCGATGATGCTCACCCGCCAGCCCATCCCCACCTTGCAAGGGACGAAGGAGAAGGCAATGGCGGGGGTGCCACAAGGCGCGTACATACTCAGCGAGGCCGACGGCGCTCCCGACATTATTCTGATGGGCAGCGGTAGCGAAGTCAGCCTGATCATGGCCGCCCAGCCCAAGCTGGCTGAACAGGGGGTCAAGGCGCGGGTAGTCAGCTTCCCCAGTTGGCGGTTGTTCCGCGAACAGAGCGAGGAGTATCGTGACAACGTGCTGCCACCCAATATCACCGCCCGCCTCGCGGTCGAGGCTGCCGCCACCATGGGCTGGGATCACTGGGTCGGCGAGAAGGGTGGCGTAATCGGGGTTGACCGCTTCGGCGCATCCGCCCCGGTCAAGCAGATTATGCCCGCCTACGGCTTTACCGTTGATAACGTAGTCGAAACTGCGCTCAAGCTACTGGGTAAGGGCCGCGAGAAGAACGAGGAAGCCCAGCAGCCCACCCAGACCACCAGCGGCGAAACTCCAGGCCGCGCCCCATCGGGTGATGAGGGTCATTCATAAAGAAAGAGGAGCAGAACCATGGCAACCTATAAGAACCCACTATTCGAGCTGCAGGACTACGGCCAGAGCGTCTGGTACGACAATATCAGCCGCCAGTTGCTGCACAATGGCGGTATCCAGAACCTGATTGACAACTTCGCAGTGGTCGGCATGACCTCCAACCCCAGCATCTTCGAGAAGGCCATGACCGACGGCAACGCCTATGACGATCAGTTCCACGCGCTGGTCAAGGATGGCAAGGACGTTGCCGACATCTTCCTGGCAATGAGCATCCAGGATATTGGCGACGCTGCCGACATCCTGCGCCCCATCTATGACCGCACTAATGGGCTGGATGGCTATATCAGCATCGAAGTGCTGCCGGGGTACGCCCACGACACCGCCGCGACCATCAAGATGGCCCACGCCTTCTGGGACGAACTGAAGCGGCCAAACATCATGGTCAAGATCCCCGGCACTGCTGAGGGTATCCCCGCCATCCGTCAATGCACCGCCGCTGGCATCAACGTCAACATCACGCTGCTATTTGGCATTGACCAGTACGAGCAGGTGATGGAAGCCTACCTCAGCGGGTTGGAGGAGCGGGTGAACAAGGGGCTGCCGATTGACCGCATCAACTCGGTCGCCAGCTTCTTCGTCAGCCGCATGGATACCCTGGTGGACAAACGGCTCGACGACCTCATCGCCCAGCAGCCTGACCGCGCTAACGAATTGAAGGCGCTGCATGGCAAAGCGGCGATCGCCAACGCCAAGATCGCCTACGAACACTTCAAGCAGGTGTTCAGCGGCGCACGCTGGGAGACCCTCCGCACCAAAGGCGCAACCATCCAGCGCCCGCTCTGGGCCAGCACCAGCACCAAGAACCCTGCCTATCCCGATACCACCTACGTTGACAACCTGATTGGCCGCCCCACCGTCAATACCATGCCGCAGGTGACGATTGACGCTTTCGCTGACCACGGCCACGTTGCCGCCACCCTGGAGCAAGGGCTGGCCGAAGCCGAGCAGCAGGCCGGACAGTTCAAAGGCTTCGGCATTGACCTCGAAGAAGTCGCCGCCGAGTTGCAAACGCAGGGAGTCGAGCAGTTCAGCGATGCCTACGACAAGCTGGGCGCTGCCCTAAGCCAGAAGCGGGCCGAATTGGTTGCCGAGCGGGGGTAGCGCGAAGTGCTGAGTGCTGAGTGCTGAGTGCTGAGTGCTGAGTGCTGAGTGGGTTAATCGTAGGGGCGGGCGGTGGCCCGCCCTGCTGAAGATGCGATAACGCCCATCGTGGCTGGCGATGCCGCCGAGTTTCCGGGGGTTGGGGGCGTAGCCCCAGTCGGTGCAGCGCATCAATACCCATCGCAACAAACAAAGGTGCCACGACCCACATTCTACATTTTTCATTCTACATTCTACATTCAGAACGGGGGAGATATGGACATAGAGCAAGAGGCGAAGGCGACGCTGGACAAGCTGATGGCCGACAACTTCTGCCAGCGCATCAACGCGAAGGATGGCACAGTATGGACCACCCAGGCCGCGCCAGAGGATGACCCCAGCAAGTGGCTGGGCTGGATGGACATTGCCGCTCAGATGCAGGATAAGATTGGCGACCTCAACCAGTTTGCCCAGGAAGTAATGGATGCGGGCTATGTTGATGCCGTGCTGCTCGGCATGGGCGGCAGCAGCCTCGCGTCAGAGGTGATACGTCGCACTTTCGCCCCCGGCGAGGGCTACCCTACCGACGGCTACCTGCGTCTGCACGTGCTTGACACCACCGACCCCGGCATGATACTTGAATTGGAAAATAAGATTGATCCCGCACATACCCTATTCATCGTCTCTTCCAAGTCGGGCGGCACGATTGAGCCAAACTCGCTATACGCCTACTTTCGCAGCAAGGTGGAAGCAGTGGTGGGCGCGGAGAATGCAGGCAAAAACTTCGTGGCCGTCACCGACCCCAGCACCAGCCTGGAGAAGCTGGCTGGTGAGCAGGGTTTTCGCAAGGTGTTTCACGGTGAGCCGACCATTGGCGGGCGCTACTCCGCGCTGTCCAACTTCGGCTTGGTACCCGCTGCGCTGATCGGCGTGGACCTCAGCGATCTGCTGGAACGGGCGCAGGTGATGGCGCGGATGTGCCAAAACTGCGATGAGCATAACGACGGCCTCAAGCTGGGCGCAGTAATGGGCTGGGCCTGGCAGAATGGCCGCGACAAGGTGACGCTGGTGCTGCCCCCGCCGCTGGCGAGTTTCGGACTGTGGGCCGAGCAGCTAATCGCCGAGAGTACCGGCAAGGAGGGCAAGGGCATCGTGCCGATTGCCGGTGAACCACTGGGCAGCCCCGACGATTATGGCAATGACCGCCTGTTTGTCTGCATCGGCATCAAAGGGCTATACGATTGCCCGCCAGAGATTGCCGCGCTGGAGCAGGCCGGGCAACCAGTCTACCATATCAACGTGGATGGCGTGTACGCGCTGGGCGCAGAGTTCTTCCGCTGGGAGTACGCCACTGCCGTCGCAGGCGCAGTGCTGGGCATCAATGCCTTCGACCAGCCCAATGTGACCGAGAGCAAAAACAACACCAACGTGCTGCTCAAGGAGTTCAAAGCCAAGGGCAGCCTGCCCGTCGAGCAGGGCGAGGTCGGCAGCATTGGCCCACTCACCTTCTACACCGAGGGCGGGCAGACCGGCGACGCACACGATGCGCTGCGCTCTTTCCTTGCCAGCATCAAGCCCGGCGATTATATCTGCTGGCAGGCTTATATACCCTACACCGACGAGAACGAGACTGCCCTCGATGAGCCAAGAGTCAAGCTACGCAACCGCTACAAGGTGGCAACCACCTTCGGCTTCGGCCCGCGCTTCCTACACTCCACCGGCCAGTTGCACAAGGGCGGGGCAAACAACGGCGTATTCATCCAGATTACCGCCGACAATCCCCAGGATCTGTCAATCCCCGGCCAGCCCTATAGCTTCGGCATACTGAAGCAGGCGCAATCGCAGGGCGACTTCCAATCGCTCAACGCGCATGGCCGCCGCGCTATCCACATCCACATCAAAGGCGACCTACAGGACGGCCTTACCGCCTTGCGCGGCTTGAACTGGGACTGAGCTGGCAACGACAGCCAACGGATTCGGTAACGGATTAACGGATATAAAGGTGGCAAAAGCCCTCTCCCTTGACGGGAGCGGGTGGGTGAGGGTGGATCTCGACCAGCTTCAATACTTATCGAAACTACGCAGTAAACTATGGTCAGAAAGGACACAGCAATTATGGAAATCGGTTTTATCGGCCTGGGCCGCATGGGTGGCAATATGGTGGTGCGGTTGGCGCAGGGCGGCCATCGGGTGGTAGCTTTCAATCGCACTTATGCGAAGACAGAAGAAGTCGCCAAGGAGCATCCCGCGATTGTGCCAGCCAAAACCATCGAGGATATGGTGTCGGAGTTGCACGACAGCCCCAAAGCAGTCTGGATCATGGTGCCGAATGGCAAGCCGGTGGACGACCAGATTGACGAGCTTATGGGCGTGCTGAAGCCGGGCGACATCATCATTGACGGCGGCAACTCCAACTTCCATGATACCCAGGCGCGGGCCAAGAAGCTGACCGCCGCCGGTTTCCACTATATGGACGCGGGAGTGAGTGGCGGCATCTGGGGGCTGACTGTCGGCTACGCGCTGATGGTGGGTGGCGAAAAAGAGATGTACGACCACATGGAGCCGATCTTCAAGACCCTCGCGCCG
>JBBRMT010000076.1:0-19012 GCA_038230695.1 Chloroflexia bacterium
CAACTCCGGCCAGGCCCGCCAGCTTGCTACACCCACTCCGATTGCTTCGCCTACCAGTTGTGGCGGCCCCTTCGTTGATGTTTGCCCCAGCTATTGGGCTTACATCTATATTGCCTCGCTTGCCGCCCAGGGCATCATGAGCGGCTACCCGGGCGGCTTCTTCCTGCCCAACAACCCGGTCAACCGCGCCGAGTTCGCCAAAATCTTGACCCTGGCGCAGGGCTGGTCGCTCTACACTCCCGGCAGCCCCAGCTTCAGCGACGTGCCAACCACGCACTGGGCTTACGCCTTCGTCGAAACCGTCCACCAGCACGGCGCAATCAGCGGCTACCCCGACGGCACCTTCAAGCCCACCAACCTGATTACGCGTGCGGAGATGGCAAAGATGGTCGCGCAGGCACACAATTTGGCCGCCTATACCCCATCATCGGGCAGCACCTTTGGCGACGCGCCGCCCAGCTACTGGGCCTTCACTTTCATCGAGGCGATCAACCACGCTAGCATAATGACCGGCATCGGCGGCGGCAACTTTGGGGTGGGCAGCAGCGCCACCCGCGCCCAGACCGCCCGCATCGTTTACCTGATGATGCAACAGTGAACCTGCTACTCTGCACATCCTTTGAGGGCAGTATTTAAAATCGCGGAAGACGCGGAGAAAGAGGGAAGACGCGGAAAAAGCCGACGTTGCATCTCAGCAGCGTCGGCTTCCTTGTGCCTGTAGATGGGAACGACCAGCCAGCGGATTTGGCAAGCGGATGAAGCGGATGGGGCATCAGCGCGAATGCTGATGTAGGCGCAGGCGGCGTTCGCCCTCGTGAAGCGCCGCTCTCGTGAAGCGCCGCCCTGCTCGTTGTAGGCTACAAGTCGTGGGGTAGGGGCGCATGGCATACGCCTGCTTGCCCAACCGCAATGCTGATCGTAACTGGCAATGTTGCCGCTGCGCTTCCGCGTTTCCCGCGAACATTCCGCGTTTCTAAAGGTTGGCGCATCGCCTCACTTGATAATACCAATTCGCTATGCTGGTGGTGTAAATTGCACCAGGGCGGGCAGCCACCCGCCCCTACATAAATACACTATCTCCTTGACCACTTGGTATAAGTATTGGTGCGCTTCACCGCGCGGAACTACGCTTCCAGCCCTCAGTAACTCAGGGAGCGGCGGCGTATCCCCCACCACTACTCCCCTTCAACATTTGTGGTAAGCCTTTTACCCTACTTTAGATTCAGGATGGCTTCTGCTCATCTGCTAGGATTGTCTGATATCACTTACGTTTGGTGATGGTGTAAATCGCATCAGGGCGGGCCACCGCCCGCCCTTACGGAAAACCAGCTACTTCCAAACGTTATTGACCTTACTTCTGTATTGCGTAGCTCTTGGTCCAGTCGGCGAAGTTGGGCGCTTTGCCCGCGTCCAGTTGCGCCTTCCACGCCTCATCGGTGAGCCGCCCGCTGCTGGGGACGACGAACTCGTACTGGCTAAACACCGCGCCGCGTGACAGCACCTTCTTGCCGTCAATCGGCACCACTGCGTAGATCTCGTAGGGCCGCCCATCGGTTTCCTCCAGTACGTTGCCATTCGGGTCACTGGCGATATCGGCGGCAAGAGCGGAGTCGAACTGGCTGAGGTCGGTGGGGCGACCTGCCTGGCACTGGTCCGGCGGGATGCTGGGGTCACACTGCGGGTCGGCAGTGCTGATGGTAATATCTTCGATACTGCCGCCATAGAACATGATGAAGGTGTATTCATCATTGGTGAGCGGCTGGTTCTGCAACTCCTTCAGGGTGATGGTCAGCATCTGGCTGGCGACATCGCGCACGCTGGTGAGTCGTTGTTCGGTGGCGGGGTCGAGCAGGCTGCGCGACTTGAGGCCGTCAATGGTAAGCTGGGTGAGCGCGCTGAGGCGGGCATAGAGGTCAGGCTGGGGTTCAACATAGCCTTTGACGATGTTGGGCGGGCCGCCACCCTTCTCTGCCATACTCTGCTTGGCGTAGAGGATAGTATCGTGCTTCAGTTCGGTGTAGCTGCCCAGATAAGTAGTAAGTTGCTTGTCCTGCCACGCCTGGTTGGTCATGAAGCTGGGGTAGCCACTCGGCACCGCTGCAGCAAGGGGCTTGATAGTGTAGAGCCAACTCCAGTACAAGTTCTGGGTCCAGTCGCCAGTGCTGAGGGTGGCGACGTTCTGGCGCGCCTTCTGCATCTGAGTGTCGTAGTGCAGCGCCGCTTTGCCCTGGCCCTGACCATAGTCGAGTTGCGTGCCATTGGTGATAATGTTTATCGCCTGGTCGGAACCCATCGCCGCTGGCACATCGAGGGCGCGGGGCAGCCAGCGCACCACATCAGGGTTGCCGTTCGGCAAGGTGGTGCCGACGTTGCGCCAGGTTAGCTGGCCGATGATGTACTCATCGAGGGTGAAGCGCTGACCCATCATCCGCAATCCCTTTGTCACCTTGGTCTTATCCTCAGTAGCAAAGACGAACATCGAGTTGATTAGCGGTGGTGGCATCTTGTTGATGGCCGCCTGGAAGGTCGCCAGCTTGGAGGGGTCGGCTAGGTCTTGCAGCGCAGGAGTGGCGCTGCCGTATACCGCCTGCATTGCGGGTTGGTAGTCGAAGTAGCTGAGGTCATCGGCCTTGCCCACGATGAACACGGTTGGCTCGTAGATGTTCTTCCAGTGATCGAGGATGGGGCCGGAGCGTAGCGTCTGCTGATTGCCCAGCAGTTCGGTGAGCAGCACAGCGGATAGAGTTTCGCTGGCAACCTCCTGGCGGAAGGTCATCCGCCCGTACCAGATCATCGCCTTGAAGTATTGCTGTAGGGCCGGGGTGCGGGTGTAGTGACCGCGTGGCGCATACTGGCCGTAATCCTCGGAATAGTTGGCGAAGATATTGGATGTGGCGAGGCCTGCGTGGGCGTTGATCAGAGCAAGCTCGGCGTTCACCTTGTCGCTAACGTAAGCGGGCGTGACCGAGGCAGCGTTTACCAGCTTGTCGGCGACCGCAAAGTAGGCAACCAACTGCTCGGATGCAGTGGTGAGGTCGGGATTGTTCAGCTTCACAATGTCACTGTGCTGGGCATCGGAGACGCGCAGCATCGCATCATTGAGGATCACCAGTTCGCCGGTCAGCTTGTTGCTTTCCAGATCGCGCAGCATCTTGTCGAAGACCAGATGGTAGACGTGCAGGATGCTATCGCTGGTGACGAACACCGGCTCGCTGCCATAGCGACCCGCCTCATAAACCTGGTAGAACTCCTTCAGGCCGCCGGGGTATTGCTGGCTGCTGCCTTCGGCCAGCGGTGTTACCACGAACAGGTTCTTCGCCAGCAGCGCCTTGGCTGCATCGCTGAGATTGTACTGGGCGGGGTTTAGCACATCGCTGAGGTCGGCAGTAACGCTGTAGGGGGCGACGGCGGGCTGCACGCTGGTACTCGGCACGGTGAAGTTGGCAAAGGAGAGAGTTGGGCGGCTGACCGTGGGCGCGGAGTTGTCAATCGTCGCCGTCGGTGAAACTGGCAAGGTGGTTGTAGCAGTCATCGCCATCGTGGGCGTAACTGGCATGGCGGTTGTGGAGGTCATCGCCATAGTTGAAGTGATAACCACCGCCTGGGTGGGGGTCATCACCCCCGCTGTAGTCGGCGTATTGGGTATCATGGCTGTAGTCTGGGTGGCAGCCATCGCCACAACAGTAGGGCTGGCCGCTGCCGCTGCGCCAGTTGCCGTTGGCCCTGGCGTGGCGGTCTTGCTGGGGTTGAGGTCGCAGGCGGCCAGCAGCATCTGCATAGCCAATACCACTGCCAGCAGGCTGGCGAGGCGGGTAATACGCTTGTGGGACATTTGTTTTCCTTTCTCCTTTTAAACAATGGGCGGCATTGACGGGCTGCAGCCTGCTACTCTACCAAAAACCCAACCCGCCTTGGGTTAACTTATATAGGAAGCGGTGGCCCGCATCGTCAGCGACAAGCTGGCTATAGCCACGCCCTGCTGATTGCCAGTCCAGCGCAAAGGTAAAGCCGGGCGCGGACCAGACGGTCATCGCCGCCTGCGCGGGGTCATCGCCCCAGAGGATGCCGAGGCGGAAGTTGCCGTCGGCGGCCTCGACCACGCTGAGGCGCTGCGCCACAGTGGGCAGTGGTCGCCCGCACCACAGTTGCCCCCACTGTTGCCGCAACATCAGCCAGCCATAGACACAGATCTGGTTCTTCAGCTTGCCCTGCCCGCCCCAACGGTAGTCCGGCTGCCAGAAGTTGAAGATAACTGCCGGTAGACCGCCGTAATGCGGGATGTAGGCGATTTGATGCACCTGCATCTGCGGTTCGCTGGCGAAAGCAGGCTGCCATGCGGCGTTGATGCTGGCATTGTCGCTGCCTGCTGCTAGCGCGGTGTCGCCTCGCCACCACTCGAACGGGCCGGGGTTTACCTGTTGATAAACATGCAGACTGCCCGCCAGGTTCCGCTCGGTTTGGGGATTGTAGCTAACCCACTCGGCGCGATTGTCACCATTCAGGTCGGCGAAGAAGCCGCTGCGCTGCTGCTCTCGCTGGTAAGCCAACGCCAGGGTGGGTGTGGGCGTATGGTTGGCAGCGGGCGGTAGGTAGGAGCTGGATGGGGGCAGCGGGCTGACTGCCTGCCACTGCATTGCCGTATCGCTGCTGTTGGCGGCGCTGGCGATGGCAGCAACCGCATGGGGGTCGCTATCGGGCAACAACCTTGCCTGCAAGTACGTATTTACGGGGCGCAAGGTTGCACTGGCAATGCCACTATGGTCGAAACTGACATCGAGCAGCATCCCAGTCTGCGCGGTGGCAGGGGTGCGCTGGTCGAAGATGAAGTTGCCCAGGCTGTAGACTACCAGCGCGTTGCCCAGCCGCGTCATCCCCTGCGCTACGTGGGGGTGTGCGCCCACAATCAGGGTCGCGCCATCATCGGCCATGCTCTGGGCAAGGTCGCGCTGGTAGTCGGTGGGCGTGGTGGCGTACTCTGTCCCCCAGTGCATGAAAACGATGACCGCGTCGGCCTGCGCCCGCGCCTTGCCGATAGCGTCATGCAATGCCTGCCTGGTCGCGACCAGTTGTGGCCCGCTGCATACGATTGCTGCCAGCACAGTGCCAGTAGGCGGTTGCGCGGGCGCGACGCAATCGTAGCCGAGGAAGGCGAGGCGCAGGCCCTTGATGGTGAGGATGGCGGGCTGGTCGCTGCTGCCAATGTGCCGGATGCCCGCGCCATCTAGCGCCGCCAGCGTGTCGGCCAACCCCATGTTGCCGTAGTCGAGCGCATGATTGTTGGCGACGGTGAGCAGGCCGAAGCCAGCGCGGGCTATCGCTGGGGCGGCAGCAGTCCGCCCCTTCAGGTTGATCCACTGGCTATCAGGAAGAACGGGCGCGGGCTGTGCGGTCAGCGGCGACTCCAGGTTGGCAACCGCCAGATCAGCGCCATGCAGCGTGCCGCTGATCGCGGCGAAGGGGTAGCCGTCGCCCGCCTGCTGCATCATCGCGTCCACCTCGCGGCCCAGCATGATGTCGCCGCCGAACAGCACCCGCACTGGCGGTCCGTATTGCGCCAGATAGTCGCTCATTTCCCGCTGGGCAGTCGAGGGCTGTGGCGCGACCAGCAGCGCGGGCAGGCCCACCGCCAGTATGAAGATGAGCGAAACTAGCAGTTTTGAGATTTGAGATTTGAGATTTGAGTGCATAGGCGAATTACAAGGTCAGTTTCCTTGAGGAACATCTAACGCCAAATCAGTTAGGTTATGCGCTATATCTGTAGGGGCGAACCGTTGTTCGCCCTGGGCCGAATATGCGATGCGACCATACATAATTGGTATATAAAAGAAGGTCGTGGCATCTTCTCGCCAGCCAATAGCCAGGCTCCGGGCAGGAATTGACCGCCTCCCGCTTATCGCTTCCCTATTATAGCTAATTGTGAGAAGAATTGGAATAGGCAAAATGATGTGGCTATGCGTCACGTTCTTGCATAAACGATCTTCAGCTTCTGGGGGCTGAACCCTCAGACCCTCAACGCGACCTAACCTGATTGCTCTTCAGGCGGCTATTTCTTAAGTGCAATGATGGGGTGGTATTATCAGTCTCCCGACTCGTCCATAGAACCCGACATATCAATCAGGAAGGCGTAGTCCATCGCCACCTGCGCCTGGGAGCGCAGCCGCGCCACCTCGCCCCAGGAGAGATTGGCGATGTTCGCTTGCCAGCCGACCAGGGTTGTGGATATGGCCGCCGCTACCCGCATGAATACCATCTCCAGTTGGGGGAAGGCGGCTACGGACAGGGCAGGGAAGCCGCCCACCTCACCAATGGTGCCGAGCGCCTTGCGGTTGATCTGGCCGCCTTCGCCCACCCCGATGAGGAAGGGGAGATTGCTAGGTTCGTGGTTGAAGCGTGCGCCAATAAAGGTGCCGATGGCGTAGGGGTTGTTGCGATAGCGGACGCTGCTGTTATCCTGCCCATCGGTAATTGCGATAAGCGCCCAGGGGCGGCAGGGGTCCGCCTCATTCCAAAATTGCATCACTCCATCCTCAAGCGAGTCGTACAGGCGGGTGCTGCCATCCTTGCTCGCTCCGGTCAGGTGGGTCAGGGCTTGATAGATGCGCCGCTCGTCAGCCGTGAACCGTTGCTCGACGTTGAAGTGATCGCCAAAGGTGGCAATCATACCCCGATCAAACCCGCTGCGGTGTAGGTGGCGGACAAATAGGGCCGCCGCGCCGATTGCATACTCAATCTTTTTCATTATGTGCCTCGCATTGTAATACCAATACGTTAATGTGATGGTGTGTTTTCCGTAGGGGCGGCTGCCCGCCCTGGTGCAATTTACACCATAAGTTCGGCTAATTGGTATAAGCTCCAGCCCCGTTCGATCAGCCAGTTCAGCGGGTTATTGACCAGGCAGAGGTCGTCACCCGCCCACACCCCTGCGCTACGCAAGGTTTCGCTGGGGCCGAGCAATCGGCCAGTGCGCCAAACCTGCACCCGAAAGTCGGCGGGCGAGTAGCGGATGCCGAGCGCGGGCAGCAGGAGGGCGAGTAGTTGCGCGATGCTCACATCGTCGGCCAGTTCCACCTCATCGCCCCATTCATCGCTGCCCAGCTTGTCCATGATACGTACTCGCAGCATCGCCATCGCTAGCTCCCTCTGTTGCCCACTTGCCTCTTTGTCGCTGCCACTTCAGCCAATTTGCCGCCCTTCTCCTGCTAATCTTACAACCATGGGGTGACGAATAATTGGCAATATTTGGCAAATTGGCGGCCTTCGGGATTGACACTGGCGCAACGATATAATATCCTCTCTACCAGCGCGAATGTTTAGCTTTCACTATCGTTGCACTTTAGGCGTTGCCGCCTGAAGAACAATCATGGTGGGAACCGCGTTGGGGTCTGGAGGCTGAACCCCTAGACCCCCAAAGTGTTGCGGCCACTCTCAATTATCTACCCTTTTGCTGTTTTTATTGGTGCAAGATTAGGGGTACGCGGATGGCGAAGTCCAGTCTTCATGATTGGGTGATAGACCTATGCCAGTCCTATAAGATGCAGCCGGATGAACGGCGGGCTACCCTGCGCGACCTCGCCGCCGCTAGCGACATCGAGTACACCACCCTCAGCAAGTGCCTCAACGGACGGCGCAAGTTTGGTTATCATCAGATTAAGGAGATAGTGCGGACCTTCGCCCGCTGGGGGGCGCTCACCACCCAGGCCCAGGCGAATGAGTTGTTGCGGCTGGCGGGCTACCCGCCTTTCGGCAGAGGCGAGTGGCAGGAGCCATCGCTGGCCGATTTGAAGGCGGACCATGAGCCGACTGCCTACGTGCCTCCCGCCCAAACCCAGACCGTTGCCGCACTGTACGCAGCGGAGTCGCCGCCACAACCATTGCAGGCGGTGGGCCGCCGCGCCGACCTCGACCACCTGCATGATACCCTGGCCCAGCATCACTCTGTAGCCGTGACCGGCATGGCGGGTATGGGCAAGACCTGGCTGGCCGCGCTTTACTACCATGAACAGCCAGCGCAGGTGAAACGCTACTGGCACACGCTTACGCCGCAAACCACAATCAGGGAGCTAGTCTCAGGCTTCTTCGTCGCCATCGGCCAGGCGGCGTTGCTGCAGCGACTGCCACTGGGCGCGATGCGATACGATCAGCAGGTGGAGGTGTTGCTCTACTGGCTGCGCGAACACCGCGACTTCCCTTGCTTGATCATCCTGAACAACTGTGAAGCCCTGCTCGACCAGCACAACTATTTCGTTGACGATGGCTTCGACTGGCTGCTCGACGGGCTGATCAGCGACAGCGGCGGCGCAAACGTTATTTTTACAAGCCGTTTTCTGCCACGTACTACGCTCGACCGCGAACCCGCCGAGTTCCGGTTGGGTGGGTTGGATGAGGTGGCAGGGGCGATACTGCTGGGCAATGAGCAGGTGGCCGAGGCTGAGGAGGTGCGGCGTAGCGCGTCGCGGCAGGTGGGCGGCCATCCCCTGACGTTGGCCCTGCTGGCCCAGATGGTACGCAAAGGTGGCAACCTGGATGAACTGATCGCGGCGCAGAGTTGGTGGCGTGAGGAGGTTGTCACTCGCTTGTTCGCTTCCTTCTACAAGCAGCTACCGAAGCGCGAACAGCAGTTGCTGCAATATATCGCCGTCTTCAAGCCGCGTCCGGCGAATGCGCTGCTGCTTGCTGGAATGCTGGCTAATCTGCCGCAGCCGCCGCTCGGATGGTCACAGCAGGTAGTGGAACAAGTGGCCCATCGCCTGCAACTCAAGTCGCTGCTGGACATCGGCGTGAAGGGCTACGAATTGCACCCGCTGGTGGCTGATTACTGCTATGCCCAACTGACTGCTGCACAGCACTACCATCTGGCCGCCGCCCAACACCTCCGCGCCCAGGCCCACCGCGCCCTGGAAATAATGCCCCAGCAATTGCCCACGCTGACTCCGCTGCTGACCGCCTTCGACCACCTCACCACTGCTGGCGAGATCCAGCAAGCCTACCTGCTGCTGCACGCCACGCCAGTCGAGCATCTGCGCGATGGCAGCGGGCTGGCGCTGTTGGACCTGTTGGAGCGTTGGGGCGAGTATACGCGGCTGGTGGAGATGAACCGCACCCTCGTGAACGCTGCTGACCAGCTAGCCCGCGATGCCGAACGATGCGCGGCATTGAGCGCCCTCGGCCTGGCCGAGCATCGCATTGGCGAGGCGCAGGCGGCGGAGGCACACCAGCAGCAGGCGCTGCGGTTGGCGGAAGCAAGCGGCAATCTTCAGGCCCAGGCTACTTGCTGGACCCGCCTGGGTATGACGGCAATGCGGCGCGGCGACATCACGCAGGCGCTAGATTACCACGAGCAGGCGTTGGCGACAGCGGAAGCGCACGGCTATGCTCGTATCATGGCGGCCAACCTGGGCTATCTGGGTGCAGCGCACGGCGCGTTTGGCGACTATCGCAAGTCGGTTGCCTACAGTGACCGCGCCCTCGCGCTGGTAAGGCAAAGCGGCGACCAGCAGGCGGTTGCTACTTACCTTGCTAACCTGGGCCTGGCTCATCACCACCTCGGTGCGTATCGGCAGGCGCTCGGTTATCTGCAAGAGTCGCTCACCGTGGCGGGCCAGATCGGTTTTGTCGAGGATATTAGCATCATATTCGGCAGCGTAGCGATGGTGCATACCGCGCTGGGCGAATATGCAAAGGCGCTCGAATACCACCGTCAGGCGCTGGCGGTGTCGCAGTCGCTCCGCGACTTGCCCGCAGTGGGCGGCGATTTGAACAATATCGGTTACGTTTACGAGTTGCTTGGCGATTACGAACAGGCAATCATCCACTACCAGCAGGCGCTAGTTATCGCGGAACGGCTGGGCAACCAGCGGGCAATTGGCAACCGGCTGGGCAACCTGGCAAGCGCCTATCGTGAACTGGGTCAACGTAAAGCGGCGCAAGAGTACAACCAGCGGGCGCGGCGGGTTGCCGACGAATTGAACCACCCGCCCGCGCTGCGACTGGCAATCAGCAACCAGGGCAACCTCTACGCTGATAGTGGGGAGTACGACGAAGCAATCTCCTGTTACCAACAGGCGCTGGCAATTGCCACGGCTGCTGGCGATGTGTATAACCAGGGTCGTGCGCTTGGCAACCTCGGCCTGGCCTACTATAGACGGGGTTCGATCGAGGAGGGCATCGAGTACACCGTGCAGGCGATCGAGGCGGCGCGGCGCAGTGGCAATCACCGCAACGAAGGCGAGTGTTGGCACAACATGGGTCAGATGCACCTCGCACTGAACAATCGGCGGGTGGCAGCCGCCTGCTTCATCACCGCGCAACCGTTGCGCGAGGCTACCGAAGACCCCCGCCGCGATGAGACTAGCCGCGCCCTCGAAACCTTGATGGTGCAAGTGGGCGCTGAACGCTGGATACGTCTGCGCGAAGAAGCAGAACGGCTGACCGCCAGCGAGGGTTGGTGGCTCGTGACCTCGACCACTTGAACCTATACTGCTAGCGGATTGTTGGATCTGACTATGCAAACAAAGTCTTGATCTTCTCCCCTCCCATCGGCAGGGGTTAGGGGTGGATCTACATTGCTATCGGAACTTTGTTTGCAAGATAGTAAATACCCTGCTCATCGCGCCCCTGCAAAAGCGTGGATCTCGCCACCGTAAATCATATACAGCATCCCATTACCAATGATTATCTGATTACCGGAAAAGTTGCCGCTGAGGGCTGGTGAGCGCCATACCTGCCTGCCGCTCTGCAAATCGAAGGCCAGCAGGCGAGTGTTGCCGAACAGATTGCCATCACCCCAAACCGAGAGCCAGAGCAGCTTGTTGCTTGCTGCCATACTGTTAACGTTATATGTGTTGTGACCTCTATTTTGGTAATCATAGGGGAATGTAGATTCCCCAGCAGCGTTTATGCTGTTCAGCTGATCGAACTGAATGCCTATAACTTGACTGCCAGCCAACACGTCGAGGCCGAGGTTTGGGGGCTTACTCAATGGCGCAGTAGCTGGTTGCTGGGCCACACCGTCCTTTGAATAAATGGTGAAGAAATAGGTGCTATTTACGTAAACATACCGATTATCAGCTAGCAGGGCAGTAATGTGTCCATTAGGACCGCCTGCAGAAATATGCCAGCGAGTCGAACCATTACTAATGTCGAACGCAGTCACTTCACCAGCATTGCTTGTGATAGCGTAAACGGCATCGCCACCAACGACAACCTGCGCTGGCGCAAACGCGCCGAGGTCACCACTCTGCCACACCTGCTTCCCTGTCTGTGGGTTCAATGCCTCGATCACAAAATTAGAATGTACAGTTCCGCTTAGGGTGGTAGTTATATAGGAACTGGTAATGATCAGGTTGCGCTGCGTTTCAAGTAGGAAACTCGCGCTGTCTTTAAGCGGCTGCTGCCATATTATGCCCCCTGAGTTAAAGTCAAAAGCGTTTAGCTGGGCATTGATAGCGGATTGTCCACTTCCTGAAGAGTACGAACTATTGCTAACGACGTAATAAGCATAATTACCATCGGGGCTGATGGTGCCATCTACAACTAGATCACCTGATTGATAACTGTAACCTGTCGCAGCCAAACTATATTGTCTCAGCAATTTGCCGCTGCTTGCATCGTAGGCATAAATAGAATTGTAAGGAACAGGCGCAGACCGATCAAACAGCATCAGTTTGCCACCTCCCAGGCTGATAGATGAATTGCCATACGATGCCTTTGCCTGCCAAACCTCATGCAGCGGCGGGATTAGGGTCTGGTTACTGGCGTTGGTGTTGCCCGCATCGTGGTAGTCGCCGGTCCAGGCATTGTCGCTGGTGATGGGGCTAGGTGGAGTCCAGAGCAGGTAACTGAGCAGGTAATCGTAGCTGAACATGATGGTCAGCAGCACGGCGGCCACAATCGCCAGTTTGATCACGGCGCGACGGCTGAGGCTGAGGCTGTGCTGGAACTCGCGCTGGGGCGCACGCCACAACTCGGCAGTGATGCTGCCCATAGTGCTATCGTTGCGGATACGGCGCTGATCGGCCCGCCAGATGGTCAGGGTATCAGCATCGAGGGCGCTGAGGCTGGGATTGATCAAGCTGCTTCGATAGCCGTCGAGGGTGGCCCAACTGGTGAGGCCCGCTTGCTGGGCCAGCAAGTTCGCCAGCTCGTGCGCCTGCGCCTCCATCTCGGTGATCAGCGCAACATAGCCGGTGCCATTGGCCGCCCACAGCTTGACCCAGTACATGGTGCGGCGCGGGGCGTGCTGAACGCGGTCATAAGTGGCAGTGTAGATTGCCACGCGCATAACATCCGCCCAGGGGATGCTGGCACGGCAGGGCCAGATGAAGCCGAGCAAGCTGAAGCCCTTGCCTACCGTGCGCGGCCTGCGCCCATAGAACAGGCGCAATTTCACCCCGCTGCGCTGTAGCTCGACCGAGGAGCAGCCAATCAGCGGCAGCCGTTCTCCAACTAGCATCAGAAATGCCTCACCAACGATGAGCATTCCGACTAGCGGTAGGAGCAAACCCCAACTCAGCGTCCAGGTGCCAACAAACTCGTTCCATGCCGACACCGCGCACCAGCCCAGCGGCAATAGAATCGCTATCAGGGCTATTCCCTTTGTTGCTGGCCGCATCCGCTGCCAGACGAAGTAGCGCGGCACCTGGCCAGGTGCATTGGCAGCCAGCAACCTATCAGGCTGCGTAACGGCACGGGTCAACGCCAGCGGACCATTCGCCAGCCGCGCCCGCTCCCCCGCGCTCGGCTCAGGGTCAATCGCGTCGGGCGATGCGGTGCGCGGCGGCTCTGCCGTCAATCGGGCGTGGTTCGCCCCGGTCTCTATCCTGCTTGCTTCTTCGGTAACGCTCATTGTGCCTTGCCATTCCGTCCGGCTATCGCGTGCTGGTTGGTAGGGAAAGTTGCTGCCGCTTCCTGCTATATTATATACGAAATGGTGGGGAAAAAGGTATACAACTCACCAGGGTGGGCCACTGCCCCTGCGTAACCACAATATTCATCACTCACTATTCATCATTGTTTTACCGTGACGGTAACGCTGACCGGATCGCCGACTGGTGCGCCCTGCGCGTCGTAGGCGATGGCGGTGATGGTGTGGTCGCCGAGGGTGGTGAGCCAGGGTACAATCCAGGGCGGGCCGCTCTGCCCGATGGTGTTGCCATCCACCGCGAACACTACGCGGGTAACTAGGGGAGAGTTGACAATCGCTTGCAAGTCAAGCTGGCTGCTGTAGATATATGCGCCAGCGGTGGGGTAGAAGATGCGTAGAGCAGCGGTAGTGGTCACGGTGGGGCTGCCCGATGGGGTGGGCGAGGTTTGCGGTGGGGTTGCGTCAATGTTGACTGCCGCGCTGGTGGTCGCGCTGCCACCCGCGCTGCGGGCAATCACGGTCAACTTGTGCGGACCAGAAAGCACGCTCCAGGTAAACTGGTAAGGTACGGTGGTAACGTAGCCAACCGGCACATTGTCTACATCGAACTCCACCTGGGCGATCGACTCGCCGCCCACAGTGGCCTGGATCAGCACCACATCACCAGGCTTGAAGTGGCTGCCATCAGTGGGCGAAGCGATGCTTACCACCGGCGCGTTGCGCTCGACGCGCACGCTGCTGTAGGCGGCTCTGGTCTGCGTGCCATCCGCCGAGGTAATCGTCACTCGCAGTTGGTACACCCCCTCCGGCAAGAGGTCGGTATTCCAGTTATCGAGGAAGCCGCCCCCGACCGGAGTGCGATAGACCGTGCCGCTGAGAGGGGTCCAGTTGTTGCCATCGCTGCTGTAATCCAGCGTGTAGCTGCTGAAGCTGTCCGAATTGGCTGCGCCATCCACCTGGATCATGCCGCGCACTGTGCTGCCCACTGGCGGGGCAGTAATCGCCAGTTGCAGGTTGGGGAATGTGCTGTCGGCGGTGGGGTTGGGAGGTAGATTGGGCGAAGGGCTGACGATGATGGGGATCGGCACGGCGGCAGGCCTGGGTGGGCCGGGCTGGTCGCACACCTTGGTAGGCGCTTGCACAACGTTGTTCTTCGCCGCCCAGTTGCTGTACTCGTCGGGCAGGGTGGGGAAGGGTAGATCCATGGTCAGGGTCAGCGGACAGTAGGGGTTGGCAATGCAGGCGGGATGGTTGGGCAGGTTGCAGACATGGACAAAGTGATAAATGTTGTCGGTAACTTGCGGCTCGTTGCCCTTGATGAAGATTTCGTTACGCACATCCTTGGCCGCGGTGCAGGCTGGCCCTGGCTTCATCCCGTCTATGCCGCACACCGGGTCGGTTACGATGTCGTCGGGGCGGGTGAAGGTTAGCGGCAGCGGCTGGTCGGGCGCAGTGCGTAGCACATCTTCCAGCGGCGGGTTGGCGAACACGCCCTCCATAAAATCGTGCCAGATTGGGCCAGCGCCACGTGCGCCTGCCACCTGCTTAAGCGGCGCGTTATCGTTGTTGCCCAGCCACACGCCGACGGTCAGGTAAGGGGTGTAGCCCATCGTCCAATTGTCGCGGTAATCGTTGGTGGTGCCAGTCTTGGCGGCGGCGGGGCGGCTCAACTTCAGGGCGCTGTTATCGCCAAACATATAGCTGCGGGCCTGGTTGTCGGATAGTATATCGCTGATCAGGTAGCTGACTTCGGGGCTGAGTACCTGCCGCTTGGCGACGGTGTTGGGGTCGTACTTTTCCAGCACGTTGCCATTGGCATCCTGCACCTCAATAATAGAAACAGGCGCTACGAACTGGCCCTGGTTGGCAAAGGTGGCATACGCGCCGGTCATCTCCAGCAGCGTGACCTCGCCACCGCCCAGCACCAGCGACAGGCCATACTGGTTAGGGTCGTCGCTGAGGGTGTTGATACCCATATCGTGGGCAAGGGTGAGCGTATCCTGCACGCCTGCATATTGCAGGGTCTTGACCGCTGGGATGTTCAGCGAACCGGCTAGCGCCTTGCGTATCAGCACCGGGCCATGCTCCAGATTGTCGTAGTTGCTGGGGATGTAGAAGCTCGGCCCGCCCTCAGGGAAGGCGGTGGTAATATCGGCTAGCAGGGTGGCAGGAGTCCAGCCCTTACGGAAGGCCAGCGCATATACAATAGGCTTGAACGATGAACCGGGTTGGCGCGGCGCAACCGTGACGTTGACCTGACCGAAGTCGGGGTTTTTGTAATCCACGCTGCCCACCATCGCCAGGATCTCGCCCGTCCCCGGCTTGAGCGCAACCAGCGCGGCATTGTGGGCGTTCTGGTCGGCCAGGTTCTTAACCTGGTCGGTAACGATGCGCTGACCGAGTTGCTGATAGTTGAGGTCGAGCGTAGTCGTCACCTTCAGCCCGCCGCGACTGACCCGCTCCTCGCCATATTTTGCCACCAGTTGCGCCCGCACGTAGTTGACAAAGTGGGGGGCGAGGTTGTTGGTATCGTCGCTCTGCACGTTGGGGTGAACATCCTCCAGCAGCGCGGCATCGGCTTGTTGCTGGGTGGCATACCCCCTCTTCACCATCTGGTCAAGCACAATCGCCTGCCGCTTCTTTGCTACGTCGAAGTGCAGGGTTGGGTCGTAATCGGTGGGCGCTTGGGGCAGGCCCGCCAGCAACGCGGCCTGGGCTAGATTTAGCTGGTTGACCGGGCGGTTGAAGTAGGTTTCGCTGGCCGCCTCGATGCCGTAGCTGAGGTTGCCGTAGTAAATCTGGTTGAGGTAGATTTCGAGGATGTCGTTCTTGCTGTATTGCTGGGTCAGGCGCAGGGCCAGAGTAGCCTCGCGGATCTTGCGCGACAGGGTTTGTTGATCCCCTTCGGGCAGCAGCACGCGACGGACAAGCTGCTGAGTGATGGTGCTGCCACCGCTGCTGCCCTTGCCGGTAGCGTTGATATAGGCGGCGCGGACGATCGCCAGCGCATCTACCCCCTGATTGGAGTAGAAGGTGGGGTCTTCGACCGCCAGGGTGGCGGAGATGACGTAGGGCGATATTTCATTCAGGCGCTTGTAGGTGCGCTTGCCCTGATCCCAGATCTTGTAGAGCAAGGTGCCGTTGCGGTCATAAATCTCAGTGGTCTGGAAGGTGTCGGCGCGGGCAGCGAGGTTTTCAATCGAGGGTAGGTCGCGGGTGTAATAAAAATATAGACCCGCCGCCAGGCCAATGCCGCTACCGATCAGCAGCAGCAGCAGCAGCATAATCGTGCCGAAGAAGCCGCCGAACAGCCAGGCGGCCCGCCGTCGGGTGCGATTGCTGCTAGCCTGACGCGCCCGCCCCGTGTGGCGGGTACGTAGCGCCCGCTTCTGCACCAGAAACAGGGGTAGTGCGTGATGGTTTGCCTGCCTCACCACCCCGGCAACTACCCGCTGCCGCCCTGCCAGCGGCGGGTCGGCTTCGCTTGGCGGGCCTTGACGCACTGCTGGCGGAGGCGGTGTCGCCTGCGCCATGCCGTTGATGTACTGGATGGGCGGCTCATCCCAGTCGGGGTCGTGGCCGTGGCCGTTGCCATTGGCGTTGGCAATACGCAGGCGCACGCCGTTGCTTCGCGCCTGCATCTGCTCTTGCAAGCGGCGACGACGCGCCATCCCCTTCAGGCGCTCGATCTTAATCAGGTCTTCGCCGCTAAGTTGCGCTTCCTCTATCATGGGAGTGTCGAAGGTAGAAGGTAGAAGGCGGAAGGTAGAAGGTAGATTATGGGCAATCCTGTAGCGTTGGCATAGCGATTGGCATCCCACAACCGTTGCTGCTATCATACATCAGCATGGGGGGATTTGCAAGCAGATTATGTCAAGCGACGATCAGACTGGAGATGGCGGCTGGTGGAGCGCCGCTGGGGGTCTGGGGGTTCATCCCTCAGCTGCTGAAGTACAACCATGCCCATCGTAGCCTGCGCCGCTGGCACCGTAGGCGGATGGGCTTATCGTTAGCCACAAATAGAAACGTCCCATAGTACGCGGTGGTAAGACAGCGCTGCGCGTGCCGAGTTACCGGGGGTTGAGGCGTAGCCCTTGCTTGCCACGCTACCAATGCCGGGATGCAGCACGCGGGTCGCCCCACATCAAGGATAGGGAAACCGTCCCTTGCCGCCCCTTTGCGCCGCGACCATTGCTTACATTGGCACACTAGCGCTTGCGAACAGCATTATTTGCGCCCCACCGATATGAGTTGCGCTCCCAACCCTCAGTAACTCGGCACGCGGTGGCGTATCCCCTACCCCTACTTGCCCTTCACCACTTGTGGGCAAGGTTTAGCAGCTGTTGATGTGCGACGATGCCCATCGTAAACCAGCGCCGCTGGCGGAAGGGTGCAGACAGCCCGCACATATTTGTGTTACTCAAAGAAGTTGCTGCGGTTTGCCTATGCCAATAGGCAGGATCGGGCGGTTGCCCGCAAGATCCTGGAACTGGCGCAGCGAAATGTAAAGCATCACCGCAACCTGGGCGCGGGTGGCATCAGCGTTGGGTTCAAACAGGCCGCCGCCCACCCCATGTATAACGGCGCGGTTGTAGCAAGTCTCCACCTCATTATAGCCAAAGGAGCCAGGTGGCATATCGGTGAAGTGGGGTCCACCGCTGGTATCAATCGCCCAGCCGTAGGCCCGCACCAGGATGATAGCAATCTGCACGCGGGTGATCGGGTTATGGGGCAGGAAGCAAGGGTAGCCCTGGCCGTGACTCTGGCAATCTGCCTGGCTAGCTCCGCTAATTGCGCCGTTGGCATAGGCGGTTTCGATGAAGGTGTATAGAGGGTTGCTGGGCGGCACATCGCTGAAGGTGGGGTTGGGCGGATCAATGATCAGCCAACCGCGAGTCAGGGTGATCAGCTTGGCGAACTGTTCGCGGGTGGTTAGCGCGTTGGGCAGAAATAGCCCGTTGCCCACCCCGCTGGCGATGCCCAGACAGGCTAGGTCGTTGACCGCCGCGTAGGCGAAGTTGGAGGGTGGCACGTCGCTGAAGCTGATGCCACATTCGCTGGGTGTTGCGCCCATCGCGGCGCCAACTACGCCCAGGTTGCCCCAGTAGTCCACTGCCACCACCGTGACGTAGAAGGGCTGGCCGTTGGGCAACACGTTATAACCGTTGGGGTCGCTGCCCGGCAGGGCGAGGTTGAGCGAACAGCGTAGCAGGGTGGATTGGGCTACCGCATCGAGCGTAAGCACGGGGGTGAGCGAACTAATCGGGGTGCCAGGGCGGTCGCTAACATAGACAAGGTAGGCAACCGTGCTGGGGGCGGGATGGTAGCTTCGCCAGTCAATGAACAATGCGCCATCGGCCTGCGCGTCGCTGACAATTGGGATAATCGCGGGTTGGGGCATGGTGTCGCGGGCAGTCTGGCGCAGGGTAAGGTTGTCGAGCGCAATCTGCACCCCGGCATGGGGGCGGCGAACGGCGAAGAAGAAGTTAGCTATCTGAGTCGGGTTCATCCCATTCGCCACCGCTGCGTCAACCGAGATCGCGGCCTGGTTCGTGCCGCTGCGGATTGGCAATTGCGTGCTGCCGCCCCGCCCCGCATCGTCGCTGAAGCCCAGTCCCGCCAACGGCGCGGGAATGTCGCCATCAGGGTTGGTAAGGTCAATACTGAGGTAGTCATAACCCGTCCAGTTGCGCGGAGTGAACTGGGTGCCTGCGGGGTAGCGGTTTAGTTGCGCCCAGCTATAGTGGCCATCCAGGCCATTAGTCTGCCCGCTGTAGGCAACCAATCCCGATTGCACCCCCTGGGTTACGCCAATGGCGCTGCCCACCATCTTCATATCGCCCGCCACTTCCTGCGCCCAGCGAAAGTCCGGCCCTTGCCCCTCGATGGTGACATCGGGCGGGGTCTCGAAGCCATTAATCAGCAGCGCGTTGGTCTGGCGCAGGATGAAAAAAGGCTGCGGCGTGGTATAAGGGCCAAGCTTGTTGCCGCCGGTGTCGCGCACCCGCCAGTACCAGCGGCCTACGCCCAGCGAGCCTGCGCTGACGGTATAGGTAGGGTGCGTCAGATTGTTGACCGTAATCGGATTGGCGAAGTCGGGAGTGCGGGCCGCCTGCCAATCGTAGCTAGTAGCGCCAATAACTGGCCGCC
>JBBRMT010000077.1:0-18760 GCA_038230695.1 Chloroflexia bacterium
GCAGGCAAACTCAAGCCAGCCAGCGCATCATGAACCTTGTGGGCAATCTGTACGGTGTTGCCATCCCTCGTCTTGGCGACCGCGATGCCAACCGCTGGCTGGCCGTTGGTGCGGGCAATCGTGGTCCCTGGCGCATCGGTCAGGGTAATGGTCGCCACATCGCTCAACTTAATCGGC
This sequence comes from Chloroflexia bacterium, assembly GCA_038230695.1. GTDB lineage: Bacteria > Chloroflexota > Chloroflexia > QHBQ01 > QHBQ01 > QHBQ01. The sequence continues at coordinate 178 of JBBRMT010000077.1, forward strand.
TGGGGCTGCAAAGCGGCAGAGGTTACGCCGTTTGTCGGCCCGCTGCCACCGGGGATCGCGCCACCTGCGCCACCGGGGATTGCACCTCCTGCGCCGCCGGGAATCGCGCCACCTGCGCCGCCGGGAGTTGCGCCGCCGGTTGCCCCCGCTGGCAGCTTGACCCCGACAATCAGGTTGCCTAGCTGCTGGGTGCTGGTAATGGTGAAGCTAGTTCGTACCGGCACGCTCTTGTCCGCCTCGATCACCGTGCCGCTGGGGAAGCTGATGTTGTCGGCCTGCAAAATGCCGCTGATCTGCTGTACCGTTAGACCCGCTGCCCGCATCTTGGTGGCATCGAGCGTAACCAGCACTTGCTTGGTGTTGGCCCCGCTTACATCAACACTGAACACCCCGTCAATCTTGCTCAATTGCGGCACAATCGTGTCATTGGCGATCTTTGCCAGGTCGCCACTCGACAATTTGCCATCGCTGCTGGTCAGACTCAGCAGCAGCACGGGCAGGTTGTTGAAGTTGAAACTCACCACCTTGGGCGCTTGCACGTTGGTGGGGAGGGCGATCGTCTTAAGGTTGCTCTCGATGGTCTGCTGCGCTGCCTTCAGATCAGCGCCATACTTGAAGCCCGCAACCACCACCGATAGGTTCTCCGCGCTGGTAGATTGGATGCTATCCAGGTTTGTCACCCCGCTGATTTGCTGCTCGACGAGCTTGGTAACGCCATCGGCAACATCGTTAGGGCCTGCGCCCGGATAGATGGTGACTACCGACAGCACCGGAAAGTCAATGTTTGGCAGTAGCTCGGTGCTGAGTTGCGTCGCGATCACGCTGCCGCCAATCAGCAGCGCCACCGCCAGCAGCACGACCACGGCGGCTCGCTTCAACGATAGTCTGGTCAAAATCTCCATGTTGGTTGGTTTCTCCTTTAGGTTAGTCTGCCTGTTTTATGGTTGATGCTGCGGCGTTGCAGCCCTATCCTGTTCGTCGGCCCAGCGTGCTATCACCTGACGCAACGTGTTCATGGCTTCGGCCATCTGCTGCAGATCACTATCTGATATTGATGTGAGCATGGCGACAATCGAGGCTTTGTGACCACGGTTGAGCGCCTCCGCCTGCGCCACGCCGTTTGCCGATAGCTGGATCAGCACACGACGGCGATCAGTAGCATCCTCGCATCGCTCGACCAGCTCCTGTTCCACCAACCGATCTACGATGCCAGTAGCGGTAGAGAGGCCGACGGCCAGCGCCTTCGCTAGCTCACTCATTGTCGCCCCTTCGGGCTGAATGATGCTCAGATAGTAGATAACCTTCATCTGCGCCATGGTCAAATCACTATGCAGCAACTCGCCCACCGACTGGCGAGTGGATAGTCGCATCATTGCGTCGCTAAAGCCGAGGATTTCCTCAATTAGCTTCTGTCTCTGCTCTTCGTTCATATCCCACTACCTTGCTTTAATTGCCCACTTTTCAGCGGTACTATTACGTGATCAGATAATCGCTGTTCAACGAACACTTTGGATTATACGAAATATCCATTGGATCATCAATGCGCTACCAGCGTTCTTAATATTTGTTCACAGGTTGCCCAGCGCCGATCATTGGAGTATAATAGGCCAGCCAACCGAGGACGTACCCAAAAGGAGAGAAAAGGCCGATGTGGGAAACATTTAGCAAGGAAGAGGTGCTGGCCTACCGACGGCAGCATCGTGGCGTAATTGGCGTGCAGAGCAAGGTGCCGGTGCGCGATGCCTCGGCGCTCAGTCTGCTGTATACGCCGGGCGTAGCGGCGGTCTGCCTGGAAATTGCCGACCACCCTGACGCTTCGTTCGACTACACCTGCCGTGGCAACACTATTGCCATGCTCAGTGACGGCTCTGCCATGTTGGAGGTGGGCAATGGGGGCAGCGAGGCTGCTTTGCCGGTGCTGGAGGGCAAGTCGGTCATCTTCAAGACGTTCGCGGGGGTGGATGCTTTTCCCATCGTGTTGAAGAGCCAGGACACCCAGCTATTTATCAGCACGGCGGTGGACCTGCTGCCCGGCTTTGGCGCGATCACCATCGAGGATGTGTCATCGCCACGAGCGTTCACCATCGAACGCATCCTGCGGGCCGCCGCCGATGTGCCGGTTTTCCACAGCCATGCCCACGGCACTGGCGTGGTGGTGCTAGCCGCGTTGCTCAACTCGCTCAAGCTGGTGGGCAAGGATCTGCATACCGCCCACATTGTCATCAACGGCGCAGGTGCGGCGGGTATCGGCACCGCCAGATTGCTGTTGGCGGCAGGGGTGGATCCGCAGCACCTGATCGTCTGCGACCGCATCGGCAGTATCCACGCCAACCGTTCGCAGCAGATGAACTGGGCCAAGTGGGAGCTTGCCAAGCTGACCAATCGCGCCGAGCGCAACGGCAAGCTCGATGAGATGCTCAAGGATGCCGATGTGCTGATTGGACTGAGCGCGGCCAACGTGGTGACTAAGGAGATGGTTGCCAGTATGGCAAAGGATGCGATTGTCTACGCTCTGGCAGTGCCTACCCCGGAGATTAGCGAGGAAGATGCGATCGCTGCTGGTGCGCGAGTGACGGCCACCGACCTGAGCGGCAGCGCCAACCAGCTTGATATGTCGCTGGTCAACCCCGGCGTGCTGCGCGGTTTGCTGGATACCCGCGCCCGCACGGTCAACGATGCGATGCTGATCGCCGCCGCCCACGCGCTAGCCGCTTTGGTCAGCGATGAGGATCTTGCCCGCGGCATCGTCATCCCCCAGTTGTTCGACTTCCGCGTGGCTCCGGCGGTGGCGGCTGCCGTCGCCCGCGTTGCCAACGAGACCGGCGAGGCCCGCTTGCAGGTTGACCCCGCAGAGGTAGCGACCCGCACCCGCACCTTTACCTACGAAGGTTCGCTGCCGTTGCGTCCCCGCCAGAAGCGTTCCGCTAATAGCGCAGGCTCGGCCTTCAATCTGGAGCAGGGCGCGGCGGTAGATAGCAGTGGGCGGCAGCGGAGGGCCGAGGCAGTGGCCGCCGAGGGTGGTGGCGAGGTGAAGGGGCGCAAGGGTGGTACGGTGCGTACCAGTTCGCGCACCGCGCTGGCAAGCGAGGGCGGCCAACGCGAGAATGGTTTTCCTAGCGAAGCGGTCGCGGAAGCGGTTGGCGAGGATCGCAGCGGCCCAGCCCAGCCTACCAGCGGCTCGGCGGTGAGCCTCGCGGAGGAAGCAGTAGAGTTGCATCGTCGTTATGGCGGCGTGCTGGAGGTGCGTAGCAAGATCCCGGTGCGCGACGATAAGGTGTTGGAACTGTTCTACCTACCGCCCTATTCCAGCGCCCCCGCCGCCGCAATCAAGAATGACCCGATGGCAGTCTACGATTACACCACCAAGAGCAACCTTGTCGCAGTCATCACCGACGGCAGCGCGGTGCTGGGGCTGGGCAACATTGGCCCACGAGCCGCTTTGCCGGTGATGGAGGGCAAGGCGGTGCTGTTCAACACCTTCGCAGGTGTGGAAGCCTTCCCCATCTGTGTCGCCACCCAGGACCCCGCCGAGTTCATCCAGGTGGTGCAGAACATCGCGGGCAGCTTTGGCGGCATCAATCTTGAGGACATTGCTGCGCCGCGCTGCTTTGAGGTAGAGGCCAAGCTGCGCGAATTGTGCGACATCCCCATCTTCCACGACGACCAGCATGGCACGGCAGTGGTGGTGCTGGCCGCATTGGTGGGCGCGTTGCGGGTGGTGGGCAAGCAGTTGGGCGATATTCGCGTGGTGTTCAACGGCGCGGGTGCGGCAGGCATCGCCTGTGCCAAGCTGCTCCTCAGCGCCGGGGTGGCCGATGTGCTGCTCTGCGATCGGCGCGGCGCGATCTATAGCGGGCGCAAAGAGGATATGAACCCCTTCAAGGACGAAATCGCCTCGTTCACCAACAAGGCAGGGCTGAAGGGTAAGCTGGCCGATGTGGTGCGCGACGCGGATGTGTTCATTGGTGTATCGCAGGCGGGGGCGCTGACTCAGGAGATGGTCCGCAGTATGGCTGACCGAGCGATCGTCTTTGGCCTTGCCAACCCGGTGCCGGAGATCTGGCCGGAGGAGGCCAAGGCGGCGGGTGCAGCAGTGGTCGCCACGGGCCGCAGCGACCTTGCCAACCAGGTGAACAACTCGCTAGCCTTCCCTGGCATCTTCCGTGGCGCGTTGGACACCCGCGCTCGCCAGATCAACGAGGCAATGAAGATTGCCGCTGCTCAGGCGATTAGCGACCTGGTCACTGAACGCGAACTGACCGCTGATTACATTATCCCTAAGGCTACCGATTACCGGGTTGCTCCCAAAGTGGCTGCTGCCGTAGCCCGCGCCGCGATCGAAACTGGCGAGGCCCGCCTTCGGGTTGACCCTGATGCGGTGGAGGCAAACACCCGCTCGTTCATCTATGAGGGGCGGCTAGAGCTTCTGGAGCCGATAGATGCCTAGCAAACCGAAAACCCCCCGCCCCGTCAACTACAAGCCCGATATTCAGATGATCATCATTATCATCGCGCTGGTAGGGGCGGGCATAGTTATGGCGATTACATATGAGGCGCTGTTTGGTGGCACTTAATTCTTGCCCGCCCTGATGCGTTGCCCACCATGCTGATTATGTATCTGTAAATCGTAGGGGCGGGAGGTTGCCCGCCCTGCTACAATGTCCACCATGCTGATTTTGCGGCAGCCTAAGTATATGGCAAAAACAAGATGGCGGCTAGCTGAGGCTAGTCGCCATTGTGTTGCTCTATATATCTGGAGCGGGGAACGAGATTCGAACTCGCGACCTTCTCCTTGGCAAGGAGACGCTCTACCACTGAGCCATCCCCGCAGGTTTGCGCTTGCGGTAGGCATATTATAACAAAGGTGCGGATCTTTGTCAAGGTCATTTTTTGCGGAACTTAGCTTGACAAAGCGGCGGGTAACTGGTACAATATAAGCCGCACTGCCGAATGGCGCATTCGTCTAGCGGCCTAGGACACATCCCTCTCAAGGATGAGATCGGGGGTTCGAATCCCCCATGCGCTACCCTTTTGAAGTGAAGATAATAGATTAAAGAAGAACGCTCTGCCCGCAAGGTAGAGCGTTTTTGGCAAAGGGGGCCGGTTATGCCCCATCCTCGTTTCAGTGGCGACGAGATCGCTGATCGTGGCGAGCAGCTTTACGAGCAGAGCATCCGCAGCAAGGTGGAGACTGATGATAACATCGGCAAGATTATCTCCATTGACATCGAGACTGGCGATTATGAGATTGGCGATGATCTTCTTAGTGTCGGTCGTCGTCTACAGGCTCGTCACCCCGATGCTGCTATGTTCGGAAAACGCATTGGCTACAATGCTGTCTATGCGATTGGCGGCACGCTGATGCTGATGGAGTTTGAATCGCGGAAGACGCGGAATGTTGCGGAAGATGCGGAATAGGTGGGGTGAAGTTGGCGGTCACGTGGGGCGTTGTGAGGGTTGCTGGGCGAGTGCCATCCGCCTCAGCGTTAGCACAAAGCGTTTCAAGGTTCTATGGCTTCATTACCCCAACTGAACGTCCTACTCCACGAACTATACCCGACATATCGGGTTGGCCGTGGGTGCCAATAACGTAAAGCACGCCCTCCTCACTTGTTACCCTCTCTGCTTGTTGCTCATCATTACCCACTCTACTCCTCGCTTTCCCTCGGCGGCTCCATACCCAGCCGCCGCCTATCATAGCTAAACCCATCTTATAGCACCCCACTCCCCTCCGCATCAGCCAGCAACATTCGGCGCACCAGCGGCACTTGCGGTGAACCGTAGCTGAGGAGCTTGTCGTGGAATTGCTTGAGGTCGAACTCCTCGCCCTGCTCGGCCATCAGGTCGCGGCGCAGCTTGAGGATGAGCAGCTTGCCCAGGGTATAGCCGAAGTAGAGGAAGTCGAAGGTGCCGCGCCGCGCCTCGGTGCGGGCGGGTAGCTCGTCCATAAAGGCGTGCTTCATCAGGAACTGGGTCGCCTCGTCCACGCTCATGCCCTGACCGTGCATCTTCATCGCCACCACGTAGCGGCAGTCGCGCACCAACGCCTGGCGCAGTTGGGCCATCCGCAGGTGGGGGTCGCCGCCCGCGTAGCCCTGCTCCAGCATCATCTGTTCGCAGTAGTGCGCCCAGCCCTCGATGAAGGCGTAGCTGCCCATCACCTTACGCAGCGGCTGGCTGTCAATCAGGTTGGCGTGCATAAACTGCACGTAGTGGCCGGGGTACGCCTCGTGGATGCTGACATCCTCCATGCTGTAGTTGTCGAGGTAGCGCAGCCACTCTTCCTTCTGCGCCTCGCTCCAATCCTTCTCCACCGGCGTGACGAAATAATACGAATCCACCTTCTCCTGCTCGAACGGGCCGGGCGTGTACATAAAGGCGAACGAGTAGCGCATATAGGGCGGGGTTTCGATTACCTTGCAATGCTCACCATTGGGGATGGTGATAATGTCGTGGTCGAGGATGAACTGGCGGATGCGCTCCAGCCGGGCGGCGGTGTCGGGGATCAGGCTTTCTTCCGTGCTGTGGTTGGCAGACTGCTCGATTAGTAGCTGCTCCGCCGTCTTCTTGGCATCAATCTGTGCGGCGGTGGCCCGCAACGTATCCTCATTGCGCTTCAGGTCGGCCTCTCCTGCGGCAATCAATTCATCCAGCGACAGGTCTACCCCCTCGTTGTACTTCACCATCTGTTCGAATGCCGCACGGCCCAGCGCAAACTCCGGCGCAGCGGTCGCCAGCTTGCCCTCCAGCCAGGTAATAAACTCGCCCACCGCCTTTACTGCCGCCGCGTTAATCGGCTCGAACGCAGCGAATTGTTTATCATCGGCTGCGCCGCGCACCATCTCCACCAGTTGACCGCTCAGGAAATCCAACTGTCCACGATAGAATATCAGTCCTTGCTCCAGCCAGGCCAGCGGCAGTTGCTCATCGAGGTTAGCCTGCGCCTCCGCAATCAGGGTGGGGAAGGACCGCTCATGTTCAATCAGGCTGGCGACTCGCTCGGCTACCGGCTTGTAATCCTGCAAAATATAATGGCCGATCTCCAGATATTCGTTGTAGATGATGGGCTGGCGGTTGAACAGGCGCAACTCCTCGACCCGCTGCAACTCGGCCTGCACGCTGAGGCGCAGCATCGCCAGATCGAGCTGCTCATTAGCGTCAAGCGACTTGTCCGCAATCAACTTGTCAGCGCGGGCCAGCAACTTGTGGCCGGTTTGCACATATCGCGCTATATTCTTGGCACTGCGGTCAGGGGCGATGCCGTCGTACTCATGTAGACCTAGATACGTGCCTGCGTGGGGCGAGAACGCCAGCATCGCGGCGATGTAATCATCAGCCAGCTTGTTCAGGGTAGCATTGTTATATTTATTGCGAAGAATGGGGTTATAAGGCGGAGTTGACATAATGATGCGGTTCTACCTTTCAAGTGGGCATAGGCCAAATTGCTCCCTGCCAGCGGCGGGCGCTTGGGGGATTATACTTTAATCTAATGCTGCCGTCAATATGGCAGGCACATCAATATTCATAAATTGTCCATCCATAACCTGCTCCGCCGCCGCCAGCACCGCCTCTACCGTAATGCTGCCGATGCTGCCGCTGCGGTCATCGTGCTTGCGCCAGAAGGGCTGGCCGCCGAGGAAGAAGGAACTGGCCTGGTAGTGGGGCGGGGTGACTACCTGCCAGGTGCGGCCCCACTCTTCCAGCGGCAGGTAGGGGCGATAATTATACAGGTTGGTTGGCCCGTAGATGCCCACCACCGGCGTGCCGACCGCTGTGGCGATGTGCAAGGGGCTGGAGTCGTTGCCGATGAATAGCTGGCTCTGCTGGATGATCGCCGCGCTTGCCAGCAACTTTGTCTGTCCCGCTAGATTAAGGATACGGTCGTGCCGTCGCGCCTGCGCGACCACCTCGGCGTTCAACTCCTGATCCTCGCGCCCGCCCAGCAGCACGATGTGGACATCGTGGCGTTCAATCAGCCGATCAGCAAGGGTGGCGAAGCAGTCAGTCGGCCAACGCTTTAGCCCGCTAACCCCCTCGCCGCCGGGGTGAATGGCAATAATGCGCTGGCGACGGGGGTTCGCGCCATGCGCGGTAAGCACCGCGTGGGCAGCATCGTAGTCGCGCTCCCGCAGCTTGAGGTGCAGCCGATCCTGTCGCACCTTCAGCCCCAGCCCCTCCGCGATGATGCGGTTGTAAATCTCCACCGCATGATGCCGCCGCCACCAGCGTTGCCGCGCCGTACCAGGCAGCAGCCAAAACAAAGGGGGAAAAGGAATATCCACCCTTTTTTTGAGGGGTATCTGGGGAGGGGTGGTGATGAAGGTAAGCCAGCGGATCGAGGGGCAGAACTCTACTACCATATCGTAGCCCTGGCGGTTCAGCCACCAATACAGGCCGAGGAAGCGACGTAGACCCCACTTTCGCGCCCAATCCTGGCGAGTGGGGTAGTCAATTAGCCCATCAATATCGGGGCTGGCTTCGAGGATGGCGCGGTTAGCGGGAAAAACCAGCGCGTGGATGGTGGCATCAGGGTTGGCAAGGCGAATCGCGTGTAGCGCGGGGGTGGTAAAAAGCGTGTCGCCGATGGGCAGCAGCAGGAACACCGCGATTTTGCGCTGCCTATCGGCCACAAACACCTACTTTCCTTCGCGATAGAAGCCGACGATCTCGCGCTGCTCCGCCTCGCTGACCATCACCTCCACAAAGCTGATGCGCCACCAGGGGAACATCACGCTGCGGATACTGCCCGCCAGGTAGCCCACCGGCTTGCCATCCTTGCGCCGTGGATTGGTGATGGTAATGAACGAGTCGGTAGGGTTGGGCAAATCATCCATCTCAGCCAGGATGGCATCTTCACCTGCGACATGAACCAGGACCGTTTTAGGCATTAGTTGCTCTCCAGCACGACCTTCATCACGATATTGCCGAGGCGCAGTTCGTCGCCATCCTTGAGCGGCTGCGGCGTTTCAGGGGCAAGGCGCTGCTTGTTGAGGAATGAGCCATTAACGCTGCCCAGATCCTTGATGTAGAAGACTTCACTCTGTTTGGTGATCTGGGCGTGTTTACGCGAAACACCCGCTTCGTAACCGCCTTCGGGATCGAGATCAACCTGTGGGAAGATGCCGTTGGCGCGGTCGGTGCGGCCAATCTCCACCTCACCCTCGGGCAGCCAGTTGCTGAGGCGGCCAGTATTCAGGATCAGCAGGCGCAGGCGGCGGGCGCGAGGCGGGCCGTTAAGCGCCTGGCTGCTGGCTGGCAGCGGCAGCGTGCCGGAGGGACTCTCCTTATCACCACTGGTCGTGGCTGGTTGCCCGCTTTCCAACGGATCGGTGGTTACGGTTGCTGGGGCGGGGGTCGCCAGGTTCGAGCCGGTGAAGCTCACGCTGGGGTTGGGGCTGACATCGCCACCCTCGCCTTGACCGACCAGGTAGGTGCCACAGTTTTCGCAGAACATCGTGCCAGCTACGTACTCACTGCCACAAGTTGGGCATTTAATCATCGTTCACTCCTCTACAAGTGTTTGATATCCACTCCCGGTTATCTTTGCGCGATGCTGGTGGTATTCAGCCGCGCCGATTTGAACAGCTTTGATGTGGTAGGGTTGGCGGCCAACCCACGGGTGCCATATTTTATCTTCTTGGTGCCACTGCGCGACACTTGCCCGAAGTTTTCCAGGTGGTTAATCTCGGCATTGACTGCACCCGCCAGCTCGGCCTCGCCTGCGGATAGCAGGTGGGTAACAACCATCTTCAGCCGCATCGTCGCCTGGCGCACATCGCCCGATTTCAGATCCTGCCACGCCCGATTCTGCAACTTGAAGGCGATTACCTTTTCCACCACCGACTTGACTACCGCATTCTGCTCGTAGGGCGGCTTGACCTCAAGGCTGAAGCCCAGCAGCAGGTCGTTGGCAACTGCCTGCGTGCCACCTGGCTGCCCTGGTGAGTCGAACACCACTGCCAGACGGCCAATTCGCCGTGTACCCGGCGCTTGCGGGCTGGTAACTAGTTCGACCAGGAAGACGTGTTCTTCATCGCCGCGTAGGTGGCCGAGTGGCACCGACACCAGTTGCGCGTTGCGGCTGGGGCTGAGGCGTAGTTCCAGATCCTGCCGTTCGTGTTCCTGCTGCCGTTCGCTCTCGCGCATCTTCACCTGCCGCTCTTGCAGGCCAGCGCGGGCTTCGCTTTCGCCAATCAGCACGTTGCCACGTTCACCATCGGCCACTTCCTCAATTGGCTTCGCTTTCGGCGGTGGCAAAGGACGCTCGAACATCTCGCGTAGCGATGAGCCAGGTGCAGGGCTAGCGGAAGATGCGCTGTTCTGTCCAATTACCGTCCCGCTCAGGTTCGCCATCCGCGACCCCAGCAAGCTGCGTATGCGTGGCTGCTGCTGACCGGGTTCGCTGGCGGCGGGTTGCTCCTCAGCGGCCTCATCATGAGGCGTGGTTATCGCCATCTCATTATAATCTATATTCGCCTCAGCGATGCGTTGCGCTACCGACTGCGGCGCATCATAGGACATTTCGCTAATCGCGGGGCTGACGCGGTGGATGCGCTGGATCTCGCTGCCTTGCTCTAGGTAAAAGTTCAGCGTGGCGTTACGGGCGAACACCGAGCGATAACCCTCTACCTTGCTGCGGAAAGCGGCCACGATCTTGGCTGCAGTGTCAATATAGTCAGACGAACTGCCGGTGCGGGCGGCGATGGTTTCCAGCAGATCCTCATTCCACTCATCGCCAATGCCCAGTGGGGAGATGACGATTTTACGATCGGCGCATTGCTTGGCGATGTTTACGCACTGCTCCTCGTCGCCATAGGTCTGCCCATCGGTTAGCAGCAGCATATAGTTGATCGCGGTTGGCGAGTATGCGCTGCTAATCTCGTCGAGGCCAGTAGCCATACCGCTTGCCATTTCAGTGCCGCCCCGCGACTCGATGGCATCCACCATGTTCTTGATGCTATCACGGCTGGTGACTCGCTGCGCCCGCACCACCACGTTAGCGCGATCGTTGAAGGTGACGACCGAAAAGGTGTCGGCGGGGCCAAGCTGGTCTACCACGTAGCGGGCCGCTTCCTTGACCCGCTCCATCTTCTCGCCGCGCATCGAAGAGCTGCGGTCCAGCACCAGGCAGAGGTTGAGCGGCACTTTGGCGATCACCTTCTCCTGGGTCGGCGTGATTTGCACCAACAGATAGAGCAATTGCCGATCCGCGGTTGGTCGAATCGCGGGCGTGCTAAAGACATAACTAAGCGCCAGGGTAGTCTCCGCCCCGCTAGTGGCTAGTGTGCTGGCTGGTCTAGGTTGTTCGCTCATAGTTTAACCTCTTTGCCTGAATAATGTCAAAGCTGGAGTTATAGTGCTACCGGAGTCGTCGGGATGGGCGTACCGGATTGTGTCTCGAACTGGCGGGTGGCGAGGTTGAAAATGTAGGTGGCAGGAGTCGCCGGATCTACTGCCAACAATGTAAATGTTGTCCCATCAACAGATGCAATCTGTACCGCACCCACATGACCTGGTGTTCTATATACCTGATAAGGATTGGGCGGGAATACCATGATAATACCTTGGCCCGGGTCTCCGTCAGCACCTAGTTTTTCGCGCCCGGCAATCACATATATAAACCTTCCACCATCTACCCCGCGCCAGCAGCTATATTCCACATACGGGAAGCCCGCAGTTGGATTGCATTCAAACAAGCCCATCTGCAAGGTGGGGGTAGGTTCGGGCGGACCTAGTGTTGGAGTTGGTAGCATCGGTGCTGGGGTGTAGGTTGGTGTCAAGGCAATGGCGGTTGCTGTTCCGGCGAGTGCGGTCTCCTTTATCTCAGGGAAATGATCATCAATGTATATCTCCGTCAGTTTGACCGCAATGAGCGTTGCGTTGGCTGGGTTGATAAGTGGTGTGCTAGTGGTCAGAAGGTCTTGGACGGCATTGTTAGTGCTTGCCTGCTGGTTGGAACGATCACAAGCAATCGCTACGCTAAGGATGATCGCAGCGGCAAAGCTGCTCCTTAGTGGCGATACGCTCTTCGGTTGTGTTTGACGCTGGCTCATTGTTATCCACTCGGTAACGGCTATGGTGCCACCGGCGTTGTCGGTATCGGCGTGCCGGATTGGGTCTCGAACTGGTGGGTAGCTAGGTTGAAGGTGAAGGTAGTAGAAGAGTCATCAGGATCCGTCGCCATAAGATTTACCCGCGTCCCATTTACTGACACAATCTTCACTGTACCTGACTTGGACGGTGTCTTGTATTCTGCCGAAGGTAGCGGGTAATAGATGAGTAGAAATCCTTGAGATGGGTCTCCTCCAGCCCCTACACGTTCCCTTCCGGCACTAAGGAACGTACCTCTTCCATTGACACTGCCGCGCCAACAGTTATATTCAAGGTAAGGGAACCCAGCTGTATCAGCACCACAGTCTACAATGCCCATCTGCAAGGTGGGGGTGGGTTCGGGTGGACCCATTGTAGGCGTAGGCATTGTTGGGGTTGGGGTATACGTAGGGGTCAGCGCAATTACAGTTGCGGTTCCGGCGAGTGCGGTCTCCTTTATCTGAGGGAAATGATCATCAATGTATATCTCCGTCAGTTTAACCGCAATAAACGTTGCGTTAGCTGGGTTGATAGTTGGCGTGGGCGTGAGGACATAGCTCTGAGTGCGGCTTGGATTGACAAGCTGATCGAGCGTCGGTGTCTGCGCCACTCTAGCAACGGAGTTGCTCACAGAGGGATTGTTGGGTGTTTCGCAGGCGATAGCTACGCTTAGGATAAATGCAGCGGCAATGCTGCTCCTTAGTAGAGATACGCCCTTCGGTTGTGATTGAGGCTGTTTCATTGTTCGACCTTAAATGAAGTTGCAGATTATGGCACTACTGGAGTTGTGGGTATTGGCGTGCCGGATTGTGTCTCAAACTGGCGAGTGGCAAGGTCGAAGACGAAAGTTGCTGAAGTCGTGCCAACGCCCCAGTTTATTAGGGTAATCTGCGTGCCGCTAGCTGAGGAGATCTTAACCCCCCCTACCTTCGTGGGTGTCCTGTAAGTCTGGTACGAGCCATCAGCAGACCATACGAAGACAACGCCTTGGTATGGATCTTCGTTGGCAAAATCAATCCTCTCTCTTCCAGAACTCACATCAACGATTTGTCCATTGACCAGCCCACGCCAACATGAATACTCCACGTAAGGAAACCCCGATGTCGAAGGGACGCATTCTACCATCCCCAGTATCAGGGTTGGAGTAGGCGCAGGTGGGCCTGGGGTATCGGTTGGAGGGCTAGGGGTGAAGGTTGCCGTTGGTGGCCCCGGTGTGTTGCTTGGTGTCAGAGCTAGTTGGGTTTGGGTTTGAGCAGCTTGGGTTCTCAGACTGTTTAGTCTATTGTCCTCGTCCGCTATAGTGGTAGCCTTGTAGGCACCAAATGTGGCTGCTGCGTTGACCGTAGCGGCTACTTGGGCAGTGGCTGCATATGTGAGCAGGACAGTAGGGCTTTGAGCTACATTTGCGGCGAAGTTACTGGCAGGCTGCTGATCAGGTGTTTCGCAGGCGATCGCCACTACTAGCAGAGCTGCAACTACTAGCACAACGAATACTGAGTGCATCTGGCTTGGTGTTTGTATCGGCTTCATGTTCCTGTTCCCACTTTCTAAGTTTAAACTTCAGGAAGTTTTCCAGAAAATCGCTATGGTTTGCATCCCTGTCGTGGGCTGCCGTTACTACACACAACATCAGTCGACCATATTAGTGATTGAACCATGTTTGGATCACCGTTCAGTTTCATCCAAAGGGTCTGCCAGCCTTGTTCTGCACTGTAATCATTAGGAGGCGTACAACTTGATGACTGGCATTCCGTCATTTCTCCATAGAAGCGCGGTAGGTCGAGATGGTTGTCTAGCGCCCAGTGTTTCAGCTGGTACCACTCCGATGCATACAGTGGCTTGTAAATTTCAGGGATAGGTCGAGCTGCTGGTATTCCCCAAGTTAGCGTGTAGAATTGACTAGCTGACCAGTTCGAGCAACCCAATCTGGGAGGAAGAGGCGGCTCCGGGCGCGGACATGGATAACCATCCGTGCTGCCAAAGTCATAGTAGGATTCAAAGCTTTGACCACTAAATGCATTTGTCCAAGTCAGCACTTTTGAAAAATCATAGTCTGTCGAACTTTGGTCTGCAAAATCAGGCTCTGCGTCAATCGCAGCGGCCATCCCGCTTATCATACTATATGATACTACGTGGTTTGCAATTTGATTTGTCATGGTTGCCCAAGCAGCAGCGTGGGCGCTGGTTAGCGAGGCTAGACCATCTTCATTGTGATTGTTTATACCAATTGCTATGGTGATTGTTGATGTTTGGGTTTTGCCATAGCAATTAGCGTAGCCATCTGCAAATCTTTCCACCGAATATTGGATCTCGTTGCCTGAGAAGGATGAGCTAGTAATATATGCCGTTGCTCCTGTGCCGACCAACAAAGTCCCATACCGACTATGCGATGAACTAGCTCCCCAGTCCTTCGGTTTTCCGTAATCAAGCACAACAACGCCGTTTTCTCCTCGCTGTGCTGCAGCGCAGCCTTGTTGATAGTGGGCGTTCGGGTCAACCGACGTTTCGTAATAGCTGGTCGTAGAGATAGGCGCAGGAGGGGCAGCGATATTCTCGACCAATGTGTTGCCCCCAGAGTTGTAGCTACCAACCGCCCAAGTATGTGTGATCGGTGTTGAGTTGCCCGGCACCGCTGCCACGCCCATAAACTGATTATTATAAGTGCTGGGATTGGTGCCAGTAATCACATCCCACTTATCACCATTGATGTCATTGTTGCTGAAGCCGTGCCAATGTAGGATAAGTGAGTTGGTGCTGCTATTAGTATCGTATTGACCTACCGCCCATATGTCCCGCTCGTTCGTCATAAAGACGCTACGCAGAATGTTGTTTGCGCCGGGGTTGGGGATGTTATTAGCGACTTTCCAGATACTTCCATCGTAGTGTTCAACCAGTGTTTGCTGACTGCCACTTACTAGCTGCGTCCCGACGGCCCAGATATCGTTTGCGTTATAATAATCTACAGCGTTCAAAACGGAGTCAACAGTCAAAGAAGGGCTAGTGGTAGTTGTCCATACGCCTGTATAATGCAAGATGAGCGGGCGCGGTGCGCCCACGCTACGGGGTATGCCATCCGAAGAATATGAGCCAACCGCCCATACATTGGTCGTGCTAATCGCAGCTATGCCATTGACAGCGTTATATCCGACTCCTGCATATGGCGGTAGCGTGAGGGTACAAGTTACAACTGGTTGAAGGGAGCAGTGTTGGGCATAAGGGTGGTTCACCTTCACGTTGGTAGCTGGTGGATTTGGCGGCGGAAAACACATACCCGTATCGCCAACATTATACGCTCCTATGGCCCAAACATCGTTGTCTGACAGAGCGGCTACCGCCGCCAGGGCAGACCCCCCGCACATTGCATCGGGTGAGATCGTGCCAGAAATATCCTGCCACGAGCCATTACTATAGTGCTGGATAAGCGGATATTGGAAGTAGTTGTTGGGATAAGTTGCTGTGTAGTAGGAGCCGACTGCCCACACGCTGTTGGACGATACTGCCGTTACCGCAGCAAGGTTGTTAGAGCCATCACCTTTCTGGGTGGGGCTGATCACAGTCCAGCTACCGCCATCCCAATGTTCGGTTATAGCGCGGCGATTATAGCGGTTAGGAAAACCGTCTACACCAACTGCCCATGCATCGTTGTAGCCGATAACGGCAATGCCATCCAATTCGTTGTACACCAAATCTGGATTTGGACTACTTACCACACACCATGTTGGGGGTTGGCAGCCTGTCTGCGCCAGAACAGCGGCCCTGGCTCTGCTCACTTGGTAGTTGGACACGATCAAGGCGAATATAACAACGCCAGCCGTCACTATTAGTGTGACGAGAATTGCCTCCTTGCAGGTTTTTAGTTTCTTTGATTGTCGAGTTTGCACTTTTCGTATCCTTATTGGCCGATAAATGTTGCTAATCCAGCGCCACCACTACTGCGCTGATATTATCTTCGCCACCACCCACGTTGGCGTTAGCCACTAGCTGGCCGACCGCGCTGGAGGGGTGGGTGTGAGTATTCAGGATCGTGGCAATCTGCTCATCCGGCACCATGCTCCACAGCCCATCGGAGCAGAGCAGCAGGCGGGTATATTCCGCCAGCGTGGCGCTGTAAGTATCCACCTCCACCGTGGCCGCCTGGCCCAATGCGCGGTATAGCACGCTGCGCTGATTGCTGCTGGCCGCCTCGGCGGCGTTCATTTGCCCCATCTCCACCAGCCGCGCCACCATCGAGTGATCGCTGGTTAGCTGGCGCAACTGCCCATCCTTGCTTTGCAGGTAGATGCGCGAGTCGCCGACATTGGCGGCGTAGAGTCGCTGCCCCACCACCAGTGCGACCACAATGGTGCTGGCCGGGGCGCTAACCCCCTCGGCAGGGTTGCCCAGCGCGAACAGGGCGGAGTTGCCGTTACCCACTGCATCGCGGAGGATGTCGGTAATTGACCCACCCGCCGCACCCGCCTCATGCTCGGTCAACAGGGGCAAGAGCAGGTGCTGGATCGCCGCACTTGCCACCTTCTGTACCGCAGTGGCGCTGGCGTATTCACCCGCTTGCTGTCCGCTAACCCCATCGGCAAGGATGAACAGGCCAAAGGGCAGTTCCGCGCCGCCTCCTACCTGACTCGGCAACTGGCAGGTCAGGGCGAAGGTATTATCCTCGTTGCTGGCTTTCTCCCGCCCTCGGTCGCGGAGCGCGGCGTATTGCAAGTAGGCCAACAGTGGTGGAGCGCCCAGCGCTTGATTGTCATCTTTGCTCTTACTTTTCATTGCGCCTTTCGGCAAGGGCGAACCAAACCCGCCCCTACAATCTACAATCTACCTTCTGCCTTATACATTCACCTAGATCGCCAGCGCATATAGCTTATGGTCAGTGCTGCCGATGTAGACTATGCCATCGTCAATCAAGGGCGTGGATGGTACTGGCCCAAAAGTCTTGAACTGCCAGCGCAGGCTGCCGCTGCTGGCGTTCAGGCAGTAGACATATTCATCCACCGAGCCGAAGTAGACTCCGCCCTCGAAGATGCGCGGCGACGAAGTGACCTGCCCGCCAGTCTTGTACTTCCATACTAGCCGTCCGCTCTTCAAATCCACGCAGTAGAGATAACCGTCTACCGAGCCGAAGTAGACGCGGCCCGCCGATACGGTTGGTGAGGAAGTGATGTAGTGGTCGGTGCGGAACTTCCAGGCCGCCCAACTGCTATCCAGATCCACGGCATAGAGGGTGTTGTCCATCGCGCCGAAGATGACCAGGCCATCGGCAATGGTGGGCGTACTCATCACCGGGCCACCGGCGCGGAACTTCCAGCGCAACGCGCCGTTGCCCCCATCAAGGGCGTACATATGTCCGTCACCGGAGCCGATGTAGGCGTTGCCTTTGGCAAATGCCGCTGAGGAGCGCACGTTCATCCAGCAGCGGTACTTCCACACCAGCCGCCCGCCTTTGGCTTCAAGGCAATAGATGTGCTGGTCATCGGAACCTATATAGAGCAGGCCATTGTTGATGCGTGGCGAGGAGCGCACTGGTGCGCCGGTGCGGAAGACCCACGCCTGCCGCCCGCGCACCGCATCGAAGGCGTATACCCCAAAATCCTCGGAGCCAACGAACACCAGGTTCTCCCAGCCAGTCGGCGAACTGGCGATGCCGTTCTCGGTGGCTGCCTTCCACAGAAAGTCGCCACTCTTGGCGTTGATGGCGTAGAGGTTGGAGTCGTAGGAGCCGATAAACACCAACCCCTTATGCAGACAGGGAGATGAGCGGATTTCGTCCTCGCTGCTGAAGCTCCATAGCATCGTGGTGGTTTCGCCCACCACGGGTGAAGCAGTGGATAGATCCATCGCGGCGGTGCCGCTCTGCGCCTCACGTGCAGGCGACCACGGAGCAACCATGCCACTAGCTGCTGCGCCATTGGTAGGCGGCATTGCTGAAGTGCTGATCACTGGCAGCACCCCCGCGCCCAGCGCGGCAGCCTCGGTGGGTGAACGCTGGGCCAGAACACTGAGCAACGCCTGACGCACTTCGTCGGCGCTGTTCCAACGGCGGCTCATATCGTATTCCAATGCCCGCATCACAATTGCCTCAGTGGCGGGCGAGATGCGCGGATTGAGGCGGCGGGGCGGGCGCTCGTGGAAGGTGAATGGGGTTTCTCCCCGCGGGTCGCTGCCGGTCAGCAGGTGGTGCATGGTTGCGCCAAGCGCGTAGATGTCGCCTCGTGGCTCGGACACGCCGCGATACTGCTCAGGCGGCGAGTAGCCCTCGGTGCCGATCATAGTCCCCTTCTTGTCGCTCTGGAACACCTTGGCGATACCAAAGTCAACCAGCATCACGCGGCTGGACGAGTCAATCATCACGTTGCTGGGCTTCATATCGCGGAAGACGATCGGCTGGGGCTGATGCTTATGCAGGTAGCTGAGTACCTCGCAGATCTGGATTGACCAGCGCAGCACGTCGTCTTCGGGCATGGGCTGCTGACGGTTTTCCAGGATCGTTTCCAGATCC
>JBBRMT010000078.1:0-18699 GCA_038230695.1 Chloroflexia bacterium
CGCATCTACAATAACCCTACCAGTTGGGGCAATCTGTTCCTCAAGTAAAAGATTACTTGTCGTCTCCATACCCCATGTCGCGTTCGCCATATTCAGGGTCGGATGAGGTGCGGAAGCCCCGCGCCTCGTCTGCGCCACTGCCACCCGCGAAGCCAGCGGCGTAGCCGCGATCGCTGTTGGTCAGTTCGCCAGCGGTGACGTTGGCTTCGGAGTAGCGTGCGCCGTCGCCACTATTTGCCAGCATATCGCCTGCTGCCTCGGCGTTATCCAGGTCGGCGGCATTGGTTTGCGCCGTGCCGTCCGGCAAGGGTGCGCTATATTTGCTGCCGTTATTATCTCCAGAGTCGCTGGTCACGCCACTGCTTTCGCTGCCGCGATTGATGCTGCCGGTTTCGCCCGCGCCGTATCCACTCTCGCCACTGATGGCCTCGGTGGCATAAGACGGCTGCTCGTCGGCATCGCTGGGCTTGGCGGGGCTATACGGAGCGTTGGTATCACTCATTTGTCTGCCTCCTTTATGGCATGGTAAAACGGATGGGCGCAATAAACCCGCGCCCCTATGGATCATACATCATCTGCTCGACTAATTGGCACTATACGTGACAATGAGATATATGCAAGGGGCGGGCCATCGCCCACCCCACGCATTACCTGGTTTATTCGCTTGCTGTGATTACGGCTGGCTGTCGCCAATGGTGTTGCGGACATCGCCAACGGCGCGGCTTTCCTCGCCCTGAACAACATCCTTCTCGCCACTGGCAGCGAGGCCGGGGCTGCCAATTGCCTCGCCCGTGCCGCGCTTGACGTTGCCCCAGGTCTCCTGGACTGCGCCGCCCACCTGGTTGTGGTCGGGCAGGGGCTTCTCGGCCTCATGACCGACTGTGCCAGCGGCGTTGCCTGCATTGTAAGCGGCGTTGTCAACCGTCGTGCCAGGCGTGGTATTGTGATGCTCGGCAGCGTTGACTGCTGCGCCCGCGCCCGCGCCCGTGGCTGCGCCGATTGCCCCACCGACGACGGCACCGACTGGACCGCCGACGACTGCGCCAGCAACTGCGCCCGTAGCCGCGCCGCCAGCAGTATCCGCGCCGACGTTAGCGGCCGGTGCAGTGTTATCCCACGTATTGGTATTGGTGGTGTCCCAGTTGCTGCCAGTGGTGCCGTTATAAGTAGTGTCGTTATAGGAAGTGGCATTGTTGTCAGCAGAATTGGCCGCTGCGCCTGCGCCGCCGCCCGCCGTGCCGCCCAGGGCTGCGCCCGCAACCGCGCCAACCGGCCCGCCGATCAACGCACCAGCCACGCCGCCAGCCACTGCCCCGCCAGCGGCATCCGCGCCGACATTATGCGGGCTATTGGTGGTAGCAGTAGTAGTAGTATCGCTATAGACAGGAGCGGCAGCGGTGCCATCAGTGGTGGTCGAAACCCCACCTACGCGCTGCTCCACGTTCTCTGCGCCTGCGTTGTTGAGGATGGTGCGGGCGTTGGCCGCATCGCTGTCGTCGAGGGCATCCACGGTCAGCAGAATGCCACCCTGACCGATCGCTTCGTGGTAATAAGTGGTCTGATCTTCAGGAACGCCCAGCCCGGAGAGCAACCCACCAGCGGCTGCGCCGGTAACTGCGCCTACCCCTGCGCCGAGCGCGGTCCAAGCAAGGGCCGAGCCAGCCAGGATGACGGGGCCGACGATCGGAATGCTGGCGATAATGCCTGTGGCGATCAGGGCGGCTAGCCCGCCACCAACTACTGCACCCTCGACTGCGCCCACACCGGCTTCGGTGCCAGCGTCGCGTACGCCAGTGTCGCCCACTACATTCTGGGTTTCACTTTTGCTGCGGGTGACTACGCCAACGCGGCTGGGGTCGTAACCGGCCGCCTTCAAGTCGTTGATCGCCTGTTCAGCCTGGTTCATGTCACGGAACAACCCTACTACTGTAGCCATGTTACTGTCTCCTTCCTTGAGTCCTACCTGATTTTGATCTCTGTGCAGCCTCAAGCGCAAAACTGCCTTCTGCTGATGCGCTGGTTATAACGTCAACTTCTATCATTCTGTCACGCGCTATGCTGCCTTCATCTTACTTAAGCAATTTGCGTACCCTGGAACTTACCACGCCTATCACTACCCATTTGGGCTAATTTTCCCAAAATTGCCCGATCGCCCTTGACAAACCGTGTTTCCTGTGGTAAGATTTAGGCAAGTATTGCCCCAGGAAACATCCGTGACCTGGCAGCACGAGCAAGAAAGGAGTAACATTATGTTCCCTCTGCTCAAGCCTCACGTCCTGTTCGTGAGATACCAGACTGACAGGTGATGCCCTCTGGCAGAGGGCGTTAAGTAGGACAATCGAAGAAACATGAAGCCCTGCGGGCCTTCGGGTCAATGGGGCTTTATGCGCTCAGGCGATTGTTCAATTAAGGAGCGCCAACCTTCGGGTCGGCGCTCTTTGTTTTTGCTTCTATAGATAGGGCAATTTATCACCAATCACTAATTACTTATTTGACCGGGTTCTCCAGCCTGCCCAGCCCTGTAATCTCCATCCTGACCAGATCGCCAGGCTTGAGGAAGCGGGGCGGTTGCATATGTTCGCCCACCCCGCCCGGCGTGCCGGTGATGATAATATCGCCTACCTCCAGGCTGATACCCGCGCTGATGTAGCTAATCAAGTAGGCTACCCCGAACACCATCTGCGCGGTGTTGCTGTGCTGGCGCACTTCGCCATTGACCCAGCCATCCACGCTAAGGTTCTGCGGGTTGGGTATCTCGTCGGCGGTTGTCAGCCAGGGGCCACAGGGCGCAAACGTGTCCTGCGATTTGGCGCGAACGTACTGCCCATCCTGCCGCTGGAAGTCGCGGGCGGTCACATCGTTCATAATCATGTAGCCGCCCACGAAGTTCAGCGCGTCGGCCTCGCTGATGCCCTTGCCTGCCTTGCCGATAACCACCGCCAATTCGGTCTCATAATCTAGCGCCTCGGTCAGCGGCGGGGTGATGATCGGATCGCCGGAGCCAATGATAGTGTTGTTGTACTTGGCGAAGATAATGGGGCTGGTAGGGATGGGCTTGTTCTGCTCGGCGCAGTGGTCGCGGTAGTTCAGCCCAATGCAGATGATCTTCCCTGGTTTGGCGACTGGAGGGCGTACCCGCACCGCACTGAGTGGGCGGATGAACTCGCCCTGTTCGCGGTTTGCGTTGGTGGGGTCGGCATACAGGTGGTCGAGCAGCAAGGCCACGCTCTGCTTTCCCGCATTGCCCATTGCCAGGAAGCCAATCATATCCAGATCTTCGGTGAGCATCTTCTCCCGCTGCTGGCCGCCAAAGAACAGCGCTTGCAGCGGCGCGATCTCCGCCACCTGCGCCCCGGTCGCATTGTCCAACACCACCCCCAGCCTTCGCTTATCGTTACCGATGCTGAAACTGATCATCTTCATTATCTTAGTCCTCCTTATTGGCCTATTTATTGCGATTTATCTCATTCTAGCATTAGCGTAGGCAGCGTGCAAGTGGTAGGTCAGATAAGGGTGTGCGTCACATTCTTGCAACGTATGTGTGGCGTAGGGGCGGATTGCGTCCGCCCTGGTTGGATATGCAAAAACGTGACGCGCACCCGTCAGATAAGCCCAGAGACGTGCGTCACACCCCGTTGTTAATGTTGAGAATCCGACTAAAGATGTATCACCATTACCTTTACGTTAACGTAAGAGTTCGGTATAATATAAATATTATGTAGGGGCGAACAACAGTTCGCCCGGTGTAAAAGCGGCGAACAACGGTTCGCCCGCGCGAAGGAGTTTCCCAAAATGGCAGCGCCAATTATGACAGTTGAACCGGATAATCAGATCACTACCGAGCAGGAGCAGTACCTGCAAATCGGCGAAGTGGCTGAGAAGCTGGGTCTGACCCAGCGTGCGTTGCGCTACTACGAGGAGCGTGGCCTGATTCCCCCACCGTCGCGGATGAGCGGCGGCTTCCGCCTGTACACGCCCGACGAGGTGGCCCGCATCGAGCGGGTTATTCAGCTAAAGAATGTGCTGGGCTTTTCGCTGGAGGGTATCAAGCGCATCTTCGATGCCGAGGAGGCCAAGGAGCAGATGCGCGACCAGTATCGTCAGCACCCCGATGCTGCCTCGCGCCGACGCAAGCTGGAAGGCTTGCTTACCGCGACCGAGGAGCAGGTAGCAATCATCAACAGCCGCATCGCTGCGCTGGAGCAGATGCGCGGCGAACTTGAAGAGAAACAGAACCACTATCGCACCCGCCTCGCCGAGATCGAGGGCGAGACGGCGCAATCATAACTGCAGTTACACAGTTGCGCCGTAAAGTGAACGTGTAATGCGGGGGCGAACCGTTGTTCGGCTCTGCTGAACTACTATGATAACAATCTTTGGAGAACAAAAATGACCGCAACATTGCAAAGCCGCGCTAATACCACTGAGAGCGCAATTATCCCCCAGGCAATTATCCCTGCCATGCCTGACAATAAGGCTGCGGAGTTGGCCCTGGCTTCCATCCCTGAGTTGGTAAAGACCGATGAGGTAGGGGCGCTAGTTGGCAGCGAGGTCGAGGTCGAGGGCCACGAGTCGTGGCTGTGGATCCCCGCATCATTCCGCGCCCTACGCAATGCCAATTACCGCATCTTTTGGAGTAGCGTCTTCACCTCGAACATCGGCAGCTGGATCCAGACCGTGGCGCAAGGCTATCTCGTGCTGCAGCTAACCAACTCGCCGTTCATGGTCGGGCTGGTCAGCTTCGCCACCTCATTGCCGGTGTTGCTCTTCACCCTGGTGGGGGGGGTAGTTGCTGACCGCCGCGACAAGCGCCGCCTGTTGATTATGACCCAGAGCCTGCTGCTGGCCGTGACCATGGTTATGGCTCTGCTCACCCTCACCAACGTGATCAACATCTGGCTGATCATTGGCCTCAGCGTGCTGATTGGCACCACCAATGCGTTCAATGCGCCCGCCTACCAGTCAATCCTGATTGACATTGTGGGGCGCAGGGATCTGCTCAACGCGGTGGCGCTTAACTCGGCGCAGTTCAATATGAGCCGCATCATCGGCCCCTCGCTGGTCGCGCCGCTGGTGGCGCTGGCGGGCTTCGCCGGTTGCTTCTTCATCAATAGCCTGAGCTTCGCGGCGGTGATTTTCGCCCTTATGACGATTAAAATCGTGAATAGCAATGCGGGGCGGCAAGCGACTGGCAGTGGCTTGCAGAACCTGAAGGATGGGCTGACCTATCTACGTAGCCGCCCCGATCTGATGATGCTAATAGCGATGGCCGCCGTGCTGACTATCTTCGCCTTCCCCTACTCGATGCTGATGCCGGTGATGGCCCGCGACGTGTTGCACGTGGGCTTGCCAGGGCAAGGGGCGCTAATGACCGCAATGGGCGTGGGCGCAACGATTGGGGCGCTGACCCTGGCGGCCAAGAGTGATTACCCGCACAAGGGCAAGCTGATCCTAATCGGCTTCTTTACCTTCTCCGCCGCGCTGCTGGTCTTCGCGCTCAGTACCAACCTCTATGTCTCGATGGTGGCGATGGCCTTCCTCGGCGCAGGGATGATTACCTTCATGGCAAGCGGTAACACCGTGTTGCAAGCCAACGTCCCCAGCCAGATGCGCGGGCGGGTACTCAGCGTTTGGATGTTGAGCAACATGGGGTTGGTGCCGTTCGGCAGTATGCAGGCGGGTGCAGTGGCTCAGAGCTTTGGTGCGCCAGTAGCCCTCAGCATCGGCGCAATCATCTGCGCCACTATTGTCCTCGCTATCGCCATCTTCGTGCCGCGCATCCGCACCCTAAGCACCGCTGCGGTTGAAGTATAGAAACTGGCGAAAGCAAAAGCCTTCTCCCTGTCAGCTAAATCTCAGCCACAAATGGTGAATGGCAGTAGCGGTGCGGATAGGCCGCTGCGTGCCGAGGTACTGAGGGTTGGGAGCGAGCTTCCGAGCTATCAAACGCTACTAATGCTAAAAACACCTCCACCATGCAAAGGTGAAGGCAGCGGGAATGCTCTCGATGGTCATGAGGGGCGCTTCAGCATGGGGCTGTCGCCCCAACCCCCGGTAACTCGGCGGCGTACCGCCATTCCCGACACAAAAATTGTTCAAGATAACTAGCAGATCTGTTCAGAATATTTACAGGTTGAACACGCCCCACCATTCTCCCCAAACCCTCCTGGGGACTTAGTTGATCCAGAACTCAAAACTCAAAACTCAAAACTGCATTTACCCCGCCTGTATTGGCGGCATATCATCGAGGCTGACGACCTGGGGTTCCTTCATACCAGCTGTAGGGTTGATGATTACCACGCTGGCGGTGGGGCTGATAATGTGTTCCTGACATAGCTGCTTTAGGCCAGCGACCGCCAACGACCCCTCCGGCCCGGCAAATATGCCCTCGGCGCGGGCTAGCTCAAGCTGGGCGGCGGCAATGTCCTCCTCACTCACGCTGATGATGCGCCCGTCGCTCTCGCGCACCAGCCGCAGCGCCAGGTAATCGCCGATCTGTCGGCGCAAGCGCAGCGGCGGATAGCGGCTGTCCACCCCGAGATCCCATGTCTTGCTCTCATCCCAGCCGTTCTTAAATGCTTCGACCAGCGGGGCGCAGGCATCAGTCTGAATAGCATAGATGCGCGGGCGGCGTGACCCCAGCCAGCCCATAGCCTCCAACTCGGCCCAACCCTTCCAGATAGCCACTAGCCCAATAATGCTGCCCAGCGGATAGATAAGTGCGTCAGGCAAGTTGTATTCGTACTGCTCGGCCAATTCGTAGCCCAGCGTCTTCTCGCCCTCGATGCGGTAGGGTTCGCGCAGGCTGCTGACATCGAACCAGCCGAAGCGTTGGCCCAGGGCGCGTACCAGTTGATTGCTCTCCATCTCCATGCGGTTGATGCGGTAGGTAAACGCGCCGCTGGCTACCTCGGCGGCAAGGTGGGTGGTGGCGGCATCGTGCGGCACGAAGGCGTAAGCCTTCAGCCCCGCCCGCGCCGCATATGCTGCCAGCGCGTCACCAACATCGCCCAGCGACGGCACCGAGATGGCCTCCACCGCATACTCGCGCCCCATCGCGGCAGCCACTGCCAATCCCCGCGCCCGCAGGCTGGCGGTCGGGTTAGCGGCCTCATCCTTGAGCATCAGGGTGCCACTGCCCAACTGTTCGGCTAGTCGCCCACAGGGCAGCAGTGGCGTAGACCCCTCGCCGAGGCTGATGAAGTTCGCGGCGTGGCGCACCGGCAGCAGCTCCTGCCAGCGCCAGATGCCGCGCCCGCGCGCCGCCACTTGCTCTGGCGTGACGCTGGCCCGTACTTGTTTTATATCGTAGACGCAGTACAGCACCTTGCCGCATACGGTGCAGAAGCCCAGTAGCTTGTCGGCGGCGTAATCAGCGCCGCATGAAGTACAAACAACAGAGATTAACTGGCTATCGCCCACTTATCCCCACCACCTTTCCACATACTGGATTATACCACAAAGGTATGTGTAGCGTAGGGATGGATTGCGTCCGCCCTGGGAGGCGCTACACGATCGGGCAAAATAGTGTACAATGTAATTAGCGCAACGCGGTGCAAATCGTCGCTCGCCCTGTTTGGTAGGGGCAAACCGTGGTTGGCCCTAAATGTGGCAAAGCTGGCGTATGGTGTGCGCCCGGTTACGTGGTTGCAACGGAGGTTATATTATGCCGCGTGGATGTTTGATCGTGATTGCCGTAGTCGTGCTACTCTTCCTCGGTCTGCCGTTTGTCTTCAACTTCCTGGTAGACTTCCTGTGGTTCGACAGCCAGCATCTCAGTTCGGTTTATACCACTCGCATCAGTGTGCAAGGGCAGGTGTTCGTAATCGCCCTGGTTGTCGCTGCCACATTCCTACTTATCAACCTGCAGATTGCGCGGCGGGGCAGCGTGCCTCAGCAGCTCTTCCCCGGCCAGGAGCTAACCGTCTCGTCCAACCAGTTCCGCGCCATCGTGTGGGGGGTTGCTATTATCTTCGGCATCTTCTTCGCTATCGGCGCGTCGGGCAACTGGGAGAACGTGCTACGCTTCCTCAACGGCAGTTCGTTCGGCAATAGCGACCCCATCTTCAATCAGGATGCGGGCTTCTATGTCTTCACCCTGCCCTTCTACGACGCGCTACGCGGCTGGGTCAGCGCCCTGCTGCTGGTCAGCATTTTCGCAGTCGCGGCGGTATATATCAGCGGGGCGCGATTGGTGGGGCAGGAGGGTACTAGCATCACCCTGCCGCGCATCTTCGGGGTGAGTGAGCCAGTAGTCATCCCCATTGCCGTGCCAACCGCAATGCGTATCCACCTCAGCATCCTCGCCGCGCTCTATCTTGCAACCTTCGCCATCGGCTACCGGCTCGACCAGTTCCAACTGCTCTCCTCCGACCACAGTGTGCTATACGGAGCGGACTACACCGACATCAACGCCAAGCTGCCCGGCTACTGGATCCTGCTGGTAGTTGCCTCGATCAGCGCAATTTTGCTGCTGCTCAATATCCGTTTCCGCACCCTCAGCCTCTTCGCGGGTGCAATTGGCCTCTGGATTATCGCTGCCATCCTGGTCGGCGCGGTCTACCCCGGCATTGTGGAGAACTTCATCGTCAAGCCCAGCCAGATCTCGCTGGAAGCTCCCTATATTACCAACAATATTACCGCCACCCGTCAGGCGTTCAACCTGAACAACATCACGGTGCGCCCCGATAACGTCCAGCCACTGAGCCAGGCCGACATCGCTGCCAGCCCGCAGACCATTGCTAATATCCGCCTCTGGGATTACGCCCCACTGCTCAAGACCTACAGCCAACGCCAGAGCCTGGAGACCTACTACGATTTCAATGATATAGATATTGACCGCTATACAGTCAACAACAACTATCGCCAGGTGATGCTTTCCGCCCGCGAACTGAACACCGAGGGTTTGCCCAGCGGGGCGCAAACCTGGGTAAATAAAACGCTGCAGTATACCCACGGCTACGGCGTGACGATGAACCCGGTCAACGAGATCGGCGCGGGAGGACAGCCTAACTTCTTTATTAGCGGGGTGCCACCCAGCAGCTCAGTCAACCTGACGGTAACTCGCCCGGAGATCTACTTCGGTGAGAACCAGACCCCCCAGTCTCCCTATATCATCGTCAATACCGGCCAGCCAGAGTTCGACTATCGCTCCAGCGCTGGCGATGCCCGCACCACCTACACCGGCACCGCAGGCGTGGCGATGGACTCGTTCTGGAAGAAGGCGCTGTTCGCCTACCACTTCGGCGATGGCAATATCCTGCTCAGTAACTATATCCAGGACCAGAGCCGCATTATCTTCAACCGCAACATCCAGGAACGTATCAACAAGGTTGCACCCTTCCTGCTGCTCGACCTCGACCCTTACATCACCCTGGTTAACGGCAAGCTCTACTGGATCCAGGATGCCTATACCTATAGCAATGTCTATCCCTACAGCCGCCCAGTATCCAACCCCAGCCCCAACCCCGATGGTAATATCACCGACCAGCCCGATAGCTTCAACTACATCCGCAACTCGGTCAAGATCGTGATTGATGCCTACAACGGCGATATGACCTTCTACGCCTACGACCCCAGCGACCCGCTGCTGCAAACCTACAGCAAGATCTTCCCGTCGCTGTTTACCCCCGCCAGCCAGATGCCCGCCGCCATTCAGGCACATGTGCGCTACCCGGAGTTCATCTTCAACGTGCAGGCCGAGCAGTATCGCATCTACCACCAGACCGACCCCACCACCTTCTACAATCAGGACGATGCCTGGGACATCCCCGGCGTGGACCCGAACGTGGCCCAGGTTCCCTCGAAATTGAATGGGCAGACTGCCGATCGGATGCAGGCTTACTATGTGATCATGCGTATCCCCGGCGAACAGAAGGAGGAGTTCCTGCTGATGCTGCCCTTCAAGGCCCGCAACAAGAACAACATGGTGGCCTGGATGGCAGCCAAGAGCGATGGCGCGGATTATGGCAAGATCACGGTAATTGCCTTCCCCCGCCAGTTGCAGGTGGACGGCCCTGAGCAAGTGACCGCCCGTATCAGGCAGGATCCAGAGATCTCGCAGTTGCAAACCCTGCTCGGTCAACAGGGCAGCACGGTGTCCTTCGGCAACCTGTTGGTTATCCCGGCGGGCAACTCTCTGCTCTACGTTCAACCCTTCTATGTGCAGGCAACCACCAACCCCCAGCCATCGCTGATCAGGGTCATCGTCGCCAGTGGCACCCAGGTGGCGAACGCTGATAGCTTGCAAGGGGCGCTCACCAGCCTGTTCAGCAAGATTGCCGCAGGTGGCAGTGGTCTGGGCAGCGGCACGGTGGTAAGCGGCACGAATACGCTGAATACGCCCGTGCCAGGCACACCCGTCGCTCTACCGACCAGCCCGCCACTGCCGCAAGGCACCCCCGGCGTGAACGCCGATGCCAACCTGCCCACCGATCAGCTAGTGGTTGCCACCCAGCGCCACTACCAGGCCGCTCAGGCCGCCCTCGCTCTCACCCCGCCCGACTGGGTGACATATGGCCGCCAACAGGCTGCGCTCAAGGCTGACCTGGACCTGCTTGCCACCCGCCTTGCCACCATCATCACACCAACACCGTAGGCGAGTGCTGAGAACTGAGGACTGAGAACTGAGTATCAGCAACGTAGGGGCGGGTGGCTGCCCGCCCTGATGAAGCCCTACTACATTCTACCTTCTACCTTCTGCATCCCACACTTTGGAGGTTGCCCTGATGCAGGCTCCTGTGCAGCGCCAAATCCGCCTCAGCCACATCCTGTTCGTCTGCTTCTGGACGCTGGCTTCGCTGGCGCTGATCATTGACGGCCTGTCCACCAATGCTGGGCCAGTTTCGCGGGCAGTTACCTTTGAGCGAGGCGGGCCAATCACCGCTGTGCAGTTGGCGCGGCAATCAGAGGGCAACGGCTTTGCTTACATCGCGCCACCGCCTACCACCCTCCCCTACGGTCAACCCGCGCCCCAGGCGAATGTAGCGCCCCTGCCAGCGGGAGCTAGCCAACCGCCGTCTCCTACGCCCACTCCGATGCTGATCAGCGCACCACCCGCGCAAGCCCTGCTGCACCCGCTCCGCGCTGCCGCTAGCAACAAGCGAGTGGCAATGCCGACTAATACGGCAACTGCCAGATCGCCAATCGTGCCTGCCACGGTATCGTCTACTAGTCAGCCCACCATTGTCGCCATTGCGGTGAAGTCGGGTGTAAACCGACCCGCGCCGATCAGCCCGCATCCACCTGCCGCAACCTCCACGCCTGCTCCGCCCCGCCCATCTGTGCCAACTCCCACCAGGGCTGCGGTACGCCCCACTGCGCCACCTACCCTCATCGTGCCACCCATGGCAACTCCGCCACCCGCCGCGCCCGCGCCTGCCAGTGGCCCAACTGCTGATGCCCGCAACGGTATAATCGCCATGCTGGCCCAGCGGCAGCAGGCAGTGGTCAAGCTGGACGGTGAAAACTTTATTGATACGGTTGACCCCCAGGATAGCGCCCTGCGTGCCGAGCAGACAGTCTGGTTCGACGATCTGCACAACCATCCGACCAGCTATTACGCGCTCGAACTTGGGGCAGTGGCGCTTACCGGCAGTGGCAATGCGGTGGGTACGCTAACCGAGCGATCGCAGTTGGCCGGGCAAGGAGTACGCAGCGTCAGCGCCGAAACAGTGTTCGTGCAGCGCGGTGGACAGTGGTACTACGCTGACCTGAACTTTGAGACGCTGGCGAACAACCACTTCCGCATCCGCTTCTTCGCTAGCAATCAGGCAATTGGCAACGCCTTGTTCAACGCCTCACAACGCACCTATGCCCAGATTACCGCCGACCTCGGCGCAGCCCCCCCAGGGGTAATGGAAGTCAAGCTCTACCCCAGCGAGTCTCTGCTGCAAGATTCGGTGATGTTGAGCCTGCCCCAATGGGTGGGCGGCTGGTCAATGCCCGGCCAGAGCATCAAGACTGCCTACAACGGCGCATCGGCCTCCTCCTACGTCAACCTGATTGCCCATGAGTTCACCCATCAGGTGGAAGCCAGCCTCGGTCTCAACCACTCGAATAGTCCCGATTGGCTTAACGAAGGGTTGGCCGTCTATGAGGCGGAGCTAATCACTCCCGACAGCTACGAAGTTGCCAGCCGTCCCGCCATCCTGCGTAAAGCGCGGGTTAGCAATAGTTTGTTCGCCTGGGCTAGCTTCCCCTCTTTCGCGCAAGTGACTGGCGGGCAGGTAAACCTTGCATACGAGCAGGCATATAGCGCGGTGCAATATCTGGAGCAGAAGTATGGCCGCGCCCGCTTCAACGCGATGCTCGGCTACATTGTGGGCGGCAACGGCCTCGATGATGCCTTCACCCTGGCGTTTGGGGTTAGCCTGGCGCAGTTTGATGCCGATTGGCGGGCCTGGCTGGCAACGAAGTATTGAGTGCAGTCTGGGTGGGATAAATCCCCCCTGGTAAGCGTGCGATGCGTTCGAACTAGCGCCTAACTAATCCTCCAGCGGGGGTCTAATCGTTGCCCACAAATGGTGAAGGGTAGTAACGATGGGAAATATCCGCCTTTCGCCAAGTTACTGAGGGCTGGGAGCGTAGCTCCGAGCGGTCAAGTGCATCAATGCTTATCGAAAGCGCCAATGGGCCAATCTGGTTAACGCGGCAACCCGCCTGCTTTCACTGAGCAGGGTGGGCGCTGCAACAAAGGGCTACGCCCCCAACCCCCGTTAACTCGGCAAGCCGCCTGCTATATTGCACCATTGCACTGTGGGATATTTTTATTTATGGGTAACGATAAGAGCGGGGGTTGGGGAGAATGGTACAGCGCAATAATGCCCTGGTAAGCAAGAATATCACTATCTTTGCACTTTCCGGTTTTGCCACAACCTAATGTGCCGAAGTGCTGGCACCACCTACAAGATATGGGCGAGAATGGCAAAAGTGCAAAGGTAGTGCAAGAATATGTTATAATACCGCTGTCTGCCTATATTCGATGGGCGCGATTGCTTGCGCCCGCTTTTCTCAGAGAGGAGAAAGCTGTCCGTTATGCACAACCAGAATTACATAGATGGCAAGTGGTTGGCCGCTCGTAGTGGCGCGACCTTCAAGACCATCAACCCCGCCAATGGTGAGGTAATCACCGAGGTTGCCCGCAGCAGTTACGAGGATGTCAATCGCGCGGTCGAAGCCGCCGCCCGCGCCTACCCCAAGTGGCGGGCAATACCTGCCCCCCGGCGCGGCGAGATCCTGTTCCGCGTTGGCGAACTACTGGTGCAGCGCAAAGAGGAACTCAGTCGCCTGGTAACCCGCGAGATGGGCAAAGTGCTGGCCGAAGGTCGTGGCGACGTGCAAGAGGCGATTGACATGACCTACTATATGGCCGCCGAGGGTCGCCGCATGAGTGGCTACACCGTCCCCAGCGAACTGCCCAACAAGTACGCTATGTCCATCCGCGACTCGATCGGCGTGGTTGCAGCGATTACCCCCTGGAACTTCCCGGTTGCCATCCCCAGTTGGAAGATTACCGCCGCCCTTATCCTGGGCAACACGGTGGTTTACAAGCCCGCTAGCGATACGCCCGCTCTGGCCGCCGCCTTCGTCGCCATCTTCGAGGAGGCCGGGCTGCCCGAGGGCGTGCTGAACCTGATTACCGGCCCCGGCGGCGAGGTGGGTGATGCGCTAGTTGCCCACAACGATGTCAAGCTGGTCAGCTTTACCGGCAGCACCGAGGCCGGTCGTCACGTCTCGATCAAGGCGGCGGAACACCTCAAGCGCGTCTCGCTGGAGATGGGCGGCAAGAACGCCATCATCGTGATGGACGATGCCGACCTCGACCTGGCAGTGGAGGGCATTGTGTGGAGCGCGTTCGGCACCAGCGGCCAACGTTGCACCGCCGCTAGCCGCATCATCGTCCACAAGGCGGTGAAGAAAGAACTAACTGAGAAGCTGGTCAACCGCGTCTCCAAGCTGCGCCTGGGCGATGGCCTGAAGGATGGCACCGATGTTGGCCCGGTTATCAACGAGGCGGCCCTGACCAAGATTAACTCTTACATGGAAGTCGCGCACAATGATGGCGCAGAGATCCTCACTGGCGGCGGCATCGCTACCGATGGCGATCTGCACAAGGGCTACTTCTTCAAACCGACTCTGTTGGGCAGCGTTACCCGCAACGCCCGTGTCGCTCAGGAGGAAATCTTCGGCCCAGTTGCGGCCATTATCGAGGTGGATAGTCTGCAAGAGGCAATTGACGTGAACAATGACACCAAGTTCGGCCTCTCCAGCAGCATCTTCACTGCCAGCGTCAACACTGCCTTCACTGCGATGCGCGACATCACCACTGGCATCGTCTACGTCAACGCTGGCACCATCGGCGCAGAGGTGCATCTGCCCTTCGGCGGCACCCGCGGCACCGGCAACGGCCACCGCGAGGGCGGCCAGGCGGTGCTAGACATCTTCAGCGAGTGGAAGACCCTCTACGTAGACTTCAGCGGCAAGCTGCAACGCGCCCAGATTGACACTGAGGAAATCTAATCCCTGTCCGCCGAGCATATGGTGTAAATTGCACCGGGGCGGGCAGCTGCCCGCCCCTACGAAATACACTTCATCTTCTTGACGACTTGATATAAAGCCAGCACTCATGGCAATGCCCCGCTGTCTGGACTGGATAAGAAGCGGGGCAAGAAAATGGATAAAAATGGAAATGAAACTTGAGCTGGTGCCGATGCCAGTTGCGGATATTGACCGCGCCAAAGCCTTCTACGTTGAAAAGCTCGGATTTAACGACGACCATGATGTTCGGCCCAGCGACACAATGCGAGTTGTCCAGCTAACCCCAGCGGGGTCGGCTTGCTCGATCGTACTTACGGCTGGTCTGCCCGGCATGGAAATGCCGCCCGGTTCGCTCCGCGGTCTGCATCTGGTTGTAGATGACATAAGCAAGGCCCACGCAGAACTAGCAGGCCGAGGCGTGGCCGTAAGCGGGATTGACGACCAGGGCGGCATCAAGTATGTTGGCTTCAGCGACCCCGATGGCAACACTTGGACATTGCAGGAGATACCGGCTATGTTTAAGAGCTAGGCCAGTCCCATCTTTCCCTTTACCTCCAGCAAAGTTGCCTCAGCCAGCGGCGCAGCCTTCTTTGCGCCCTCACGCAGCACATCGCGGATATAGTCCTCACTGAAGGTGGCGCGACGGGCGCGGAAGTCGGCAAGCTGGGCGTTCATGTCGTCGGCCAGCATCGTCTTGCACTCCACACATCCCAGCGCCGCGCTGCGGCAGCCCTGCTCCACGGCTGCCACCCGCTCAGGTGGACTGAAGAAGCGGTGCAAGGTGTAGACATTGCATATTTCAGGGTGGCCGGGGTCGGTACGCAGGCGGCGGGTGGGGTCAGTCACCATCTGACCGACTAGCTCACGGGTAGTTGGCTCGTCGGCGGCCAGTTCGATGTAGTTGTCCAGGCTCTTGCTCATCTTATATTTGCCGTCAATGCCCATCACGCGGGGGAAGCTGGTCAGGCGCGGCTGCGGTTCGGGGAAGGTGGGGCCGAAGTGGTAGTTGAAGCGGCGCACGATCTCGCGGGCCAGTTCCAGATGGGCCAATTGATCCTCGCCCACTGGCACCACCTCGGCCTTGTATAGCAGGATGTCGGCGGCCATCAGCACTGGATAGCCGAGCAAGCCGTAGTTAACATTGTCGGGATGATATTTGACCTTCTCCTTGAAGCTGGGCGAACGCATTAGCTGGCCGATGGGCGTAACCATGCTAAGGCAGAGCATCAGTTCCGCCACCTGTGGCACGTGCGATTGCACGAAGATGGTCGCCTTGTTGGGGTCGAGGCCCGCCGCCAGCCAGTCGGCTGCCATATCAATGATGTTGCCGCGCAGGTGGCTGACCCCTACCTCCTCCATAGTGGTGAGGGCATGGTAGTCCACGATGCAGTAGAGGCAATCGAACTCGCCACTCTCCTGCAAGGTTACATAGTTCTGAATCGCGCCCAGATAGTTGCCGATATGCTGCCGCCCAGTAGGGCGTGCGCCGCTGAACACTCGTGTTTTCATTGCCTATCCCATTTCGTAGTTGGCTAAGGGCGCACTGTAGTGCGCCCCACGTAATTGTTCCTGTATATCCTGTTGCCCACCGTTGTTTATCGCCCCAACATTATTGCCCCAACCAGGCTAGCAAGGCCGATGATCAGACCCGTCGCGGCAATCGTCCTAGCCGTGCCATGCTGCCTTATCGCCATGAACCCCGCCACCCCGCTGATCAGCCCACCCACCACCGCCAGCGCGAGGGGAAGCGCCATATTGGTATGAGGCAGGCAGCCGCCACCTTCGCAATCAGCCGTGGCAACCGAGGCGGCCACCGCGATGAAGTCAAACGCGGCAGCGGTGCTACTGATTAGCAAGCCGAACTCTGCAAGCAGCTTCAGTTGGCGGTTGGCGGAATCGTTCACTGTCCTCCCTAACCCAAACCTCTCCCAGCGGGCTAATCCTTACCCATAAACGTTGAAGGCAGTAGTGGAGGGGGATAAGCCGCCACTCGCCGAGTTACTGAGGGTTGGGAGCGAAGCTCCCTGCTTGCAAGTGTACCAATGCTTATCGCCACCCTCAATGTGCCAACGCAAGTAGCAACTCTACGGCACGATGAACGCGGCGCAAGGGTTCACTCTGGTCATCTCGCCACGCATAGCTACAACATTGGCCGCTAATAAGCAGACGATGAGCATTGCGTAGCGGCAAGCAAGGGCTGCGCCCCCAACCCCCAGTAACGTTGCAAGCCGCCCGCTCGCTTGCACCTTATACTACGCGATGTTTTTATTTGTGGGTAAGGTTTAGCCCGCAAGGGTTGGGCTTTTGCACTCAGCACTCAGGCACTTACAGTTTAGCATCAAACCAGCCGATGATACGCTCCAGGCGCTCGATGCGGTGGCGGGGCTGACCCATGCGTGATAGCCCGTGCGACTCGTTGGGGAAGCGCACCATCTGCACATCCTTGTGCCGTATCTTGAGCGCGACGAACAGTTGCTCGGCCTGCTCGATCAGGCAGCGATAGTCCTTCTCGCTGTGCAGGATCAGCAGTGGCGTATTCATGCGATTGACGTAGGTAATGGGCGAGTGTTCGATGTACCACTGCAAACTGTCGCCGTCGTAGGGATGGCCGGGGAACTCGGCCTCGCCGAAGTAGTAGCCCGCATCGCTCGTCCCCCAGAAGCTAGCTAGATTTGTGAGGCTGCGTTGGGTAACGGCGGCCTTGAAGCGATCGGTGTGGCCGATGATCCAGTTGGTCATATACCCGCCGTAGCTGCCGCCGGTCACGCCCAGGCGGGTTTCGTCAATGTAGCCACCCTCCAACGCCTTATCCACCATCGCCATGATGTCGCGGTAATCTACGCTGCCCCAGTCGTTGCGGATGGCTCTGGCGAAATCCTCGCCATAGGTGACGCTGCCCCGCGGGTTGGTGTAGAGAACCACGTAACCGCGGGCAGCCATCAGTTGGAACTCGTGGTGAAAGGTGTTGCCATAGGCGCTGTGCGGCCCGCCATGGATCTCCAGAATCATGGGATACTTCTTGTTGGGGTCGAAGCCAGGCGGCTTGAGCAGCCAACCCTGCACCTCCACCCCATCATGCTGGATGAAGATCGGTTCGGGGCTAGAAAGGTCAAGTTCGTTCAATATCGGCGCGTTGATGTTGGTGAGGCGGCGTTCCTCGCTGCCTTCGGCGCGGGCGTAGAACAGGTCGTTGGGTTGGCTGGGGTCGGCGGCGGTGAACAGGATGTGGCTATTGTCCGCGCTGATGCTGAAGGTCATCACCTCGCGGTCGCCCTTTATCACGCGAGTGATGGGCAGTCCCTGCTCTGGGCCACTCGCGCCCTTCGGTTCATCGGCATTATCATAAACCGCGATGCGGAAGAGGTTGGTGTTACCATAATCACCTGCGGTGGCGTAGATATAGCG
Organism: Chloroflexia bacterium; assembly: GCA_038230695.1. Lineage (GTDB taxonomy): Bacteria > Chloroflexota > Chloroflexia > QHBQ01 > QHBQ01 > QHBQ01. Next base: position 17,944 of record JBBRMT010000078.1, read on the forward strand.
GCCATCGTTGCTCCACACCGGCGACTCGTCGCCTATGCCCTCGCGCATATCGCTGCCAATGTGGTCGCCGAAGCTGCGATTGAAGCCTTCAGTGAGGCAGCGCGGTTCGACATCACGGCCCTGGGCTACATCGAGCAGCCACAATTTGGTGTCGCGCCCGCCACCCGCCTCTTTGCCATCGGCGAAGCCGAAGCAGACAATCTGTTTACCATCGGGGCTGAAGCAAGGGTTGAAAAACACGCCGTGGTCGCGGGTTAGCTGGCGCGGTTCGGGATACTGGCCCGCCGCGAAGCCGCTAAGGTCGGCGCTGACAAGAAAGATGTCGTTGACCGCGATGTGCCAATCCCAGTCGGGTTCACGATCGCTGATGAAGGCAATGTGTTGGCCGTCGGGCGACCAGCGGGGCTGGGCATCCTCGAAGTCGCCACTGGTTAGCTGGCGGGAACGGTCGCGGGGGTCGCGCTCCTTGCGCTTCTCGCTCTCACGCTTGGCTTTGTCCTTGTCGCTGCGCGGAGTGGTGGCGAGATCGTGTTCGCGCAACACTTCATCTAGCCCGGCGATTTGCTGCGGCGTTGGCACGTCAATCAGGAAGATATGGCTGCGCTCGATGCCCAGCCAACCCCCGCCGTCGAACTTGTGCTGCATCCGGGTAATAACTTTGGTCTTGTTCTGTTCGTCGTGTTCCTCGTCAACCGCACTAGCCCGCTCCTCGGCCTGCACTGGCGATGTCGGCGCGTCTTCGCTGCTGCCACCCTC
>JBBRMT010000079.1:0-18546 GCA_038230695.1 Chloroflexia bacterium
ATCTGCACATGGTTGTACCAATAGATGCCTGCGATAAGGAAGGTGATTGCGTAGAAAAAGAGGGTGTTTAGGAATCCATTAGACGCATCAGTAAGAGTATTGATCAGATCGCTATCTGCTACGGACTTACCTAGCTTCAGATCAAGCACCAACAAAGTCATCACCACGCTGAACAGGCCATCGGCCAGCGACTTGAGGCGTTCAGTGCCGCTGTGGTCTTCGATGGTTGCTGGTTGGCTGGTCTGGTTATCTTCTATCTTCGTCTGGCTCATATGGTCTCCTTCTGAAAGCGCATCTGTTTGTGCGTCATTGTTAACTTCGGCTGCATTATACATGGGAGGATAGCTAGCTGCAAGTAGCTTGATCAATTAAGCCCCCAGTGGGGATGGGGGAGAATCTTGCCCTGTATTAAAGCCGGACTAGCTGGTGTATCCAGCATCTTTGTTTATCATAGTGTTTACCTCAACATGATTGCGCTTCAAGATTTCTCCCCCATCCCCGCTGGGGGCTTAGTTTGCTGTGCCTGCAAACCCTTTGATAGCAAGCTGATAGTTTTTGATAGCTAGCAGTTGGTATAATGCAAACAAAATAGTTGTTATATTCGTAACAATTATGCAAGCTGCGAGGGCATAATCCCTGCAGCAAGAATGGAGCTACCAGACTATGGATAGCGCAGAGTTTACCTCTCGTATTCCCGGTTTCTACAATCTGAGCATTGAAGAGCGCCAGTCGCACCTTGCCCGCACCCTGGGCCAGAGTGGGGTGGCAAACACCTTCGACACTGGCGGCCTCGATCCGGCCCACGCCGACAAGATGATCGAAAACGTGGTTGGTGTATTCGCGCTCCCCCTCGGCATTGCCCTCAACTTCCTGATCAATGACCGTGACTACCTCATCCCCATGGCGATCGAAGAACCCTCAGTGGTGGCGGGCGCGTCCTATGCTGCTAAACTGGTGCGTGACGGCGGCGGCTTTCACGCCGAAACTGATGAGCCGATGATGATCGCGCAGGTGCAGGTGGTGGACGTGCCGAACATGGATGAGGCGATTAGCCACCTGCACGAACACAAGGCCGAACTACTGGCGCTTGCCAATCAGCAGGACGCGCTGCTGGTCAAGCTGGGCGGTGGGGCGCGTGACGTGCAAGCGCGTCGGCTCGATACCCGCCTGGGCGCGATGTTGATCGTCCACTACCTGGTGGATGTGCGTGACGCAATGGGTGCGAACGCAGTCAACACCATGGCCGAGCAAACCGCGCCGCTTATTGAGAAGCTGACCGGCGGGCGTGTCTATCTACGCATCCTCAGCAACCTGGCCGATCATCGTCTGGCCCGTGCCACTGCCCGTGTGCCGAAAGAGTCGCTGGCTATCGAGGGTTATAGCGGCGCAGAGGTGGTACACGGCATCGCCCTTGCTTCCGCCTTCGCCGAAGCCGACCCCTACCGTGCTGCCACCCACAACAAGGGGGTGATGAATGGCATTGACGCAGTGGTGATTGCCACCGGCAACGACTGGCGGGCAATCGAGGCAGGGGCGCACAGCTATGCCGCACACAAGACTGGCACATACACCGCACTGACCCGCTGGGATGCTGATGCTAATGGCGACCTGGTGGGCAGCATCGAACTGCCGCTGGCGGTGGGGCTGGTGGGTGGCGCGACCAAAGTGCATCCCGCCGCGCAGGCAGCCGTCAAGTTGCTGAATGTACAAACCGCCCGCGAACTGGCCGGGGTGATTGCCTCGGTTGGCCTGGCTCAGAACCTGGCCGCTATCCGCGCCCTCGCTACCGAGGGCATCCAAAAGGGCCATATGGCTTTGCACGCCCGTCAGGTGGCAGCAGCGGCGGGCGCAAGCGGCGAACAGATTGACGGCATTGCGGCGAAGCTGGTAGCCGAGCGCAACGTCAAGATTGACCGCGCTGAAGAACTACTCAAGGAGAGCGAAAATGGATAATGTTGGCATCACCGGCTACGGCGCATACGTGCCGCGCTTCCGCATCAAGAGCGAAGACATCGCCGAGCAGTGGGGCGCGGAGCCTAGCAGTGTGCAGAATGGCTTGCTGCTACAGGAGAAGAGCATCCCCGATGTGGATGAGGATACTATTACCCTCAGCGTCGAGGCGGCCAGCTACGCGCTACGGCGGGCGGGCATCAACCGTAAGGATGTGGGCGCGTTGTACATTGGCAGCGAGAGCCACCCCTACGCGGTCAAGCCGAGCGGCACGGTGGTGGCTGAGGCGCTGGGTTTGCCGCGCACCATCCACATTGCCGATTACGAGTTCGCCTGCAACGCGGGGGCGCAGGCGATGTTCGTCGCCAGTTCGCTGGTTAAGGCTGGGGTAATCAATCACGGGCTGGCAATTGGCGCGGACACCTCGCAGGGTGCGCCAGGCGATGCGCTGGAGTATTCGGCCAGCGCGGGCGCAGCCGCCTTCATGTTCGGGGCGGCGGGCATCATCGCCAGCCTCGATGCCGTCTACTCCTACACCAGCGACACTCCCGATTTCTGGCGGCGCGAGGGCATGATGTATCCCCGTCATGCCGGGCGTTTCACCGGAGAGCCAGCCTACTTCACCCACGTGAGCAACGCGGCTAAGGGTATCATGGAAGAGAGTGGCACCCACCCCGCCGACTTCAAGTACGTCATTTTCCACCAGCCCAATGGCAAGTTCCCGCTGAACGTGGGCAAGGCGCTGGGCTTCACTGAGGAGCAGCAACGCCCCGGTCGCCTCGCGCCCTGCATTGGCAACACCTACTCGGCATCATCGCCACTGGGTCTCGCCGCCACCCTCGACATCGCCGACCCTGGCGATCGTATCCTGATGGTCAGCTATGGTAGCGGCAGCGGCAGCACCGCTTTCATCTGGACCGCCACCTCGCTATTGCCGGAAGTGCGTATCCGCGCCCCGTTCCTTAACGACATCACCACCGACCGCGCCTATGTTGACTATGGCAACTACGTGAAGATGCGCGGCAAGATCAAGATGAATGCTTGATGAAACAAAATAGGGATACGCTACCTCTTAGAGTATGAATTACCAAATATATGAGGGAGGTAAAACGATGGCAATATCTCGATCTAATCGCACCGACTGGCTATGGCTGGCCGCTGCGCTCGGTCTCGGCTTGCTGGTGGCATGGTTCGATTTGCACACTGATGATGATGGCATCATCGCCGGTATGCTGCTCCTCTTTGGTGCAGTGCTGGGCATGGGACGGCCCGCAGGGGCTTGGCGCTGGGCGTTGGCGCTGGGGGCGTGCGTTCCAATCGGCGAGTTTCTCAACGTAGCGTTGGTGAGCCGCCCAGCAACGATGGCGCAGGCGCTCAGTTCGCTGGTAGCTATCATCTTCGCCTTCGCTGGAGTCTACGCTGGGGCATGGATGCGGCGGTCAAGCAGCTAGCGAATCAAATGAACACTCCCCGGAGGGGATAATGCGCGAAGTAGCAATCATTGGCATAGGGCAGACCAAATTCGGTGAACTCTGGGAGCGTAGCCTGCGCGATTTGTGGGCGGAAGCGACCCTGCTTGCGCTGGACGAGGCGCACGCGCCACGCATTGATGCCATCTACGTTGCCAACGCTGCCAGCGCACTGCTGGGCGGCCAGCAGCACCTTGGTAGCCTGCTGGCAGGGCATATCGGCCTCGCCGAAGTCCCCGCTACCCATATCGAGGCAGCGGATGCCAGCGGCGGAGCAGCCTTGCGCCAGGCATATATTGCGGTCGCCGGGGGGATGGCCGATTACGTGCTGGTGGGTGGGGTGGAGAAGATGACCGACCTGGAGAGTGAGTATCAGGGCTATATCCAGACCACCTTCGGCGACCAGGACTTCGAGGGCTTCAACGGCATCACCTCCGCCGCGCTCTACGCCATGATCGCGCAGGCTTATATGGCCGAGTACGGCGCAACCCGCGAACAAATGGCGATGGTGGCGGTGCAGGCCCACGCCCACGCCCGACGCAACCCCTACGCACAATTCACCAATCAGCTAAAGCTGGAAACCGTCACCCGCGCTCCGGCGTTGGCCGCGCCGCTGCGGATGTTCGATGGTGCGCCCAACAGCGATGGCGCGGCGGCAATCGTGCTTGGCCCTGCTGAAGAAGCTCGCAAGCGCGGCCTGCCCCTTGTCACTATTGCCGCCTCGGCGCAGAGCGGCGATTTGCTGGCCTTGCACTCGCGCCAGACGCTGACCAGCTTCCCCGCCGCTGTGCGTGCCGCGCAATCCGCCTACAAGCAGGCGGGAGTGAATTGCAGCGACATTAGCGTAGTTGAGTTGCACGATGCTTATACCATTGCCGCGCTGCTGGCGCTGGAGGATTGCGACTTCTTCGCACGCGGACAGGCGGGCGCGGCGGTGGAGCAAGGGCTAACTGCCATCGAGGGGCGGGTGCCAATGAACCCCAGCGGCGGTTTGAAGGCGCAGGGAGCGCCACTGGGCGCAATCGGCATCGCTCAGGCGGTAGAAATTACCCGCCAGCTACGCGGCTCCGCCGCCAACCAGGTGCCTAACGCCCGCCTCGGCTTGACCCACAACATCGGCGGCGCGGGTGGCACTGCCGTAGTACACATCCTTAAGGGAGAGCAGCAATGAGCATCCCCACTGCCCCATCGCCGCCCCGCTACTGGCGTGGCATTCCCCAGCATTATCGTCTCGAAGCGGCCAAAGCTGCCAGCGGTGAGGTGATGTTCCCACCCCGCGCCGTCGCCACTGATGGTTCACGCAGCAGCGAACCTTACGCATTGCCGCACGAGGGCAAGCTGATCGCCTTCACTGTGCTGCACGAAGCCATCCCCGGCTTCGCGGTTGACCCACCCTTCGCGGTCGGCATCGTCGAACTGCGCGATGGTACCCGCCTGAGCGCCCAAATCACCGGCGTGAACCTCGATCAAATCACTGTGGGTATGCCGCTGCGCTACGCCTTCCGCAAGATGCAGGAGGACGGAGTAGCTGGCACGATTATCTACGGTTACAAGTTTGTGCCGGACACTGAGAGTGCTGAGGACTGAGGATAGCGTTGCAAAAAGCCTCTCCCCAGCGGGGAAATCCCTTGTGGGTTCCCTGTGGGTAGGTTTGGTGAGGGGAGAAACTTGCCATACACTCATGCTAATCGTAGCAGCGGAAGCAAGAAAGCCTCTCCCCTATTCCGAAAACAGTTCGTGGATGTTGCCATCGGGGTCGGCGAAGAAGGCAGTGTGCTGACCCCAGGGCATGGTGGCTGGTGGTGTCACCGGACGCGCTCCCTTTGCTGTAATCTCGGCGTATGCCTGAGCTACCTCTGCGGCGCTGTCGCAAGCAATAGCCAGCTCCACTCGCTGACCGACTGGCGCGGCGCGGTAGCTGTCATCGCTGGTAACACCTTCCATCACTGTGCGAGTGGTGAGGGAGAAGCGCACCCCCACGTTCTCGAACTCGGTGTAGTTCTCGCCATCATCGCTCTTCACCTTAAAACCCAGCACATCACGGTAGAAGGCGGTCATAGCCGCCAGGTTATCGGTCACCAGGGTGATCAGGTTGATACGCGCTTGCACAGTTGTCCTCCTTTTGATTTATAATACGAAACGGCCAACGGATTTTAGCCAGCGTATTGCAAAAGCGGATAAACGGATTGGGGCCACCCGGCCCCCTCGCTATGTACATCTTAGCACAAACGTTCTTGATTGTCAACAGAGGAAACCCTGGCCTTGTCAAACGATAGCCCCCTATCCAAAATCCAAAATCCAAAATCCAAAATCGGTGAGGGTTCTGCCCCCGGCAAGGTCATCCTTTGCGGTGAACACGCAGTGGTCTACGGTCAACCCGCACTAGCCGCGCCTGTTAGCGGCGTGCAGGCGAATGTCACGGCACAGGCCCACCTCGATGCCCGCTGCTCCAGCGCTGGGCTGCAAGTGGTGAGCCGCAACCTGGAAGGCTTCGATCCCGCCGAGCGTCAGCGCATCCAGCAGCGATTGTGGGCGGTAGCTGATAGAGTAAAGGCGATGCTTACGCCCCCTACCCCAACCCTCCCCTATAATGAGGGAGAGGGTATAGAGATGCCCAACGATATGCTAATTACAATTGACTCAACCATCCCCATCGAGCGTGGGCTGGGCAGCGGCGCAGCGATTGGCGTGGCAATGATCCGTGCTTGCGCCACCTATCTTGGCCTCGACCTTAGCGATGCAGATGTTTCGGCAATGGCCTACGAGACCGAGAAGCTGCACCATGGCACCCCCAGCGGTATTGATAACACCGTGGTGGCATATAACCAGCCGGTATATTTTGTGCGGGGCCAGGCCATCGAGTTGCTGCGCGTTGGCGCACCGTTGCACCTGCTGGTGGCGGATAGCGGCACGCGGGGCAGCACGGCAAACATCGTGAGCGGAGTGCGACAGCGACGTGATACCGACCCCAGCGCTTATGATGCTCTATTCGGCCAAATCGGCGACATATCGCGCAAAGCTAGAGCAGTGGTGAAAAGCGGAGATGTGAAACGGCTGGGGGAGTTGTTCGACAACAATCAGCGGTTGCTCGAACAGATCGGCGTATCCAGCCCCGCGCTGGAACGACTCTGCACCGCAGCCCGCGCCGCTGGTGCGCTAGGCGCGAAGCTGAGTGGCGCAGGACTGGGCGGTAACATGATCGCCCTGATCACGCCGCATACAAAAGCAGCGGTGCGGGCTGCCTTGTTGGCCGCTGGCGCAGTTGCAGTAATAGAGACCGTGATCGAGGAAACCACATGATTGAAGCTAGATCGCTGCGTACCTACCTTGCCGATGCTGAAGCACAGGGCGAACTTGTCACCATTCGCGGTGAAGTCAGCCCCTACCTTGAGGCAGCAGCAGTAATCAATCAGCTTGCGCCGCGCCCCGTCCTGTTCGAGCGTATTGCGGGCAAGGTTGGGCGCGTCGCCGCCAATGTCGCCGCTAGTCGCGCCCACTTTGCTGCTGCCCTCGGTATTCCCGAAACAGATGTGCTGGCGAAGCTCAACGCTGCGCTCGAAAATCCCAGCCAGCCCGAACACATATCCCGCGAAGCGGCGCAATGCCAGCAGGAGATACAGGGCGAAGCCGAAGTAGACCTCGACGCAATCCCCATCCTTACCCACTTCCGCAGCGATCCCGGCCCTTACATCACCAGCGGGGTTGCGATTATCAGCGACTCTGAGAGTGGCCCCAACGCCAGCTTTCACCGCCTGCTGCAACTGGACAAACACCGCTTTGCCGCTCGCCTGGTGGAGGGGCGCGGCACCGATGCTGCGCTGCGGAAGCTACCGCCCAACGTTGACCTGGAGATTGCCATCTGCCTGGGTGCGCCTCCCCATGTGTTGCTTGCGGCGGCAATGTCGCCTGCGCTGGGTGTAGATGAAATGACGGTTGCCAACGCACTTGCCCCAACTCCAATGGTTCGTTGCATCACCAAGGATTTGTACGTGCCAGCGGAGAGCGAGTGGGTGCTGGAGGGGCGTGTCACCCACCAGTTGCACAGCGAAGGCCCGTTTGTGGACCTGACCGAAACGATGGATTACGTGCGCCAGCAGCCGATTATCGAGATTGACTGCATTACCCACCGCCGTGACCCCATCTACGATGCGCTGCTCCCCGGTGGCCTGGAGCATAAGGCGTTGATGGGCGTGCCGCGAGAGCCGACCATATTCGCGGAGGTGAATAAAGTGTGCATCTGCAAGGATGTATACATCACACCAGGCGGGGCAAGCTGGTTGCACGCGGTGGTACAGATCGCCAAGCGCAACGCTGACGACGGGACGAAAGCGATTCAGGCGGCCTTCAAGGGGCATGGTTCGCTCAAGCAGGTGATAATCGTGGACGATGATATTGACCCGCGCAACCCAGCGGAGGTGGAGTGGGCAATCGCCACCCGCTTCCAGGCCGACCGTAACCTGGTGGTAATCCCCGATGCCGGTTCGTCGTCGCTCGACCCTTCGGCCTGGCACCGCCCCGGCCAGAAGGCGAAGGGCGCAAAGATGGGCATTGACGCAACTATCCCCTGGATGCGCCCCGACGGCACACCGCGCCAGCAAGAGGAGTTCGCCGACTTCCGCAAGGTGGGTTATGAGCGGGTCAGGCTAGAGGATTACCTGTTATTGATGAGGGGGTGAACAGTTGTTTCGATTAGCTATGTAGTATGGCAAGCTCTGGGGGCTTACCCCCAGACCCCCAGTAACTTTGCGGCCCGCTGCCAACCATGAACATTATTTACGAATTAGTTGCCACCTGCTCTGGCAGAGTAGTCACTGTCGCTGCTACCTGCTCCAGGGGCAGGCTGAAGTAGAAAGTGCTGCCTCGCCCCACCTGGCTATCCACCCACATTCGCCCGCTATGCTGGCTGACAATGCCGCTGCTGATGTACAGGCCGAGGCCGATGCCGCTGATGCGGGTGGCGCTGGCATTGCTGGCGCGGTAAAAGCGGTTGAACAGCATCCCCTGCTCCTCTTTGGGGATGCCGATACCTTTGTCGCTAACCGCGCAAATAACCTCGCTATCCTCCAGGCGTAGCTGTACTCTGATTTCCTCGCCATCTGGCGAATACTTGATCGCATTGCTGATCAGGTTGTATAGCACCTGCTCGATGCGGCTTTCGTCTATGTCCACCTCGACCTGCGGCGCTTCGCTGCTCAGGCTGATCTGGTGTTTGGCAGTCGTAGCCTGCAACTGCTCGATCACACGAGTGGTCAGCACAACCAGGTCGGTTGACGCAAAGTTCAACTGGAAGCGTTGGGTTTCGGCGCGGGTGACATCGAGCAGGTCGTCCACCATCCGCGCCAGCTTGCTGGCCTGCTGCTCGATTACTGCTAGCTGACTGACCGTTCTGTTCCAGTCTTCAGGCTTGACTGCACCGCCATCAACGCGCCTCGCCCGTCGCAGCAGGGCTTGGGAGTAGCCTTTGATCGAGGTGATCGGGGTTTTCAGTTCGTGGCTGGCGATGGAGAGAAACTCGTCTTTGGCACGATTCACCTCCTCGCTCTGCGCGATGCGGGTGAGGTAATGCTGCGACACCGTGCTGATATAGTAGGTAATGCCGAGGGCAATCAGCCCCGCAATACCCAACGTTACTAGCACGATCACCAGAATGGTTAGCAACTGGTTGCGCGTGTCGGTTTGTTGGTCGCGTACCTGTTCCAGATAATTGTTCAGGGCCGTGTTATAGGCGCGGAAGGTATCGAACAGTTGTTTACCCACACCTGTGGCAACTTTTTGGTCCGCGCCTTGCAGCTGCCCAGCCGCTACCATTTGTACTTCGGGCTTGGCGATAGTCTGTTGCCATTGTGTAGCCGCTTGCTTCATCGCTTCGAGTAGAGGCTGCGCCTGACCCCCAACTACTGGTGCCTGCTGCTCCGCGATCGGCCACAATTTCTCCAAGCTGGTGGCGCCCCCATTGTATGGTTCAAGGAACTTGGGGTCACTGGTGATAATATAACCGCGCAGCCCAGATTCTTGATCCACCATCAAGCTAAGGATCTGCTGAGTGCTGATTAGCAAAGGCTCGGTCTGCTTGACAATATTATCCCCGACTTTGAGTGTCATCGTTGAGATCACGTTAGGCACAATCAACACCAGCAGCAAGATGGCCGCCAGAAAGATGGTGGCTGATACTAGACGCTTATCTCGCGGCTTACGTTGTTGAGGTTGCACTTGCAAAATCCGCCCCCTTGTTTTCCTTGTATTGGCGTTGCTCACGCATTATATCACACTCTCCTTCCTTGACAATCGCAGGGGCAGTGTGTTATAGTTGACCTAACAAGATTGCTAGCGGACGGCTATTTGCCGTCATTGTTACGGCATGATGGGCAAATGCCCGCAAACATTACGGCAACGCCGCCGCAATGGTGCAATTACCACGATGGTGCATCAGAGCGGGGTCACGACTGGCCGATTTGTCAGCCGTTTGATTGCCGCTCATTTATCTTTTTATAGATATTAGGACAGGAGCCTGGTGATGGCGAAGCTGGACCACGACCCGATTGTAGTGCTGAACGAAACCTGGTGCAAGCGTTGTGGCCTGTGCATCTCGGTCTGCCCCTTCCACGTCTTCGAGCCGAACGAAGAAGGTTTGCCCCTGCTAGTCAAGCTGGACAAATGCACCGAGTGCCAGCTATGCGAATTGATCTGCCCTGATTTCGCGCTGGAAGTCGGCCCACTCAAGCACATCAGCAAGGTCAAAGGCGAGGGCTTCATCCCTCTTGCAGTAGCAGGCAAGAACTAACTCTATCATCCCTACGGAAAAACCCCTCTCCCCTTGGGGGAGAGGTAGGGTGAGGGAGCATCGTGAAGCGCCAGCAACGCCCATCTTATCTAACGAGGAGAAACATTGGCAGAGCAGGTTAAACTAATGAGCGGCAACGAAGCGGTGGCCGAGGGTGCGCTTGCCGCCGGGGTACGCTTCTTTGCGGGCTATCCGATCAGCCCCAGCACCGAGATTGCCGAGGTGATGTCGCGCCGCCTACCCGAATTGGGTGGCAAGTTCATCCAGATGGAGGATGAGATCGCCAGCATCGCGGCGGTGATTGGCGCGAGCCTGACCGGAGTGAAGGCGATGGATGCCACCTCTGGCCCCGGCTTTAGCCTGAAGGCGGAGAACCTCGGCCTGGCGGTGATGCTGGAAACGCCTCTGGTGCTGGTTGATGTGCAGCGGGTTGGCCCATCCACCGGCATTGCCACCTTGCCCTCGCAGGGCGACGTGATGATGGCCCGCTGGGGTACGCACGGCGACCACTCGATTATTGCGCTTGCGCCCTGGTCGGTCGAAGAAGCCTTCTACCTGACGGTCAAGGCAGTCAATCTCAGCGAACAGTTCCGCACCCCGGTGTTGTTGATGAGCGATGCGATTATCGGCTACATGAAGGAGCGGGTCATCCTCCCCGACCCCGCCACTCTGGAGCTAATCGAGCGGCCACGCCCGCGCTTTACCGCAGGCGAGGGCGAGTATCTACCCTACGGCGCGGATAGCACTCTGGTGCCGCCTATGGCCGCCTATGGTGAGGGCTACCACTGGTACGCCAATAGCAGCTACCACGACCAGCATGGCTTCGAGGCCACCGCCAACAACCGCGAGGCCGAATACCTGCTGTGGCGGTTGCACGCCAAGATTACCGAGCATCGCCCAGAAGTGATGATGACCGAGAGTTACGAGCTAGACGATGCCGAAATCGTGCTGTTCGCTTACGGTAGCGTGGCCCGCTCGGCGCTAGCCGCCGTCCGCCAGGCCCGCCAGCAGGGGATAAAGCTGGGCCTGCTCCGCGCCCAGACCCTGTGGCCTTTCGCTGATCAGGAGGTGAAGGCTATCGCCCAGATGCCCAACGTCAAGGCTATTATGGTGCCGGAGATGAACATGGGTCAGATGGTGACGGAAGTCCGCGCCGCCGCAGGCGCACACGTTCCCGTCATCGGCCTGCCCCACTACGACGGTACCATGATCAAGCCAGCCAGCATCCTCGCCGCCATAGACAGGTTCTATCGCGGTGAACTTACCGAGGAAACGCGATATATGCCAGAACTGGCGTTTGCCAGACACTATTCGCAGACGGCTGGCAAAACCCCTCTCCCAGCGGGAGAGGTTGGGTGAGGGAGAAGCTCGCCAAGCGTAAATGCTGGGGAAACCAGCCAGCGGATTAGGTTCAGCGGAGAAGCAGAATCGCATACGCCTTGATGACCCGCCGGACAAATTGCAACGTAACTAACAAGGAGAAAACACAGATGCCCGCAATAGAAATGCTGCAAACCGAAGAGATGAAGAAACGCTACCTGCGTACCGAGGGATTGAACTCGCTGTGGTGTCCGGGTTGTGGCATTGGCACCATCTCTGGCGCGATTGTGCGGGCGGTTGAGAACCTGGGCTTGAGCCAGGATGAGGTGGTGGTGGTCACCGGCATTGGCTGCAGTGGCTTGATTTACAATTACCTCAACTTCGACGGCTTCCATGGCACCCACGGACGGGCGCTGGCCGCCGCCACCGGCATCAAGATTGCCAACCCCAGGCTGAAAGTGATCATCCCGATGGGTGACGGCGACTGCGCCGCGATTGGCGGCAACCACTTCATCCAGGCCGCCCGCCGTAACATTGACCTTACCGCCATCGTGATCAACAACCAGACCTATGGTATGACCGGCGGGCAGTATTCGCCGCTCTCGCCACACGACAGTAAACACTCCACCGCCACACTCGGCCACATCGAGGAGCCATTCGACCTCTGCCGCCTCGCCGCTGGCGCTGGCGCAAGCTATGTAGCCCGCTCCACTGCCTTCCACGTTCACCAGATGGTAGACCTGTTCAGCAACGCGATTGCCCACCCCGGCTTTAGTGTGGTGGAGGTGATGAGCCAGTGTCACGTGCATTACGGTAAGCGCAACTACAGTGAGGTTGCCAGTGAGATGCTGTTCTGGTACAAGGACCACGCCCTCAACGTCAATCGCGCCAGCAAGATGAGCGAGGAGGAGATCGGCGATCGCTTCATCACTGGCGAGCTGGTCAACCGTATCCGCCCGGAGTGGACCGCCGAGTACGAGAAAATCATCGCCAAAGCCCAGACCCGCTCCGCCGAGGAGAAGGCCCGCCTCGACGCGCTGCACCGCGAAAAAGAGTTTGATAAGCAGACCCAGCCGGAGCATCAGGGCGACGAAGGGTAATTGCAAAACCCTCTCCCCCAAGGGGAGAGGCTGGGTGGGGGTACGTGAAGCGCACTGATGTCAGAGTAAATACGAAAGGCGCATCTTTGCTTCAACATTAGCGAAGGGGCAAGATTCTCCCCCAACCCCCGCTGGGGGCTTAGATTTAGGATGCCACCTGGCTACAATGTCCATCGTATTCCGATAAGGAGCATCATCTTTGATTGCAACCGAAACAACTAAAGGCTTGCTATCGCGCCGCACCGATGTCGAATTGGCGGGGGTAGGCGGGCAGGGATTGGCCCTTGCAGGCGTGATCTTGTGCGAGGCGGCGGGCATCTATGGCCCTAATTATGTGATGCAAATCGAGATCCATGGCATCAGCACACGGGGCGGCTTCAGCCGCAGTGATGTGGTAATCAGCCCTGAGCCAATTGACTACCCCGGCGTGCTGAACCCCGATGTGCTGTTGGCGATGAACAAGGAGGAACTGGCTCTGTTCCTGCCGCGAATGGCAACAGGCGGAGTCATTCTTGCCGAGGGGGCAATGGTGCGCGAAGCGCCCACTGATTTGCCAGTTGGTGTGCAATTTTACCGCCTGCCGCTGATGCAGATTGCCCGCGAACAAACCGGCGCAATCCTTGCCACCAGCATCGTCGCGTTGGGCGCTATAGGTGCGCTCACCGGCGTGGTCGAAGAAGAGGCGTTGGCGCAGGCGGTGCGTGGCCGCATCCCCGCCAAGGCGCTTGACACCAACCTGGCGGCGATGCGGGCGGGCTGGGCTGCTGGCCTGGACGCTAAGTCGAATCTAACTGCTGCTGTGGTATAGGCTTCGTCCAAGCAATCAAGAGGATGTAAGGAAGAACCAGGATGGCTGCTACCGAAACTCAACTCACCCCCGATGAGCTTTCCGTCGAAGCGATGGGCAAGGCACAACAGCGTGAGCGGCTTATCCTGATCAGAGCCTATCTAGCGGTTGCCCTTGCCGCGATCCTCATAGTTTTTATCACCGACCTGTTTGGTTTGCCCGACATCAGCACTCTTTTCAGCACACTCCTATCCGCTGCGGTTTACGCTGTGATGCTCTGGCTCTCTAGCTATGAGCGCCTGCCAGTGATCACGATCCTCGCGGGTTTTATATCAGGTGCAGGCGTAATCCTGGGTATGCACCTCACTGGCGGGTTTAGCGGCCCTAGCTCCCCGTTGATCAGCATTACGGTTATTGCCTTTCTTGTACTGTACGAGGGACGAAAATTCATCTACGCAACAGCTCTCCTTTTTATTGCCTATGTCGTGATGATCCTGGTGGAAAAAACGGGCTGGCTACCAGCATTGCATCCCCTCACCACTGGTCAGGCTGACCTCCTTTCCGCGCTCAATACTATTCTCTCATTGGTGTTGGGCAGCGCATTTCTTTTCTGGTATGTAACCCGCTATTTTAATACAACCCGTAATACCATCGCCCAGGCCCAGCGACTCGAACTACTCAACCAGCAGTTGCTTGCCCAGCAGGAGCTACAGCGCCAGACCGCCAGCGATGTAAGCATCGCGGCCCAGCGTATCGGCGAAGCGACTAACGTGCAGGCCATCGCCGCGCAGGAGCAGGCTGCCACTGTGGTGCAGGTTAGCTCCAGCGCCGAGCAGCTCGACCTGGAAGCGCAACTGATTGCGGGCAGCGCTCGCCAGGTCAGCGAACTGGCAGGCCAGGCCAACGACGAAGTCAACGTCAGCAAGCAATTGATCACCAGCGTTGAAAGCGCGATGCAGTTGGTGCATGGCGATGTTGCGCTGGCGGTGGAGCGCACAACGCAGCTAAGTGGGTATGTGCGTGATATAGGCACCGTTCTGCGCCTGCTGGAGAGCATCACCAAGGAGACCCATATCCTTTCGCTCAACGCAGCTATTGAAGCTGCTGCCGCTGAGGATACTAATGTGGGTCGCCGCTTCACGGTGGTGGCGCAGGAGGTGGAGGAACTGGCCGCCCGCGCCGAGCGGGCCACCTCCCAGGTGCGTACCATCATCGCGCAAGTGGAGCAGGCGGCTAACTCGACCGCCATCGCCACTAGCGAGAGTTTGGCCGAAACTGAGCGCAGCGTTAGTCTACTACAAGAAGTATCCATGGCCGCACAAAAACTGAGCGCGATGGCTGCTGATGTGAACATCTGGGCCGAGTCGATAGTGCAATCCACCGAACAACAGCGTAGTAGCAGCGACCAGGTAGCCGCCGCTCTACGTCAGATCAGCAGCCTCGCGCAGCAGAACGCCAACAGCGAACAGCAATTGCACGCAGTCGCCTACCAGCTAGCTACTCTGGTAGCGCGGCTGCAACAAGCATCCCCCGCTGTTATAGAGGATGGGGACAATGACGCTCCCCGCCCCTCTTTGCCGGCGGCAGACACAAACCCACGACCTACTAATAGCCAACTCAAACCTCAAACCTCAAACCTCAGCGCTTAACGGAAAGGAATCGGAGTGGACTTCAACCTCAGTGACGAACATCGCCAGGTGCGCGATATGGTTTACAACTTTGCCCAGAAGGAAATCGTGCCGGTTGCCCAGCAGAACGATGCTGAAGGCAAGTTCGATTGGAACATCCTGCGCCAGATGGCGGCGCTTGGTATCCTCGGCCTCTGTGTGCCGGAGCAGTATGGCGGCAGCGGCCTTGATTACATCAGCATGGGTATCGCCTGTGAGGAGATCGAGCGGGCCGAAACCGCCTTCCGCGTCATCCTCAGCGTGCATCTGGGCCTCAACAGTATGACCCTGCTGCAGTGGGGCAGCGAGGAGCAGAAGCAAAAGTATCTCGTGCCGCAGGCGCGGGGTGAGAAGCTGGGCGCGTTTGCGCTGACCGAGCCGAGCGTGGGCAGCGATGCCGCGCACATGAAGTCTACCGCTCGCAAGGATGGCAACGATTACATCCTCAATGGCAGCAAGGTGTGGATTAGCGCGGCGAATATCGCCGACCACTTCCTCGTCTTCGCCAACCTCGACCCTGGCAGCGGGTCGAAGGGTGTCACCGCCTTCATTGTGGAGCGTGGCATGGCTGGTCTCAGCACCGGCTCGTTCCACGGCAAGCTGGGGGTTCACGCGGGTGACACCGGCGAAGTGGTGATGCACGATCTGCGCGTACCCGCCGCCAACCGCGTTGGTGAGGAAGGCGAAGGCTTCAAGGTCGCTATGTCCGCGCTGGACTGGGGTCGCTACACGGTCGGCACCGGCGCGGTCGGTCTGGCACAGGCCAGCCTCGATGCTTCGGTGAAATACGCCCGCGAACGCGAAGCCTTTGGCAACCCGATCGGCAAGTACGAACTGGTGCAGCAGATGATCGCCAAAATGGTGGCTGGCACCGAGGCGGCAAGGCTGCTCTGCTACCGCGCTGGCTGGATGAAGAACTATGGGATGCGTACCACCCGCGAAACGTCGCTTGCCAAGTGGTACGCCTGCGATGTGGCGGTTCACAACGCCGACGATGCCATCGAGGTACACGGCGCTTACGGCTACTCCAACGAATACCCGGTGGAGCGTTACCTGCGTAACGCCCGTGGCGCGGTGTTGTACGAAGGCACCCGCGAGATCCACACGATGATGCAGGGCGAATATGCGCTCGGCTACCGCGAGGACAAGCCGCTGCGCTGCCCGCCCCCCCCCGCGCAAGGCTACGAGCGCCGCGAGGTACCGAACGGCTTTCCGGCGATGGGCCGTTACTAACCCCGGTGGGCGAGTGCAACGCGCCCCTACAATATATGCTCACCCCTCCCCCTACATAGGGAAGGGGTTGGGGTGAGGACGGATGCTGATAGATATCAATGCTCTTCGAAGCTACTTGGTTGTCTTTTTGTTCCATGGATTTTGTTCATGGATGTTGACAAGAGGATAATCTTGCTGTACAATCCGGAAACAAGGATAAAGTAATTTATGATACTATCCTGGGCTTCTTGACAATGCGACCGACACAGAAAAGGAGATAAACCTATGAGTTCCTACGGTTCCGGCGTTATAGTTATCTGGGTTCTTTGCGGCATAGTAGCCGCCGTTGTTTATTCAAACAAAGGGCGCTCAGGGATAACTGGTTTTCTTATAGGCATTCTCTTGGGTCCCATTGGGATCTTGCTTGCAGCTGTCAGCTCTACCAACAAAACCTCACTGGAGAAGAGGCAAGTTTCAAGCGGTGAGATGAAGAAATGCCCCCATTGTGGGGAGCTTGTTCGTTCGGAAGCTGTGGCATGCCGCTACTGTCAAAGGGATATAGCTCCACATCAAGGCACGGTGCGGACTCGGCGGCAACGATAGTGTGTTGTGCAAAGGGAAAGATAGATGACCGAGACTGAGAAAGAAGCAACCCTGCACGAGTTTCGCCAGATCCCCGGTGTGGGCAAGAGCATCGCGCTCGATTTGTGGAACCTGGGGTTGCGCCAAGTCGAAGACCTGCGCGATCAGGATGCCGAGGACTTGTACCAGCGGTTCTGCCTGCTGCAAGGCACGAAGGTGGATCGCTGTATGCTCTATGTGCTGCGCTGCGCGGTGTACTATGCCTCTAGCGAAAGGCACGACCCTGCGTTGCTCAAGTGGTGGAACTGGAAGGACATCCCCGCTAGTGCCGTTTAGCCCACTCCTGGCTATACTAAACCCTGCCTGCGCTTTACCATCCGCCAACTAACTGCGCCGATGAGCAACAGCACGAGGATTATGGTGAGGATGGGCAGAGTATTATTAGAGTCAGGGGTTGGGTTGATAACCTCCGCTGGTGGTGGTGTGGGAGAGGGCTGGGCAACAGACGAATGGACGAGTGTGGGAGATGGAACACTAGTTGGCGAGGGGATTGCCATCATGGGGGTTGCGGTAGCTGCAGTAGCCGTACTGCGGGCAGCAGAGCCGATGGCTAGCTTGACGGCCAGCCAGGAGCGCAACTCGCCCGCCGCCTGGGGCGCAAGTTCGCCAACATAACCAGGGTCAGAAGCAGAGGCTACCAGTTTGAGGCTGTGGCTGGCGCTGGCAACAATGATAGTTTTGTGGTCGTCGTGCGGGCGGCTGGCAAGTGCGGCATCCAACGCGGGCGCGTCAATCGTGGCGGACACTTCGCTATCTAGCGCACCTTGCATAACCAGCACGGGGCCGGGGAACTGCGCCGCCAGTTGGCGAGGGTTGACCTTGAACCCACCCTGGTAGAACTCGCCCAAATATGGCGGATAAACGCTAGTCAGCGAGTCTGGCACGTTGTCGGGGATTGTAGCGTTCTTCTTAATTGTATCTACAATTGTCTGATTCAGGTTTAGCAAGGTGGCTACCTGCACCGCGCTTGCTCCCTGCGATTGCATTTGAGTCACCAGTTGGTCGTGGATCATCTCATCGTAGGGGCGGCTGGGGGTGGCAAGCAGCGCCAGTGCGACAGGCGCATTGTGAAAGCCCTTGCTTGCTACTGCAGCCTGGAGTACAAAGTAACCACCTTCACTATGGCCCAGCATAGCAGTGCGGGTGGGATCAATCTCCGGCTGGCGCTGCAAGTAGTCGAGCGTTGCGGCTGCATCGCCCACATAGTTGTCCCATGCGTTGAAGGCAACCAGCGCCACTTGATCGGTCATCGGTAGCGAGTCGTCAATAG
Organism: Chloroflexia bacterium; assembly: GCA_038230695.1. GTDB lineage: Bacteria > Chloroflexota > Chloroflexia > QHBQ01 > QHBQ01 > QHBQ01. The sequence goes on from JBBRMT010000079.1 coordinate 18,199, forward strand.
GTGGCGGTTCGCTTGCCCCCACCCCACGCTTATCGTAGCGCAGGCTGGCAATGCCCACACTGGCAAGTTGATCGGCAATTTGATGGTAGAGGTTGCTGGTCAGGTCCGGTGGAGCGTTACCATTACGATCAACCAGCCCGCTGCCGACCACGATGATCGCGCCTGGTACTAGCTGGCCTTGCTGGTGACGCGGAATTAGCATCGTGCCAGCCAGTTTAACCCCGCCCACGCCGTTGTAGTTAACCTCATGCTCCTGCTGCGCCACCCAGTCGGGCTGTGACTGTGCTGCTCCACCAACGGTCAGCAACCAACTTATAACAATCATCCCACCAATTATCTTACGCATCC
>JBBRMT010000080.1:0-18408 GCA_038230695.1 Chloroflexia bacterium
CCGTTCTATCGCACCTATGCCCACCACCGTTTTACCCGCGCCGCAGGGTAGCACCACCACGCCGCTACCGCCCCGCGACGAGCCGCTAGCGTAGAATATATCTACCGCCTCGCGCTGGTACTGGCGTAGGCCGAACGGCTTGCCCTCATCGGTAAATGCCCGCAGCGTGACGGCCATCGGCGCACCCTCGACGTAACCGGCAAGGTCCTCAGCGGGATAACCGAAGCCGACTAGCGCCTGCTTGACGTGGCCGCGCTTAGCGGGGTCAACGCTGATGGTGTGGCTGTCAAGCTGCTCCAGGATATAAGGTTGGATACGCTTATGGCGGCTGATCTCGGACATCAGCATCGCATCTTCCGACTGCAACACCAGCCGCCCAACATCATCCTTCAGGAGCTTGATCCGTCCGAAGCGGGAGACGTAATCCTGCACATCAACCGCAATGTTGCTCGGCACATCGTACTTGCTGAAGCGGTTGAGGACTTCAATAATCTGCGCCGCGCTCTCGCCAGCGGCGGCGGCGTTCCATAGCGATAGCGGGGTGATACGGTAAGTGTGGATATGTTCGGGCGACTTCTCCAATTCAGCAAAGCGGGCCAGGTAGTCGCGGGCCTCGGCGTATAGCGGGCTATCCACTTCGAGCAGCAACGATTTATCGCTCTGCACCACCAACGGGTTGTGCGGGTTATACATAGTCGGTTCAATCCTTTTATTGTGGTTATTGTGGGGATAATTGCAGGGTGCGGCAATGCTTCGTAAGCATCCTCGTGGCTAATAGCACACACCATCATGCAGTTTATCATACGGCTAGCGGGTTGTCAAATCAGTTGCAACTCATCACGATGACTGAGTATAAATGAAGAGGGCGCATCTAAAGGTGCGTTCACTCTGTAGTTGATCGGTTATAATTGCCGACAGCAAGTCACAAGGGTCAATAGTTTGACGCGCCGACTAATTAACCCTATAATGCGCCTTATGAAAAGGGGGATTGACGATGGGCCAGCCGCCTTCGCAGGAAGTGAGTTTTTTGTTCAGCAGCATAGAAGGCAGCAGCAAGTATTGGGCGCAGCAACCGGAAGCGATGAGCGCGGCGATGGCTTGCCACGATGCGTTGCTGGCAGCGGCGGTGGCGCAGCAGGGCGGCACCATCTTCCAATCAATCCTCGATGCCCGCTGCATCGCCTTCCCCAGCGCCGACGCGGCGATTGCCGCCACCATCGCCGCGCAACGCCAGTTGCAAGCGCAGGATTGGGGTGGGGCGCTCGACCCGCTATGGGTAAAGATGGCGCTGGACAGCGGCGCGGCGGAAAGGCATGAGGACGGCAGTTACTTCGCGCCGCATACCCTCAACCGCATCTCTCGCCTGCTGGCAGTGGCGCACGGCGGGCAGATTATCGTATCCCCCACTACTGTAGCCCAAATCGGCAACCATGACACTGCCGATTACACCTTGCGCGATCTGGGTGAACGCCGATTGCGCGACCTGGCCGCCCCACTGCGCCTCTACCAGATTGTCGCCCCCGACCTGGCCGCCGACTTCCCGCCGCTGCAAACCCTTGACCCCCGCCCTCATAACCTGCCCGCCAGCGCTACCTCGTTCGTGGGGCGGGCGGATGAGCAACGCGAGATCAAGGCGCTGCTGCGCCATCCCGATGTCCGCCTCGTTACCCTGAGCGGGCCGGGTGGCGCCGGCAAGACCCGCCTCTGCCTGGAAGTGGCGGGCTGCATGATTGACGAGTTCGCCCACGGAGTCTACTTCGTGCCGCTGTCCACGGCCAGCGACACCCTGGCAGTGGTCGCCAGCATTGCGGCGACGCTGGGGGTGAAGGAGAGCGGTAGCGCCCCACTATCCGCCAGCCTGAAGGAATATACGACCGATAAGCAGATGTTGCTGACGCTGGATAACTTCGAGCAGGTAATGGTCGCCGCGCCCTTTATCGGCGAATTGCTGGCCGCCGCGCCGCAGTTGCGCGTGCTTGTCACCAGCCGCGAGGCACTGCACCTGGCCTATGAGCAGGAATATGCCGTGGCGGGCCTGCCCACCCCAGCGGCGCGGAGCTATATGGCGGTGGCCGAGTTGGCTACCTATCCGGCAGTGGCCCTGTTCGCCAGCCGCGCTCAGGCGGTCAAGCTCGATTTTACTCTCGACGAGCAGAACATCCAGGCGGTGGCCGATATTTGTGCGCGGCTGGATGGCCTGCCGCTAGCGATTGAACTGGCCGCCGCCCGCGTCCGCGCCTTCAGCCTGACGGAGATGCTGGCCCAACTGGGCAATCGCCTCGTCCTACTTACCGGCGGGCCGCGCAACTTGCCCGCCCGTCAGCAAACCCTGCGCGGCGCGATTGATTGGAGCTACAGCCTGCTCACCACCCCAGAGCAGCAGCTATTCAGCAACCTGGCCGTGTTCGTCGGCGGCAGCGACCCCGAAGCCATCGCCGCCATCTGCAACCCTACCCTCGACCTGCCCCACACTCTAATCCAGCTAATCTACAAGAACCTGGTACGCACCGATACCCCTCCCGTTGTCCCACCTCCCCAGCCTGGGGAGGGTTGGGGTGAGGGTGACTCGCGCCCCGCGCAAGGTGAGGGCGCAGTTCCCCCGCTCCCCGCCGGGGGAGAGGGTTGGGGTGAGGGCGCGTCCCGCTACACCATGCTGGAGACCATCCGCGAGTACGCCCTGTACAAGCTAGTCGAGCGCGACGAACACGAAGCGGCAGCAGCACGCCACGCCCGCTACTATCTGGCGCTGGCAGAAACCGCCGAGCCGGAATTGCGTGGCGCGGACCAGGCCGAGTGGCTAGCGCGATTGGAGCAGGAGCGAGCAAACCTGCGCGTTGCGCTGAACTGGGGCTTGGCGCACGACCCCGATCTGGCACTGCGCCTGGCCGGGGCGTTGTGGCGCTTCTGGGAGATCCACGGCCATCTCAGTGAGGGGCGCGGCTTCCTCACCGCCGCGCTGAAGGCCAGCACCGAGATGAATACTGCGCGGGCCAAGGCCCTCAACGGCGCAGGCAACCTCGCTTTTGGGCAAGGTGATTATCCCACCGCCCGCCAGTTCCACGAGCAGGCGCTGGTACTGAGGCGGCAATTGGGCGATAAACGCGGCATCGCCGCTTCACTCAACAATCTCGGCAACCTTGCCGCCGAGCAGGGCAACTATCAAGCCGCACGGATACTCTACGAGCAGAGTCTAGCGGTAAAACGCGAACTCGGCGACAAGGTGGACATCGCCAGCGCCCTCTACAATCTTGGGAACGTTGTTAGGAGCCAGGGCGACTACCAAATGGCTCGAGAACTCCTTGAGGAAAGCCTAAGCGTACAACAACTGATGGGAGATAAAGGTGGCATCGCCGACGCAACTTTTAGCCTTGCAGATATTACCCTCTATCAAGGTAACTACAAGCAGGCCCATCGCCTTTACGAGGAAAGCCTAATCAGCTACCAGCAAATGGTAAACAAGCCCGGTATCGCCCGGGCTCTTGAGGGGCTGGGTCTCGTCGCCTACTCGCAAGGTAACTTTACTGAGGCCCAGCAACTATATGGCAAAGCTCTAGCCCTTAGTCTGGAGGTAGGCTCCCAGATTGAGGAAGCTTACTTGCTCGCTTGCCGGGGCAGACTTGCCAGAGCGCAAGGTGATTACCGCACCGCGCAATCACTGCTCAGAGATAGCCTGGCCCTATTTTGGAAGCTGGAACACAGATCAGGGGTGGTTGACGCACTCCTCGGCCTAGGGATATTGGCAGCGGGTGGAGGGAGTAAACAAGCAGCCAGACTGGCAGTGCGGCTGCTGGGTAGCGCCGCCCAGATTTTGGAAATTATCAATTGGCTGCCGATAGAGCGCACCCAGTACGATCAGGCGCTAAATAACTGCCGCACCGTGCTTGGCGCGGCAGAGTTCAATCTTGCCTGGCGCAAGGGCGAAGCGACGAGCATCGAGGGTGCAGTCGCATACGCCCTCGCCAACCAGTTTGGCAATCAAGCTGTATAGGTAACTTCTGCCGCTACCCCATCGTTACCGGAGACAGTGAGGTTGGTGAAGTTTGACGAGGTCGAGTTAATCGTATAGCTGTTTACCGCGCCATCAACGCTGGTCCAACTCAGCACTAGTTGCGAACTGGAGGAGCCGATTATGTATGTCACCTGCCCGCCTGCATCGGGTCCGTCACTTCGCCAGTAGTGGGGATTATCACGAACATCCGAGCTAGTGGGTGGGATGCTGCTAGGTGGAGCGGTCGTCCAGGTGCCGTTGGTGTACGTACCTGTTGTCTGCAGCGTCAACCCCTGGGTCGTGCTGTTCCAGTTGAGCGCACACTTCACGGTTCTGGTGGTCTGTGGCGCATCCTGCCCCGCGCCTGTGTTACTCTGGTCGTCCATGGTTGCTGCCTCCTTTTTGTCTGGCTGTTTTGGTATCATGATAGTATCCCACATGGTGGCGGAAGCATCGGCCTTGCTTCTACACAGGAGGATTATAGTACATTGCGCTGTGATGGTCAAGGGATGTTTGCATCGTGGTAGGGTGGTTGCAAAGTCGGCAGCCTGGGCGTGATAAATCACGCTCCTACATGGGTTTCGGGATTGTAAGGGCGCAAATTCATTGCGCCCTGGCCGACTTTGCAACCTCCCTATACATCGCTGAAGACGTAATGGTTGAAACAGACCCCTTAAACAATTGAGGTGGCTGGGGAACACCCCTTGCTCTCCTCTACAACTAAAGTCCCATCATCCCCAGGTTAGATTATGGTATAATGTGCTGTATTCTGGCAAACACCCTTCTTACCCCACCCGGAGGCAAATGTGTCCGTAGATTTCCACGAAGACGAAGCGCTCGGCAAAGCCTATGATCCCCGATTGATGAGTCGCCTGATGCACTACCTTGCGCCCTACAAGGGTAAAGTGGCTCTGGCGTTCGTCCTTATCCTCGGCGTAAGCCTGGCCGACATCGTGCCGCCCTATCTCACCAAGGTTGCGATTGACAACTACATCGTCCCCGGCAAGCTGGATGCGCTGTGGGAGGTGCTGGCGCTTTACCTCATTGCCCTGGTCGCCAGTTTCGTGCTGCGCTACGGCCAAACCTACCTGATGCAACTGGTAGGCCAGCGGGTTATGTATGATATGCGCCTGCAGATCTTCACCCACCTGCAAGATCAGTCGCTGCAATATTTCGACCGCACCCCGGTCGGCAAGCTGATGAGCCGCCTGACCAACGATGTTGATGCGCTCAACGAAATGCTCTCCCAGGGCTTCGTTACCATCCTGGGCGATCTGTCGGTGCTGGTGTTCATCGTGGTGTTGCTCTTCATCCTCAACTGGCAACTGGCGCTAATAACCCTGCTCTCGATGCCGTTGATGGTGGCGATTGCCTTCGGCTTCCAGAAGGTGATGCGTACCTCCTATCGCGCCACCCGCATCAGCCTGGGGCGTATCAACGCTTTCTTGCAGGAGAATATCAGCGGCATGACCGTGGAGCAGTTGTTCAATCAGGAACAGCGCCAGTTCAACAAGTTCAACGCGCTTAACAAGGATTACTACCGCGCCAACCTGCAAGGCGGCCTTGCCTTCGCCCTGTTCTTCCCCCTAGTTGGCCTGCTCACCAGCGGCACCACTGCACTGCTGGTCTGGTTCGGCAGCGGCCAGGTGCTGAGTGGCGCAATCGTGGGCGGCCAGCTAGTCACCATTGGCCTGCTGGTCAGTTTCTTCCAGTACACCGACCGTGCCTTCCAGCCCATCCGCGACATTGCCGAGAAGTACAACACCTTGCAGGCGGCGATGGCGGCCAGCGAACGCATCTTCATGCTGCTGGATACCCCCCCTGTGGTGGTTGACCCACCCAACCCCAAGGATCTGCCCGGCCATATTGTGGGCAACATCGAGTTTCGCCACGTCAACTTCCAGTATGTGCCAGACGAGCCGGTGCTGCGTGACCTCAGCTTCACAGTCGAGGGCGGCAGTAGCGTCGCCATTGTGGGAGCAACCGGCGCGGGCAAGACTAGCATTATCAGCCTGATGAACCGCTTCTACGACATCCAGAGCGGGCAAATTTTGATAGACGGGGTGGACATCCGCGAGGTGCGACAGACCGACCTGCGCCAGCATATTGGCATGGTGCTGCAAGACCCGGTGCTGTTCAGCGGCACTATTGCCGCCAACATCCGCCTGCAGAGTGATATTTCGATGGAGCAGGTACAGCGGGCCGCCGAGTTCGTCAACGCCGCCCACTTTATCAGCCGTCTGCCCGGTGGCTACGATTACGAGGTGAAGGAGCGTGGCGCGAATCTCAGCGTCGGCCAACGCCAGTTGCTCTCCTTCGCCCGCGCCCTGGCCCACAACCCCGACGTGCTACTGGTGCTGGATGAGGCGACCAGCAGCGTTGACACCGAGACCGAGGGGCTAATCCAGGATGCGCTCGACAAACTGATGCACGGGCGCACCAGCATCATCATCGCCCACCGCCTAAGCACCATCCGCAACGTGGACAAGATTATCGTTCTGCACAAGGGCCGCCTGGTGGAGCAGGGTAGCCACGACCAACTGCTGGCCCACCAGGGCTACTACTATCGCCTCTACCAGTTGCAGTATCAGGAGCAGGAGCGGGCGCTGGCACGGTGAGTCTGTGGAGGCACTGGAAGGATAACGAACAACCCCAACCTTAACTGGTTGGGGCTGTTTCTGTAAAAGGGCAGGTTGCACTCGCCCGCTCAGTGGCCTTCTTCCTTCTCCGAAGAGTGGCCGGGGAAGATGCTGGAGCTGGGGTCAATGTAATTCTTGGCAACGCACACAGCCACGGCTGCCTGGGCGTAGCCGGTGGCGATCAGGTTTAGCTTGACCTCAGTGCCGGAGATGTCGCCAGCGGCGTACACGCCCTGAATATTGGTCTCCATCCGCTCGTTGACCTTGATTACCCGCTTCTCCAGAGCCAGTCCCCACTCCTTGATCGGGCCGAGGTCAGCCTTGAAGCCCAGGTTGAGCAGCACAATATCCACCGGCAGGTGGGTCTCCTCTTTGGTGCGGTTGTCGAAGATGACTGCGCCGGTCACGCCGTTGCCATCGCCCTCAACCCCCTTCAGTTCGTGGAAGAGGCGAATGTCAATCTCGCCCGCCTCACCAGCCGCTTCGAGGGCGCGCACACTGGTTTCGTGGGCGCGGAAGTGGTCGCGACGATGAATGAGGGTAATCGAGGCACAGGTGTCCTTGAAGTTGAGCGCCCAGTCCGCCGCCGAGTCGCCGCCACCGACGATCAACATTCGCTTACCCTCGAACGGCTTCTTCTCCTTGACGAAGTAGACGAGACCGCGACCCTCATACTCCGCAACACCGGGCGCGGGCAGGGTGGTGGGCGAAAACGCGCCCACGCCGCCGCAGATAACCAGCGTCTTGCTATAGTGTACGCCCTTGTCGGTGGTCAATTCGATGAGGTTTTCATCCTCGATGCGGCGCAGGCCAGTGGCCCGCTCACCGAGGCAGACAGTCTGGCCGAACTGCAAGGTTTGCTCCACCTGCTCTTTCACCAGGTCGCGGGCAAGGATCTTGGGGAAGCCGGGGACATCGTAGATCCATTTCTCCGGGTAGAGGGTGGCAAGCTGACCGCCCAGTTCCGGCAGCCCCTCGACAATTTTGGTTTTCATCTCGCGCAGCCCGGCATAGAACGCGCCGAAAAGGCCCGCCGGGCCACCACCGAGGATGGTAATATCGTAAACGTCGCGTTCGCTGGACGCAGGCGCAGCGGCCTGCGGTTGCACTGCTGTATCCACTTGGGTAGATCCCTCCTTGTTTCTAACAAATAACGTTTGGTTGCTGAATTATAACAGATCAGCTAGCAAGCGGCCAAAACTGTACGCTAACGTCGTTCGGGAGGGCAATTGGATGGCCGAAGATGAGTAGCTGGTAAGCGCCAGAGAACCAGAGCATACCCCACAGACCCAGAATGATACTTATCAAGGCCATCCACTTGAACAGCGTCGGTACGCTTATCAGCGGCTGGTCGGCATCCACACCCTGATTCTGCTTCAAAGCGGCGATCAGTATGATAAAGAGCAGAGGCATAACATCGAGGAGGTAGCGATAGCCATACTGTGGGCCGCCAGGGAACTAGTAAGAGAGCAGACCGAGTATGCCAATTATGATAGTGGGCAGCGCGGCGCGAACCCGACGGTCGCGCAAAGGGGCTGCGAAAACGTATAGCAACGCGGGTGAGGTGAGCAGTATACTCATACCACGGGCGGGCCTGCGGATCCAAGGGAACTGCAAAGCAGTGGCGCTCTCGGTAGGATAAGCAGCGAAGCCATTGAGGAACATATAGTAGAAGTTGGTGGGAATATGGTCTAGGCTGAACAATCCCCCCTGACGGGTGGCAAGGGCATAGGCGCTGCCAGGCAGGGAAAGGATATAGCCAGTCTCCAGCGGGCTGCCAAAGCGGGCATAGTTGTACCAGAAAAGCAGCAGCATCGGCCCGAGCAACCCCGCGCCGAGCAGCATTAGCCGCCGCACCTGCGTGGGATGGGGGAGTTCCTGGTTAAACAAAATGAGCAGCACGAAGTAAAGTACATTGAGGATCAGCGAAAAGCGGGCATTAACGGCGCAACCCAACAGCAGGCCAACCCACAGCCACTGTTCGTGTTCTGCGAGGTTTAGCGCAGCCAGAGTTAGAGTGATTGCCGCCACCTGAATCAGGTTCCAGGTGCTGATGCCTGCCGCCTGCGGTAGGTAAAGAGCACCAATGAAGAAGAATGCCGCCAGCCAGGTTCGCGCCGCACCCGCCACCCTTAGCCTGATAAGCAAGCGCCAGAAAAGCCAGACGTTGAGCATGGTGAGTGCAAAGTCCAGCCACATCGGGTTGAAGTCTGCGCCGAGCAGCGCGACAAACGGCACCTCCAGCGCTGAGGTCAAAGGACCGAGCGGCAGGTAGGAGTGACCATTGAGGGGAACTGTGTCAATCGTGTTGAGGGCGATGCCTTCGGCGTAGAGATGGTCGTGCAGAAAACCGCTGGCAAGCGCAACATCAAGGTTGTTTATGTTGACGAAGACAATAGAGAGCAGCACCGGCAGCATTAGCAGGAAGATGAGTACAAAAAATCGCAGGAACTGGCGGCGTTCGATCGCTGCATCGGGGGTTGGCTCTGTACTAGCAGTGGGTGAGTTGAGCATAGGGCTGGCCTCGCTTCGGTTATGGTGGCTCTATTATACACCAGCAGATACAACAACAGGCCACTACCCTTTGGAGGTAATGGCCTGCTGCCGTAAGGATGGCTAATGTCGCTCAGGGTTGCTCCTTCAGCAGGCCTGCAACATCTGACATCAGCCCGGCATCGTTGCCCTCACCAACCCGAACTGAGCGGATCGTGCCGGTTTTGTCAATGATGTAGAACGCAGGCCAGTAACCGTTGCGGTAGGCGTTCCAGTTCTTGAAATCGTTGTCAATCGCCACCGGCCAAAGGATACCGGCCTGCGATACCGCCTGCTTCACGTTGGCAATGTCGCGCTCGACGGGGAACTCCGGCGAATGTACGCCGATTACTTCCAGCCCCTGGCTGTGGTACTTGTTGTAGACCGCCTTTAGCCCCGGCAATGCGTGGATGCAGTTGATGCACTCGAAGGTCCAGAACTCGACGATCACCACCTTGCCACGCAGACTGGCGATGGTTACTGGCCCGCGGTTAATCCAGGTGGCCGAGTTCAGCTCCGGCGCTGCCCCACGGCTGCCCAGGCTTGACTTATAGTTGGCCGGGGTGGCTGGCGTGTTGGCGGGGGCAGTGTTGTTCGCAGCGACAGGCGTTGCAGTAGGCTCAATTGGTGTGTTGGCGGGCGCGGCGCTGTTCGCCTTTGTGGGCGGCGCGGCTGGCGGCGCAGTTTGTGCCGATGATTGCGAGGTGGTGGCTGGTTGACTGCTAACCCCCTGCCCGCTATCGCAGGCAGCAAGGAAGATAGTGGCAACCGCAACCAATGCCAGGCTATAATATAGTCTCAGATTCTTATTCATGACGGTCTCCTATTCTTATTCATGACGGTCTCCTATAGGATACGAATTTCGCATTGCTCTGGTTAATACAGATACTCTTATACCTTGCGCTTGGACTTGTCATTGCCATTCGCTTAGAGTAGAATGTGGGCTGAACACTGTACCTGGTCATATAAAAGGAGCTAACCTGATGCTAAAAGGCGAAGTAGTCGCTATCCATATAACGAGTGAGGCCACCGTGCTGCCACAGGCGGTGGCCGAGGCGCACGCCGTGCCGAACAAGGGGCTGGATGGTGACCGCTATTTCGACGATGCTGGCACCTACTCCAACCTGGGGCGTGGTGGCCGTGACGTGACGTTGATTGAGGCGGAGGCGCTGGAGAACTTGCAGCGCGAACAGGGTATTACCCTGGATGCTGCCGCCAGTCGCCGCAACATCCTCACCCGTGGCGTATCGCTCAACGACCTGGTAGGGCGCGAGTTCCGCATCGGCGATGTACGATTGCATGGCGCACGCCTGTGCGAACCTTGTGACCATCTAAACGGGCTAATCGGCCAGAATGTGCTACGAGGGTTGGTGCATAGCGGCGGGCTACGGGCCGATGTGCTAACCGAAGGGACGATCAGGGTAGGCGACAGCCTCGAAGAGCAGTGAGCAACGTGCGGCTGTATATCCTATGCGGACTACCGTTCGCGGGCAAGACCACATTGGCGCAGGCGCTGATGCGGCGGTTTGGCTTCCCTTATATTGCGCTAGATGACATTAACAGCGAACGTAGCCTGGGGCTGGACGGCGAACGAATCTCGCAAATGAATTGGGCGAAGAGCTACGCTGAGGCGCATCGGCGGCTGGATGCGAATCTCGCCAGCGGGCAGTCGCTTATATATGACGCAACCAACTTTACCCGCAAGGAACGTAACCGCCTGCGCGAACTCGCCGCAAAACATAGCATCGCTACCACCGTTATCTATCTGGATCTTGCGGACGAGGCGCGTCGCCGCTGGCAGGCCAACCACATCAGCCACGCCCGCTACGACGTGCGCGATGAGGACTTCGCCCTGGTTGCCGACAACTTCGAGCCCCCCACCGATGAAGATGCGATTACCTATGATGGTACCCTACTATTGGATGAGTGGATTGCGCGAACGTTCGGAGATAGGCATGATTGACTTCTATCAACATCCTACCTTCTATCTTCTACCTTCTACCTTTAGAGCGGGGGCTGCAACGTGAAAATCCTGATGCTAGGCGGGACGCGCTTTCTGGGGCGCTTCATCGTCGAGGCGGCGCTGGCGAAGGCCCATGAGCTTACCCTGTTTAATCGTGGGCAGAGCAACCCCGACCTGTTCCCCGAATTGGAGCAGATTCGCGGCAGCCGCGAGGATTTGTCGCCGTTGGTGGGGCGTAGCTGGGATGCGGTGGTGGATACCTGCGGCTTCTTTCCCCGCCTTGTGGGTAAGTCGGCAACCGCGTTGGCGGAGATGGTCGGCCACTACACCTTCATCTCCTCGATCAGCGTCTATCCCGATACCGATGTGGCGGTAGTGGATGAGCGTCATGCGGTTGCCACCATGCCTGATGAAAGCATCGAGGAGATTACAGCCGAAACATACGGCCCGCTGAAGGCGCTCTGCGAACAGGCGGCGGAAGCGGCAATGCCAGGGCGGGCGCTGGCGGTGCGTCCCGGCCTGGTCGTCGGCCCCTATGATATTAGCGACCGTTTCACCTACTGGCCGGTGCGGGTGGCAAAGGGCGGCGAGGTGCTAGCCCCCAGTCGCCCTGAGCATCCCACTGAGTTCATTGACGTGCGCGACCTTGCCAACTGGATTATCGGCATGGTCGAGGCCAAGCAGACCGGCATATATAACGCGACCGGCCCGGCTGGTGCGCTGACGATGGGCCAGTTGCTCGATGAGTGCCAGCGAGTGAGCGGCAGCGATGCTACCTTCACCTGGGTGGACGACGATTTTTTGCTCAAGCACGAGGTGGGTGCGTTCGTGGAGATGCCACTCTGGATCCCCGATCAGTACGGTGGGCTGACCGTCTACGCCCGCGACAAGGCAATTGCGGCGGGCCTGACCTTCCGCCCGCTAGCCGAGACCATCGCCGACACGCTGGCCTGGGCGGCCACTCGCCCGCTCGATTATGAATGGCGCGGCGGCCTCCAGCCGGTGCGCGAGGCCGAGTTGTTGCGGCTATGGGAGGCCAGCCGTGACTCTGAGTGACGATTTCCTAGACTCACTGGTAGCAGAGTTCGACGATGCCAACACGATCGGCTTTGCCCTGGGTGGTAGCCATGTGCGGGGCGAAGCCAATCCCTATAGCGATGTGGATATTGCCCGCTTCGTCGCGGTTCCACCCTCGTCGGATGCGCCACGTCATCGGATGGTTTTTCGCGGTGGACATCTGATCAGTCTCTCGACAAAAACCGTTGCCGAGGTACGTGCGGATCTCTGCCGACCTCAGTGGGCCATCTGGGTAGCGCCAAGCATCAGCCAGTTGCACATTCTGCGCGACAAAGATGGTACACTGGCCGCGCTGGTTAGCGAGGCGCAGACGTTCCAATGGTCGCCCTTGCAGGAAGCGGCCAACCGCTATGCCAGCGAGGAGATCGCCGATCTCGCCGAGGAAGCGCATAAGATAATTGCAGCCTTGCTCAAGGGCGATGAGCAAGCGGTATTGCTGTTCATCCGGGGATTGCTATCGGGCATCACGAGGTTGGTTGCGGTTAAGCACGGGCTGATGCTCAAGGCCGAGGCCACCTACTTCCCGCAGGTGTGGCAGGCAATGGGTGAGGGTTCGGCGTGGACACGCGACCATCGCATCGCCATCGGCCTCGAAATCATCGGCTCTAGCGATATGCCGCCAGTGATCGGGAGCGGGTTGGCTGCGTTGCGCCTCTACTGTGAAACCGTCCGCCTGCTGCAAGCTATCCTGCTGCCTGAGCATAGGGAGGTAGCGGATACCACTGTGCAGCGTATCATGCAATCAGGGCTGCTGAGGGTAAACAATGAGCGACGCTAATCAACCCGCGCTGGACCTGCTAAAGCAGGCGGCAGCCACTCTGCCCGATGTGCATCAGCGCAAGATGTTTGGCTGGCCTGCGCTATTCAGCGATCGGGGCATCTTCGCAATCGTGTCGGAGAGCGGGCGTATCCTGGTGCGCCTGCCCGACCCTGCTGCTTTTGCCGAATTGCTGGCCCAGCCTGGCGCAGAGCTATGGAAAATGCCAGCCGAGCAATGGCAAATGACAATGGAAGCCAAGCCGGTCAAGCACTGGTTGTACCTGCCGACAGACTTTCAAGATGACCTTCAACTATTGGAGCAGTGGGTGCGTCGCGCCTATGACCTATCGCTGATGCAGCCTCCCACCAAACGTAAGAGGAGCAGCTAGTGGCGCAACTGGTGCAACCTTCATCTCAATATTGCGATAGCTACCTGGAAGCGTTGCGCGAGTTTCAGGCTGAGGGTACGAGCCTGAACAGCATCATAGACAGCCTGCGCGACAACTTTGCGACCTATGTGCAGGAGCTACTCGATGAGGCCGATGCCACGAAAGTGAAGCCCGGCAAGGTGCCTGCAATTTACTACTGGCTGATTGACGAAGGCGAATACATCGGCCAGGTCAGCATTCGCCACCCGCTGAACGAATCGCTTCGGCAATGGGGCGGCCATATTGGCTATCGCATCCGCCCTACGCGACGGCGATGCGGCTATGGACGGCAGATCCTGCGGCTGGCGCTGGCCGAGGCGCAACGCATGGGCCTCACTCGCGTGATGATTACTTGCTACTCCGATAACATTGGCTCGAAGAAGATCATCGAGGGCGGTGGTGGGGTGCTGGATAGCGAGGTGAAGGTTGATGGCAAGATTGGTCTGCGCTACTGGATTGATCTACTGTTATTTCAATGCGCTTGAGCAGCCGAGCAAGTTGAAGGGGCGGGCGGCTGTCCTCCCTGGTGCAGCGCCGGCAATGCCTACGCATTACTAATGCAAGCGATCGGTACAAGAGATATTTATATTCATCTGGGAGGGTATCATGGACAAGGTAAACCTGGCCGACAAGTTCAGTCTGTTCAACGATTACTGGAGTCCGAAGATTGTTGGCGCGTTGAACGAGTCGTATGTCAAGGTGGTCAAGCTGAAGGGCGAGTTCGTCTGGCATCATCATGAAAACGAGGATGAGCTTTTTCTGGTGGTGTCGGGCAGACTGCAAATCCGCTTTCGTGAGCGCGATGTCTGGCTGGAGGCGGGCGAGTTTCTGATCATCCCCAAAGGGGTGGAGCATATGCCAGTGGCCGCCGAGGAGGTGCAGGTGGTTCTAATCGAGCCACAAACCACCATCAACACCGGCAACGTGCAGAACGAGCTTACCGCGCCTGAGCAGCATATCTAGGAGGGAGCATAACTTGGAGATTGTCGAATTGACCACTGAGGCGGAGTTGCGCGAGGGCTACGCAGTGATGCTCGAATTGCGTACCCAGCTGGATGAGACGCAGTATATGGCGCTGCTGGCCGAGATGCAACCGCGTGGCTATCGCCAGTTTGCGGTGCGCGACGATGTCGGCAACATTGTGGCGATGGCGGGGATCTTCTTCAACGTCAATCTCTACTACGGCCATTATCTGTGGGTCTATGACCTTATTACGACAGCAAACGCCCGCTCTAAAGGTTACGGTCAGGCGCTGCTCGGCCACCTGGAGCAGCTAGCCCGCGCCGCTGACTGCGACACCATCGCCCTCAGTTCTGGTATGCAGCGCCTTGACGCACACCGCTTCTACGAACAGCATATGAGCTTCGACCGGGTTAGCTACACCTTCAAGAAGGCGCTCAAACCTTGAGATAAGCGTTAGGAGATTGATTTGCGTATCATTGATCTGACTGACGATGAAGGGTTGATCGAGCAGATTGCCGCGCTGCTAGTGGCAGCCTTTGCCAAACACTGGCCGGATGCCTGGCCCGACATCGAGAGCGCCCGCACCGAGGTGCGCGAATCCCTTGACCCTGAACGCATCAGCCGCGTGGCGATTGATGACGATGGCAGGGCGCTGGGCTGGATTGGCGGGCAAAGCCAGTATGATGGTAACGTCTGGGAGTTGCATCCCCTTGCGGTGCTGCCTGATAAACAGCGGAAAGGCATTGGTCGCGCCCTGGTCGCAGATCTGGAGCAACTGGTGCGCGAACGCGGCGCTCACACCCTCTGGCTGGGCAGCGATGATGATAACGGCATGACCAGCCTGGCGTACACCGACCTATACCCCGACGTGTGGAAGCACATTGCCAGCATCCGCAACCTGAAAGGCCACCCCTACGAGTTCTACCAGAAGCAAGGCTTCGTCATCGTGGGGGTAATGCCAGATGCCAATGGCGTTGGCAAGCCCGACATCTTCATGGCGAAACGGGTGAGCCTTGCTCCCACGCCATTATAGCTATAACGTCTGGATATGGTATAAATTGCGCTGGGGCGGGCAGCCACCCGCCCCTAATACACACCTTCTCCTTAGCTAAAGTATTACTGTACCTCGCCTGCGCTAAGGGTAGAGCCGTAGTTGAGGTAGATAACCTCATGGTGTAGATAACCTCATGGTCAGGTTTATCGCTGGCCGACAGCAAGTGGCTAGGCGTTGGTTCGAGCGAACTTGACGCATTCAGGTTAGCGTCCGTGTCTACGCCCACGCCCAGGCGATACGATAGTTCCCCGCCCAACCAGGCAGTACCAAGTGACAGGCTAGCGCCGAGTAGCGACAGACCGACGGCAGTGGCGCTCGGTTGCTCTGGCTTCTTGCGGCGCAGCAGCCAACTCAGGCCAAACAGGGTGATGACAATGTCGTTGCCCACCCCATGCCAAAGGCCCACCTGCTTCGCCCGCGTATTCTGCGGCACCGCCAGCCAATCGCGGATGCCGAATGGCGCGGCGGATAGCCCACCAATCAGCCCACCAACCAGCGTCCAATATGACACTTTGGCGAAATCCTTCTTTTTAGTAAGCGTGTGCAGCGCATCGAACACCACCGAGGTTGACAGCAGCCCCAGCGGGAAGACAACCAGCATCGGATGCACCGGATGTCCCAGCAGTTTTGTCTTGCTTTCCATAACTTTTCCCCTTTCGCCTTCCATTCGCCATTGCTAGCATCCTTCTCGTACTTGTTTTCGACCGCCGCCCAGGCCACGCGATGCGTCCGATCCTCATCATGGTTGTACTCATCCCAGGCGTTGTTGAACGCGGCGCGGTAGATCTCCTGCGCGTGTTCCGGCAGGTTATTTCGTACCTGCGCGGGCAGGTCGCTGGTATTCTTATATAGCATCCAGGTTCTCCTTTCTTCAGGGCGAGACATGGTTCAGCCCACCGAATTAACGCATATAACTAATTAAAGCAGAGATTGTACCAGCGTTTCAATCTGGCTCGGCAATTGCGGTGGTCGCAGCAGAGACGGCTATTTCCGGCAATGCTGCGACAGTGGATTGCCGGTAATCGCTGCTGACCGGGCTGATCAGCTTGTCCTCACGCCCCAGCCAATCACCATCATGGTCACGCAGATAGTGGTGCAGCGCATCATTGAGGTCGGGCATCAGCCAGCCGCGTTCGCTGCCCAGCGCTGAGTAACGAGGGCGGGGCGCAGCCAGGTTCAATGCAGCGGTAGGTCGCGCTTCGATGTAGCCAGCATCCAGCCCGGCCATCTTTGCCGCCAGCCGCGCCAGTTCCGCCCAGCTAACCGCCCCATTGTTAGCCAGATGCCAGATACCCCGCTCGGCATCAATCAGCAAGTCGAGGCTGACGTTCACCAGATCCGGCACATAGGTTGGCGATACGATAGCATCATCGGCGGCGATGAAGGAATGGCGGGCGGCCACCGCTTGCAGCGCGTTGGTGACGAAGTTGTAGACATCCCACGGGCCAAAGAAGGCGCTGCTGCGTACCACCAGCGCAGCGGGCATAGTCGTCAGCACACAACGCTCGGCAGCCACCTTGCTCTGGCCGTAGACGTTGAGCGGGTTGGGCGCGTCACTTTCCACATAAGGTTGCATCTTCATGCCATCAAACACCAGGTCGGAGGAGAAGGTCAGCAGTTGCACGCCACGCTCGGCGCAGGCGGCGGCCAGGTTGGTTGCGCCCGTGCTGTTTTCACGCCAGCAGGCCGCAACATCGCGCTCGGCCTGTTCTACCCGCACGTAACCGGAAGCGTTGATCACCGCCCAGGGATGATACAGATCCAACCCGGCAGTCACCGCCTGGGGGTCGGCAATGTCCATTTGCTGCCGACTAAGCAGGTGATAGGGTATAGCCCTTGCCGCGCACATCCGCGCAAATGCCCGCCCCAGCGTGCCATTCGCGCCGATGATCAGGACGGAGGACTGAGAACTGTGGACTGAGTTAGGACTGTGGACTGTGGTCTGTGGACTTTGGACTGAGCGATAGCGGATTTCGTAGGGGCGGGATTTATCCCAACCTGACGCTTCGTCAATATTAGGATGAGGGTCAACGCTGAAGCCGTAGATGAGGCGTTCGGGACGTTGCCACCAGCCCGGCTGGGCGAGGGTGGGATGTTCAGGTTGATTGCCCGCCGCCACCTGGCGCAGCATCGCCGCCAACGCAGTAGGGCGGGGACGCGGCGCACGCAAGTCGAACACGCCCGCCTCATAGTGGCCGTCGCTACGAGTGAGCAGACTGTTCCAGTCGTATGCCCCTAGCAAGGCCCATGCGGTAACGGCGCGAATATCCACGCCATCCTGCTGTAGCGATTGCGCCGCCTGCCAAACCTGGGCGAACCAGCGCAATTGCTCCTCGCGGGTGCAAGCCAGTTGCACCTCGGTAATCGCCAGAGGCAGGTGATAACGCTGCCACGTCTCAGCCAGCAAACGGCGCGGTCCAGCCACCCCAGCAGCGGAAACGCGCACCGCTTCCACATCAGCATATTTGTGTTGCCCATTGCCGCCGTGGGTGTGCGCGGGGTAGCGGGCGAGGTTCTCGTCGAGGAAGCGTTCGCTGGTGATGTAATGATTGAGGCCCATG
Organism: Chloroflexia bacterium; assembly: GCA_038230695.1. GTDB lineage: Bacteria > Chloroflexota > Chloroflexia > QHBQ01 > QHBQ01 > QHBQ01. The sequence continues at coordinate 17,965 of JBBRMT010000080.1, forward strand.
ATGCTGGGTGGGCAGGGGTTGGCGCGGAACCAGTCAATCTCTTCCGCGCTAATTCCCGGCCAACGCAAGTATCCCCACAAGGGGTGTTGCTCATCTACCAGGCCGCAGAGCAGGTCGAAGGTCAGCCAGCGGCGCTCATTCTCGAAATCGGCCTGATACGCCAGCAGCGGCGTGCTATAAACTTTGCCTAGATCCTCGGTCTGAACCAGTTGCGCGGCAGGGTTGACCTCACGGATGGCCCGCATTGCCAGCACGGTAGCGCGAACCTGGTTTAGCAACGCCTGCACAAAGCTGTTATTATCGCGGTGGTGGGGATACCAGCAGCCGTACAGCCCACTGAAGCGGGCGGTGGTTAGCGGTTCGTTGACCGGGGTGTAGGCATCCACCCATGGATAGCGGGTGGAGACGGTGCGAGCATAGTCGGCCAGGCCGGGGGCAAAATCG
>JBBRMT010000081.1:0-18215 GCA_038230695.1 Chloroflexia bacterium
GCTTGTCAGGATTCGAACCTGTACCTCCTTAATTAACAGTGCCGCGCTCTAACATTAATCTACAAGCCAATGGGGAAGGGTCACGGCGTTGTGTACCTGGTAAGTTTTTGCGTAGGGGCGAACCGTTGTTCGCCCTAGATTTTATTTGCTACGCAGTTGAGGGAACAGTATAACATCGCGGATATTGGTTTGTCCTGTGAAAATCATCGCCAGGCGGTCGAGGCCGATGCCCATCCCGCCGGTGGGGGGCATTCCGTAGGCTAGCGCGGTGAGGAAGTCCACATCCATGCGGTGGGCCTCCTCGTCACCAGCGGCGGCATCGCGACCAGCAGCGACGAAGCGAACGTACTGATCGGTGGGGTCGTTCAGTTCGCTGAAGGCGTTGCACATCTCGAAGCCCGCCATGTACGCCTCGAACCGCTCGGTGCGCTGCGGGTCGTCAGGGCGGCGCTTGGCAAGCGGTGATAGGGCCACCGGGTGGCCGACCAGGAAGGTGGGGTTGATGAAGCCCGGTTCGACGGTTGCGCCCAGCGCCTCGTCGAGCAGCTTGGCCCAGCGCATCTCCGGTTCTACGTGGATGCCCGCCTTGCGAACGGCCTGATAAAGCCGCAGTCTACCCTCCTCAGTGTTGGGATACTCATCAAAGTCAATACCCGCGTGTTCAATCAGCGCGTCGCGCATATCCACCCGCCGCCAGGGTGGGGTGAAGTCGAGCAGTTTGCCATCGTACTCGAATTGCAGACTGCCGTGTAGGGCCAAAGCCAGGCCGACGCACATCTCCTCGAACAACGCCATCATCGTCTCATAGCTGGCGTATGCTTCATAGAGTTCCAGCATGGTGAACTCAGGGGAGTGGGTAGCATCGGCACCCTCGTTGCGGAAGTCGTGGGCGAACTCGTAAACACGCTCGAAGCCGCCCACGATCAGGCGCTTGAGGTAGAGTTCGTCGGCGATACGGAGGAAGAAGGATTGGTCCAGCGACTGGTAGAAGGTGGTAAATGGCTTGGCCGCGCCGCCACCGTAGATCGGCTGCAGCACTGGCGTTTCCACCTCCAGGTAGTCGCGCGCATCAAGGAAGCGGCGCATGAACGTGATCATGCGGCTACGGGTGCGGAACACGGCACGGCTCTCCTCGTTGGCGAGCAGGTCAACGTAACGCTGGCGGTAGCGCGTCTCGGTGTCGCTGAGACCGTGCCACTTGTCGGGCAGCGGGTGCAACGTCTTGCTGATGAGGGCGCACTTAGTAACGCGCAGGGTAATTTCGCCGCTGCGGGTAAGAAACAGGTCGCCGGTCACGGTCAGAAAGTCGCCAATGTCGAGGTCGCGCTTCCACTGCTCATACTGCGCCTCGCCCAGCACGTCGAGTTTGAAGTATAGCTGGATGCGCCCGCTGCCATCCTCGATGGTGGCGAACGCCGCCTTGCCCATAACCCGCCAAAGGACGACGCGGCCCGCCAGGGTAAGGCTGGGAGTATCTCCCAGCGGAGCGCCATGCTCATCCACGCCGCCTGCGCTCAAACCCGGCCAGAGCGCCAGCGCCTCAATGGTGGTGTGGGTGCGCGGCGGCACGCGGGCAGGATAGGGGTCGTTGCCCTCAGCCTGCATACGGCGCAGCTTGTCCAGCCTGACGACGGATTGCTCCTCCAGGCCCAAATCTTCGATGAAACGCTGGTCGAGGTTATCGCTCATTCGATGCTTAGTATGGTAAACTCCATCTTACCCGCCGGTGAATGTACAGTCACGACCTCGCCCGGCTTGTGGCCGAGCAACGCCTTGCCCACTGGCGACTCGTTGCTGATCTTGCGCTGGCGCGAGTTGGCTTCCGCCGAGCCGACCAGAGTGTAGCGCTCTTCCGCGCCGTCGCCATCCTTGACCGTAACGACGCTGCCGATGGCGACTACCCCGTTTGCGCCACCATTCTCCACCACCTGGGCGTGGCGCAGGGTGTGTTCGAGGGCGCGGATATCGCCCTCCAGCCAGGCTTGCTCGTTCTTGGCATCTTCATACTCGCCGCTCTCGCTGATGTCGCCATCGGCCTTGGCCTGCTGGATGCGGTCGGCCACTTCGGGGCGACGCACGGTCAGCAGGTGCTGCAACTTCTCTTCGAGCCGCGTTTTACCTTCAGCAGTTAGGTAGACTGGTTTGCTTTCAGTCATATTTCGGGTCTTCCCTTCTTCATCGTGGCACGAGGGCCACAGGGATTGAAAAGACTGAGGCGCGTGTAGCTGGCCTCAGTCACTAGTACAGTATGTCGCTTTTGCCCGTTACGATCGTTACGATCTAGCAGGCTTGGGGCTTATTATACACTAAAGTGCGGGATTTGGCAATGGCTCGCTCTTCTGATTAAAGCTCAATGTTGTCGCGTTCAGCTTTGGTTAGTAGCGCCTTATGGGAACGTGGTTGCATCGGCTTTTGGCGACCGCCTCGTATCGAGTAGATAAGGACGTAGCCCTGCTCACCGTTCCGGTAATAAAACAGCGCAAGGGACTTGACGTTGACACGATAACAGCTTGGCAATTCATCATGGAACCGATGGCCCAGCAGCGTTGTCTACAACCGCTGCAAGGTCTTGAGCAGTTGATCTTCCAGGTCATCGGCTGCTTTATTGCCATACCTGTGCTTTGAGTAATCCACCTCAGCATCCATCTTGCGGATTACACTAAGCGGGGCGCGTACACGCATTAAGCCACCCCAACCTTATCCTCAGCGTGACGGGCTGTACGTCGCTGCCGGAAGTGTTCCTCGATCTCATCCAGTTCCAGGTAGTCTTCCTGCTCTGCCTGGGCAATAAGGCGGAGGTGATCATCGGCGGTAAGCAGGTCATCAAGGTCATAATCTTCATCAGTAGGGGCTTGCACCACTGCAGTCACGGTTGCTTGCACGAACTCGTCCAGCCCGCGATTGCCGCGCAGTTGGTCTATTCGCGCCCGCTCCTCGTCGGTCAGCTTTAGGGTAACGTGGAATTCGCTGATCATCTGATTGCATCCTGTTTAGCGAAATGGGCGTGACGCATCACGCCTACAGATGATTAAATTACTATTGGTGCGCCCGGAGGGACTCGAACCCCCGACCCTCTGATCCGAAGTCAGATGCTCTATCCACTGAGCTACGGGCGCGTGTGGTTGCAATTGCTACCAGGATTATACGCAATTTGGCGGAGGCTGTCAATCTTGACAGGTCGGGCGGAAGGCGTATATAATAGGAGTACATATAAATATGGTTGGCCAAGGCGATGAGGGAGAAGAGTAGGCGGCGCTGGTTCGCAGCGAGATGGGCGCATTGGTGTGAGGCCCGTTGGATACAGCCGCCGAAGGGCGCTTCGGAGCAAGAGGTCAACCGCATGAAAGAGGGGGCGCATCGTTATTGCGACGGTGCGTCAACCAGGGTGGAACCGCGAGCGCTGGCCGCTCGTCCCTGGGATTTGTAACAGAATCCTGGGGACGGCGGTTTTTGTTGTCCCCGCAAGTTTACCTTTGCTCCTCTCCCTCTGGGAGAGGTTGGGTGAGGGAAAAGGAGAACCACAATGGACGAACGGGAAAACATCGCGCAGATGCAGCAACGCATCGCGCAGCTTACTGTAACTAACACAGAAGCACAACCCACTACCACGATGGACACCATCATCTCGCTGGCGAAGCGGCGCGGGTTCGTGTTCCAGACGGGTGAGATATACGGCGGCTTCGCCAGCACCTGGGACTACGGGCCGCTGGGCGCGGAGATGAAGCGCAACATCAAGAACGCCTGGTGGCGCTGGATGGTGCAGGAGCGCGACGACGTAGTGGGCATAGACTCGGCCATCCTGCAACACCCGCGCACCTGGGAGGCGAGCGGCCACCTCAGCGCGGGCTTCAGCGACCTGCTGGTGGACTGTCGCACCTGCAAACTGCGCTTCCGCGCCGACCACATCCCCGACAGCGAGTGTGGGCTGAACCCAAAGGCGCATCCCGGCGGCGACCCGCGCTGTTCGCTGACCGAGCCGCGCCAGTTCAACCTGATGTTCAAGACCCATGTGGGGCCGGTGGAGGAGGATGCGTCAATTGCCTATCTCCGACCTGAGACCGCCAAGGGTATCTTCACCAACTTCGCCAATGTGCAGCAAACCTCGCGGCGCAAACTGCCGTTCGGCATCGCGCAGCAAGGCACCAGCTTCCGCAACGAGATTACCCCTGGCAACTTCATCTTCCGCACCCGCGAGTTCGAGCAGATGGAGATGGAATACTTCTGCAAGCCGGGTGACGACGACTACTGGCATCCCCACTGGACGCTGGCGAGCTTCGACTGGTACGTGGGCCTCGGCCTCAATCCTGAGCGGATGCGGCTGCGCGAACACGAGAAAGGGGAGCTGGCCCACTACGCCAAAGGCACCTACGATGTGGAGTATATGTTCCCCATCGGCTGGAGCGAACTGATGGGCATCGCCAACCGCACCGACTTCGACCTGCGTAGCCACCAGCAGGTTAGTGGCCGCGACCTCAGTTACTTCGATGAGGAGACGAAGGAGCATATCCTGCCCTACGTGATCGAACCGGCCTCCGGCGTGAACCGCGCCCTGCTCGCCTTTCTGATTGACGCTTACCACGAGGAGCCGGACAAGGATGAGACCCGCGTGGTGCTGCGCCTGCACCCCCGCATCGCGCCGATTAAGGTGGCAGTGCTGCCGCTCTCGAAGAAGGACACGCTGGCTCCGCTGGCACGGCAGGTGTTTGCTGAGGTACGCAAGAAGTATATGGCGATGTACGACGACACCCAGAGCATCGGCAAGCGTTATCGCCGCCAGGACGAAATCGGCACGCCCCTTTGCGTGACGGTAGACTTCGACAGCCTCAACGATAACGCCGTAACTATCCGCGAACGCGACAGCATGGCCCAGATCCGCGTCGCCATACCCGACCTGCTGCCCGCGCTGACGGAAAAGCTGCAACTGGAATGATTGGTGATTAGTGATAAATGGGGCGCACCTTGTCGGTGCGCCTCTTTGTTGTGGCTTGACAAACTACCCTGTATGCCTTACAACTAGCACATCAATCTGCCTTCACGTAGTGAAAGGAAGTGGCATGGGCGCTCGGCTGCGGAACAAACGGACAGTGATATGTGCAACACTGGCTGCGATCGGGCTGATGCTGGTGATCGCCGCCTGTGGTGGGGAACCTAATCGCGACGATGTGGAGGGTACATGGGTTGGTAGTTTCGATATTAGTGGAAGATGGTGGTTTATTGAGGTTAGCTTCACCGGAAGCAACGGCGTGGCAACTATTCGTGAAATGGGCATTGCTAACCTTGCGGTGACAGATTTCAACGCCAAAGCCTTCCTGGGGCTTAAAGCTCACTTTGCGGTGCCACTTGACGGCGATAAGGACAAGATCGTCTTTGATGAAGCACAGGTGAGCTACGAAAACGCGCCCGTGGTTGGCAGCGTTCAGCACGGCACCGAAAAGGGCCAATTCAGATTGCTGAAGGTTGTTAATCCCATCCTCACTGGCTCCACTCAATATGATGGTAACTATGAAATAGGCAGTCGTATGCTACTGGTGGGAGATACAAGTAGCCCTCACTATGTAGATGGCGATAATCTGATTAGCATCTTTCCTGTTCAGTCTCTTGACAACAGAGGTGCGCCAATTACCAACACCTTCTACACCTCACTGGGCGAAACTCTGACCTTCACCAACAGCGACGGCGAGATAACTGGCTTGAAACTAGCCCCCCGCGATAGCACCGCGCCGACGCTTGAGGGCAAGCGGGTCGGGCTATATAAGAGCGCGGCAGTCAGCTTCCAGAATGGGTCGGTGGTGCTGTCCGGCACGCTGTTGCTGCCGAACGCGCCAGGGCCATATGCAGCGGTGGCAATTGTGCCGGGCGATGGCGCTGCGTCGCGGGGTGGCGGCTATGCGCTGGCGGATCGCTTTGCCCGTGCCGGTATCGCTGCGCTGATTTACGACAAGCGCGGGGTGGGTGGCTCAAGCGGCGACTGGCACAGCGCCAGTCTGGGCGATTTGGGCGATGATGCTGCCGCCGCCGTGCGCTTCTTGGAAGGGCGCAGCGAGGTCAACCCGCAGCAGATCGGCGTGGTCGGCATGGGGCAGGGAAGCTGGGTGGCGGGCATTGCGGCTGCCCGTTCGCCCGCCGTGCGCTTCGTCATCGCGGTATCCGCATCCGGCGTGTCGCCCGCAGCCCAGGAGTTGTGGCGCAACCAGAACAATCTTCGCTTCGCAGGCTTCGATGTTCGTCAGACTGGCATAGGGGTTAAAGCCTCAAGCATGGCCCAGAACATCGGCGTGCAGATGGCGAACCTGGGGATGCCGACTCCCGACTGGCTACGCAATCTGGGTTTCAGTTCGGTTGGCGACCTCAGCCGCAACCCCAACGCGCTCTGGTATCGGGTGCGGCAACCAACCCTGCTAGTCTATGGCGGGCTGGACAAGCTGATCCCACCCTTGCAGAGCGCAACGGTGATCAGCGCCGCGCTGAAGGCGGGCGGTAACGGCAACTTCACAGTGCGCTATTTCGCCAACGCCAACCACGATTTGATGCTGGCTCCCAGCGGCTATCAGCATGAGGTGCTACCCCTTGACGAGTACGCGCCTGGCTACTTCGATGCCATCACTGGCTGGGCGCTAGCTCGCATCACCGACAAACCTACCCCGCCCTCTGATCGCCTACCCGCGACTGATAGCAGCGTTGCCACCTATGTCCAGTTGCCGTTCTACGGCACGGCCTGGGTGCAGCTAATCGTCATGCTTGTCTTCGCGCTCATCTTCCTGCCCGCTACGCTAGTCTGGACAGTTGCCTATCTGCTGCGGCGAAGACGGCACCACCTGCCCAGCGATAATGAGGCCGCACCTTTGCTGCATTTTCTGGCCTGGGTGCTCGCCATGCTTGACGTTGGCGTGTTGCTGGGTGTGATTGCGGCGATTGCGGCGATGCCCAGGGAGGATTACAGCGTTCTGTACTGGCTGCTGCCCACCATCTCCTGGTTGGCGTTCATCTCCGCGCTACTGACGATTACGCTGGTGGTAGCCAACTGGCTCACCCATGCCTTCGCCTTCGGCTGGCATCAGTGGCAGCGGTTTGTTTTCCTCGGCGCGGCAGTGGCTTTCGTGCCTTTCATGCTCTACTGGAATCTGCTGGGGTTCTGAGGGTCAAGTGGTAAATATATCGCTATCTTATGAGGATCAACCTATGCCTTACTTCAAACCACAGCTAACCGACGAGGAAGTGCGTACCCTGCTTACCGAACGCTTCGCTGCCCCCGCTGGTGAACTGCGGGCAGTTGAGGGCGGCCAGATCGCGCAAACTATTGCCTTTTCTGCCAACGGCCAGGATTACATCCTCCGCATCAACCCGCCCACTGCAGCCAGCTTTGAGAAGGATGCCTACGTCTACAACCACTACGCTTCACCTCGCCTGCCGATCCCGCTCATCAATCAGCTTGGCACGGTGGGCGAATTCCCCTATGCGATATCACAGATGATGCCGGGAAAGACCATGATTGGCTTGTCCGCAGCCGAGACCGCCAGCTACATCCTGGTCCTGCTCGAAACGCTGGACGTGATCCACGCCAGCGGTGTGAGCGATAGCACGGGTTATGGCGCGTTCGACGAACATGGCATCGCCCCCTACAATAGCTGGCGCGAGTTTATAACAAGTATCTCCGACGAACATGAACCAGGCACTTTCTACGGCAGGTGGCATAGCCTGTTCGACGATACATTCTTGTCTCATGATGTGTGGGAGCGCGTCTACACCGCAATGGTGCGTCTGCTCGACTACTGCCCGGAGCAACGTTGGCTGCTGCACGCCGACTACGCATTCGGCAACGTGCTGGTGCAGGATGGGCGGATCACGGCGGTGCTGGACTGGGCTAACGCGATGTATGGTGATTTCCTCTTCGACGTAGCGTGGCTCGACCATGTGCTACCCGACCACCAGATCCTCGACCGCTGCGCCGCCTACTATGCGGCACAGGGTCGCACCATCGCCCACTACGGTGAGCGGCTGCTCTGCTACCGCTATCTCATCGTCCTAGATTCGCTGCGCTTCTACGCCCAAGTGGGGAAAGAGGTGGAGTACAACGCGATACGGGATCAGACTTTGCCGACGCTTGAGTGACTGCTAAACGTCAGCAGCTCTGTGTCAAGGTGCTAGTTAATCAATGGTGCTAATTACTGGGCTACGCTCAAAAAGCAGCGGTTTGGGCGTAGGGGCGCAGATTTATCGCGCCCTGGTGAGCGTGCCAGCCACCCAAACTAGCACCATTGATTAGTTAAGGCCAAACTCACGGAGTACATCCTCATGGGAGGTCGTGCCTTCAGTTTTGATGCTGGCGATCGCTTCTTCAAGCAAGGCGAGAAACTTCGGGTTGTTACTCAAGGATTCGATTTCGGCATCCAACTCCTGCTCCTCATGCGCCAGTTTCTGGTTGTAGAGCTTTAGCATAGCGCGAAGCGAGCCTTCATCAATGGTCATCAGCGCAGCGTAAGGTTGGCCTTCGACAGTCAACACTACCGGCCCATCATCAGCATCATGCGCGTACTCAGCTAGCGGTGCGGTCGCGCTATCCAGTTCGAGTGTTCTCATAGCTCAATTTTCTCCTTGCCCATGTAAAGCTCATTGCCCCTCTTCTCCACAATAAGCAGGATGTTGACAGTCTTGCCCTCCACATTGTAAAACACCCGCAAGTTACCAACGCGGAGTTCCCACTGCACGCCCAACTTGTTAGGGCGCAAACGCTTGCGGTTCGTCACTTCCTCTTCGGCCTGGTGCAGCAGCCGCTTGCCGATCGCATCGAGGACGGTAGCTCTATCGTTGGCTTGCAACTCGCGCAGGCTGAGTCTAGCCTTTACTGTGTACTCTATTTGGTAGGACAAAGCGGCTCCCGTTACCTGGCTATGCGTTAATTGTACCACAGCCGGGTTGGCTCGACCAACCTTTCGTTTATATGAAGCTCAAGCGGTGCCGAATTGCCGATCCCCGGCATCACCCAAGCCCGGCACGATGTAGCCATGCTCGTTGAGGTGGCTATCCACCGCCGCGACGTGGATCGGCACGTCGGGGTGGGCATCGGCGAGGTGGCGTACCCCTTCGGGCGCGGCGATCAGGCCCATAAACTTGATACGCTTCGTTCCCCAGCGCTTGAGGATGTCAATGGTGGCGACCGCGCTGCCGCCAGTTGCCAGCATGGGGTCGAGGACGAGGCACATACTGGTGGTGGGCTGCACCGGCAGCTTGTTGTAATACTCGATTGGCTCCAGGGTGGTGTGGTCGCGGTATAGGCCGATGTGCCAGACCTGGGCGTAGGGGATCATCATCAGCGCAGCATCCACCATGCCCAGCCCGGCGCGGAGGATGGGAACGAGGCCGATGCGCTCGGCAATCTCCTGCCCTACCATCGGCGCGACCGGTGTTTCGATGGCTATGTCGCTGATCGGCAAATCAGCCGTCGCCTCGTAGGTGAGCAGCATGGCAAGCTCGCGCACCAGTTCGCGGAACTTCTTCGGCTCGGTGCCAGCCGCCCGCAGCAGCGCCAGCTTGTGCAAAATCAGCGGGTGGTTGCTGACGTGCAGGTTATGCACATCGCTGATGTCAGTGCGATGCGGCGGCGGGGTGATGCGTAGGGCGCGGTCGTCGGTCATGGCAATCTCCAGGCATGAGGCACGAGGGCATGAGTGGCAGCTATAAGCTCTCTCTGCCAGGCAGAGGTGGGCAAAGGGTGATACTTACATCGCATCCCTGCTCATCGAAATCGACAATGTTTACGTAGGGGCGAATTGCATACGCCCTGGTCAAGCGCACTAACGATTAGCTTTAATGTATCGCAAGATTCTCCCTCACCAAACCTCTCCCGCTGGGAGAGGCTTTTTGCTTACTAACCCACTCAGCGGTTAGGACGTTCATAAACAACCTTCCCTCGTCTGGTAATTTCGCGCATGAAGAAGTCACCCAACGCGACTCGCTGCGCGCTCTTCTCAGGGGTGCGTACCAGCAGATCAAGCGCGAAGGGATTATCAATCGCGTCGCGTATCTCCGCAGCCTGCTCAATTTCACGCATAGGCGTGTTCATAATCACGAGGATGTCTACATCGCTATCGGGTGTGGGCTTGCCGTAGGCATAGGAGCCAAACAGGATGATGCGCTCAGGGTCGAACTGCTCGGCAATCTGTAGCACGAACCGCTCGATCATTCCTGGCGGCACCAGTTCGCCATAGGGGATCTCCTCAAGCTCGCCTAGTGCGTTATTGTCCAGCACTTCAGTTGCTTCGCTCATCGCCTCAACTCCTTAATTACCTGTGAGCAGTGGCAATGCTGATGTAAATGGGAAAGCTGCATCCTGCATCAGTTACGTAAGGTTGCAGTGCTGCGTTGACTTCACCCACGATTGCCGCACGGCTAGCCGCATCAAGCTGCTCGCCGGTCATTGCTGCCAGCGGGCCAACCCGCATGACCCCAGTGACGAACTGCTCTACTGAGGCGAAGTGCGCTTCTACTGCGAGGGTACGCACCAGCACATCGTGAAAGCCAGCGTCCGCAATCAGGTTGTGCAATTCTTGCTCATCGCTCAACCCGAATATCCCTTTGCTGACGAAGGCGACCGCAGGCTGACCAACATAGTGAACCAACGCCTCGGTCAGCGCCGACATACCGGGACTACGCTGCAAGGCGGAGGATACAGAAATACCCAACCTGCCGTCCGTCACCAGCACCCGGTACATCTCGCGCAACGCCCCTGGCTTGTCGGGGAAGAACTGCAGTCCTTGCTGGCAGAGTACCACATCGAAGCTGCCGGGTGCGAAAGGCAGTGCCTGCGCGTTGCCCTCCTGCCACTCAAGCGGCGCTCCCGGTGAAGGCAAGCGGCGGGCCACCACCAACATATTTGGGTCGCCGTCCAGGCCGACTACCTTGCCTCCGCTGCCCACCGCCCGCGCCGATGCCCGCGCTGCCGCGCCCGTGCCGCAGGCTATATCCAGTACCCCCTCGCCAGGCTGGAGGGCAACCGCTTCGATAAGAGGGGTAGCAAATCGTTCAAAGATGGCTGGCACCAGTTGCCGCTCGTAAGACTCGGCAGTGCTGATATCGCTGGGGTCGAACCGCAGCTGACTCACTTTATCCTCCTTCAAGGCAGAACTTAATCTGCTTACATAATGCCCGGCACGGGATAACGGTTGACCAGCGCGGCGACCCGCTGGCGGGCTTCGTCTTTGACCGTTTCGGAGGCGGCTTCGCCAAGCGCGATGTTGTGCAGGGTCAGCTTGATGATGGCCGCCACTTCGCGCATATCGGCGGGGGTGAAGCCACGCGAGGTCACTGCCGGGCTGCCCACGCGGATGCCGCTGGCAGTGGCGGGGGGGTTCTTGTCGTAGGGGATGGCGTTCTTGTTGACGGTGATGCCCACCGCATCGAGCGCGTGTTCCGCTGCCTTGCCGGTGATGCCTAGGCCGCTGACATCCACCAGCGCAAGGTGGTTGTCGGTGCCGCCGCTGACCAACCGCAGCCGCCCTCCCGCCGGGTCGGAGGTGTCCACCAGCGCAGCGGTAAGCGCGGCGGCGTTGTCAATGATGCGCTGCTGGTAGCCCTTGAAGTAGGGCTGCAAGTCCTCGTAGAATGCTACCGCCTTGCCCGCGATCACGTGCATGAGAGGGCCGCCCTGGGTGCCGGGGAACACCGCCTTGTCTATAATCTTGGCGTGTTCTGCGCCGCATAGGATCAGGCCGCCGCGAGGCCCGCGCAGCGTCTTGTGCGTGGTGCTGGTCACAAAGTGGGCGTGGCCGATCGGCGAGGGGTGCAGCCCGGCGGCAATCAGCCCGGCGATGTGGGCAACATCGGCCATCAGGTATGCGCCCACCGAATCGGCAATTGCCCGCAGTCGCGGGAAGTCAATAATGCGTGGGTAGGCCGACGCACCACAGACGATCATCTTGGGCCGCTCCGCCTCAGCGACACGCTGCACCTCATCGTAATCGAGCAACTCATCCTCGGCCCGTACCCCATAGCTGACCCCACGAAAATACTTGCCGCTGATCGTCACCTTGTAGCCGTGGGTAAGGTGGCCGCCGTGCGCCAGGCTCATACCCAGGATGGTGTCGTGCGGTTGCAAGGTGGCGAAGTAGACCGCCATGTTGGCCTGTGCGCCGCTGTGGGGCTGCACGTTGGCGTGTTCCGCGCCGAACAGTTGCTTGGCCCGCTCGATGGCAAGCTCCTCGGCGATGTCCACGAACTCGCAGCCGCCATAATAGCGGTTGCCCGGATAGCCCTCGGCGTACTTATTGGTAAGCACGCTGCCCATCGCTTGCAGCACGGCGCGGCTGACGTAGTTCTCGCTAGCGATTAGCTCGATCTTGTCGTGCTGGCGGCCCTTCTCCTGCTCGATGGCGGCATAAATCTGCGGGTCGGTGTCGCGCAAGTCGGCCCAGCCCCAAGCGGCGGCTTGCTGCTGCCCGTTTGCCGAGGCGGTTGTCTCTGGCGGGTTTGCGGTTGCGGTCATGGCGGGTTCTCCTTCTCATCATGGTGGCAGCCGACGAATCCAGCCAACGGATTGTTAAAACGGATAAATGGATTGGCTAATGTCGCGGGCCAGGGCTGCTAACTAATTTGCTTTGCTGTCTGTGGGATATTATAACGCAGGGGGCAACGGTTGGCAACTTGCTCAATTTCGCAAAATTGATCGTGCAAACCTATTGCATTTTGCGCGGAACAATGATATAATGCTACTAATCAAATTGATTCAAATTAGATTGGAGCAATCCCATTGCAATCATCTCTTGCCCCTGCGCCGCCCCTGCTGAAGCTGCTGGCACATGACCTGCGCTGGCGGCTGGTGACACACCTGGCATACAGCGATTATCGAGTAGCCGAGTTGGTGCAACTGGTGGGTGAGCCGCTCAACCTGGTATCCTACCACCTGCGCCAGTTGCGCGAAGGGCGGCTGGTTAGCGAACGACGTAGCAGCGCGGACGAGCGGGCAGTCTACTATCGGCTCGACCTGGAGCAACTGCATCACCTGTATTATGATGCCGCCGCGCAACTCCATCCCGCCCTGGGGATAGCCGCCGACCCGACCCAGCGGCAGCAGTGGCGGTTCAACGCGCCCGCGCCACGCTTGCTATTCCTCTGCACCGGCAATAGCTCTCGCTCGCCAATGGCGGCGGCGATTGCCCAACACCTGAGCGGCGCACAGGTATTGGCCTTCAGCGCGGGCAGCCATCCCGCCACACAGATCAACCCGCAGGCAATCCAGGCGCTGGCTAGGCTTGGTATTACACTCCCCGCTCTTGCGCCCCAAAGCCTCGAATTGTACAGGGAGCAGAGCTTCGACCGCGTCATCACCCTCTGCGATAAGGTGCGCGAGGTGTGTCCGCCTTTCCCCGGCCATCCCACCCCCATCCACTGGAGCTTCGCCGATCCCGCAAAGGCCGAGGGCAGCGAGGAGCAGCGAACCCAGGCTTTTGATCAAACCGCCGCGCAGTTGGCGAAGCGCATCCGCCTGCTGCTGACCGAGTTGGAGTTGGAGAGGGCTACCGCTTATAACAACTAGTCCTGCTAGCAATGTAATTTCCGTAGGGGCGAACCGTTGTTCGCCCTGGGCCAATCACCGCGACGAGCCGCTTAACGCAGGCGGCACAAGATGGAAAGGAGCAATCCATGCAGTACGGTGTAACTTTGCCCTGGGTAGACCCGCAGACGGCGGCAGATTTGGCGCAGGCAGCGGAGCAGGCGGGCTGGGATGGCGTGTTCTACTGGGATGGCATCTACATCGCTTCTGAGGGGCCAATTTACGACCCCTGGGTGGCGCTGGCGGCGATGGCGATGCAAACCAAGCGGGTGCGGCTGGGGCCGATGCTGACTCCGATTGCGCGGCGGCGACCCTGGAAGCTAGCTCGCGAGACGGTCAGCCTCGACCATCTGTCGGGCGGGCGGCTGATCCTGCCGGTGGGGCTGGGTTCAGGGGGCGATGGCGGCTTCAACAAAGTGGGCGAGGCCACCGATCGCAAGACAAAGGCGGAGCGGCTCGACGAAGGGCTGGCGATCCTGGCCGGGCTGTGGAGCGGGCAGCCGTTCAAGTTCAGCGGCAAGCACTATCAGGTCGAGGAGATGACCTTCGTGCCGCCGCCAGTGCAGCAACCGCGCATCCCCGTCTGGGTGGTAGGGGCATGGCCGCGCCCGCTGTCAATGGCGCGGACGCTGCAATGGGATGGGGTGCTGGTGACGAAGATGCCCGCGCCCGGCAGTTACGCTGAGATACAGCCAGACGACATCCGCGAGATGCTCGCTTATGTGGCCGAACGGCGCACCGCAACCACGCCGTTCGATGTGGTAATGGAAGGCGAAACCCCTGGCGGCGACCATGAAGCAGCTGCGGCCCAGCTACGCCCCTTTGCCGAGGCGGGCGTTACCTGGTGGCTGGAGAACGTATGGAATACGCCCAGGGACAATGGCGGCGTGGCGGGTATGCGCGAACGCATCGAGCAAGGGCCGCCGCGCATCGAGGGTTAGCGAAGCAGTGATGGCAAACGAGCATGGAATATGCTATTTACCGTAAAGGAGAATACAAGTGGAAGGTTGTCACATCTGCGCCGAGCAACAAGGCACAAACGCAGTACCCGGCGGCGTTATCTACGAGGACGACCTGGTTTATGCCAATCACATCTACGATGATTCCGCGCCAACCTACCTGGGCTACGTAATGGCGGAACCGAAGCGGCACGCACCAGGCTTCGCCGACCTTAGCGACACCGAGGCTGAGGCAGTCGGTCTGCTGGTGAAGCGACTCAGCCAGGCGCTCGAAGCGTGTATCGGAGCGGATCATATCTACAGTTTCGTATTCGGCGACCACGTTCCCCACCTTCACGTTCACGTCGCGGGCCGTTACCCAGGCGCACCCCGCGAATACTGGGGTACGCGAGTGGACGAATGGCCGGATGCGCCCCACGGCGGCGAGGCCGAGGTTGCCGCACTCTGCGCCCAACTGCGCGAGTATATGAGCCAGTTCGCAACCACCGCGCTAGCTTCGCAGCCATGATTGCCTCACCGCAGCCTCAACCTGAACCATCAGCCCCAGCATCATCAGCGGGCCATCTGCCAGAGGTGGCCCGCCTGTTCCTCCGCCTCGGCTTCACCGCTTTTGGCGGGCCAGCAGCGCACATTGCGATGATGCGCGACGAGGTAGTACGCCGCCGACAGTGGATCAGCGACGAACGCTTTCTAGACCTGCTGGGCATTACCAACCTGATCCCCGGCCCCAACTCGACCGAACTGGCGATCTATCTCGGCTATTTGCGGGCGGGCTGGCGCGGGCTGATCGTGGCGGGTATCTGCTTCATCGGCCCAGCAATGGCGATTGTGCTAGCCCTGGCCTGGGCCTACGTCACCTACGGTGGCTTGCCCCAGGTGGGCTGGTTGTTCTATGGCATCCAGCCGGTGGTGGTCGCTATCGTCGCCAATGCGCTGTGGGGGCTGGGCCGCACCGCGTTGCGCGGGGTATGGCCGCTGGTTGTCGTCGCATTGGTGCTGGGCTTGGATTTGCTGGGCTGGAGTCCGCTGCTGCTGCTGTTCGGCGGCGGGTTGCTATTCGCGGGCGGCAAGTTCGTGGCACAGCGGACACACTCTGGCGCTCCTGCCGTGCTGTTGATACCCCGCTGGAGCCAGCTTCGCACAGGCATGGCTGCTCTAGGTTTGGTGACAACCGCAAGCGCCGCCGTACCATTCAGCCTGCTGACCCTGTTTCTCACCTTCCTGAAAATCGGCGCGGTGCTATATGGCAGCGGCTACGTACTGCTCGCTTTCTTGCACAACAATTTCGTGCTGAACCTCGGCTGGCTCACCGATCGGCAGTTGCTCGATGCCGTGTCGGTGGGCCAGTTCACCCCTGGGCCGGTGTTCACCACTGCCACGTTTATCGGCTACCTGCTGGGCGGCTGGGCTGGCGGTTTGCTGGCGACACTGGCTATCTTTCTGCCCTCGTTCGTGTTTGTCGCCCTGATTCACCCCTTCGCCGCCCGCCTGCGCCGCAACCCGCTCACCGCGCCGCTGCTGGCCGGGGTGAATGTCGCTGCGCTGGCGCTGATGGCGGGTGCTATGATCCAACTCGGCCAGGCCGCACTGGTGGACTGGCTGACGGTTGTGCTGGCGCTGGGCGCGTTCGCCACCCTGCGGCGCTTCAAGCTCAACTCGTTCTGGCTGATCGTGGGCGGCGCGGCGGTGGGCGTGTTGCGCTTCTGGATGTTTGCCAGATAGCTTTGACAACTTGACGCGACGTAAGGCGAATGGCTATAATCCCCAGCGATGGATAAGCACGCCAACAACAAACCACCCCAGCGGATAATAGCAAGGTAAACGAATGACCCCACTGGCCCTCGGCCTGCTGCTTACCGCCGCCGCCACGCACACAATCTGGAACCGGCTGGTCAAGCAGGCAGGTGACAAGCAAATCTTCACCTGGTGGGCGTTGATGGTGGGGGCGGTAAGCCTTCATGCCGTTGCTGTTCTTTGGCCCGCCGGTTGCTTCAAGCATCTGGCCGATCGCGATCATCAGCGCCCTCATCGAAGTTTTGTACCTTGCGCTGCTCACTCACGCTTACCAGAGCGGCGACTTCTCGCTGGTTTACCCGATTGCGCGGGGGCTTGCGCCGGGGCTGCTGGCAGTCTGGGCGGCGCTGTTCCTCAGCGAATCGCTGCATATCGGCGGGGTGGTCGAGCTGGGTTGCTGCTGCTTGGTCTCATAGTGGTGGGTGGCAGTGCGTGATGAGCGAATGAACGTGGCGCAGATGATTGACATGGCTATCGCGCCAACTCACGCCATAAACTTGCAGCAGGTAAGCAGACGATGGGCATGAGGTGCGTGGCAACAAAGGGCTACGCCCCAACCCTCGTAACTCGGCAAGCCGCCTGCTCACTTGCCACCTTATACAACTTCCAGCAGGGGAATATATTACTCAGGAGAACACATGAACATACTGGTAACTGGCGGCGCGGGCTACATCGGCAGCGTTACCGTGGAGCAGTTGGTCGAGGCTGGGCATAGGGTGACGGTGTTCGACAGTCTGTACAAGGGTTTCGCCGAAGCGGTGCATCCCGAAGCCACATTCGTGCAGGCCGATTTGGCCGACAAAGCGGCGATCAGCAAGGCGATAGCCGATAATGGCATCGAAGCGGTGATGCACTTTGCCGCCGATAGTCAGGTGGGCGAGTCGGTGCAGAAACCGGCCAAATACTTCCGCAACAACATCATCAACACCCTGAACCTGCTCGAAGCGATGCAGGAGGCAGGGGTGAGCCGCTTCGTGCTATCGTCTACCGCTGCAGTGTATGGTGAGCCGGAGAGTACCCCGATCCAAGAAGACGCGCGGCTGAAGCCGACAAACCCTTACGGCGAGAGCAAGCTGGCAATTGAGAGGTTCCTACCCTGGTATGGTGGAGCATATGGCCTGCGCTGGGCTAGCCTGCGCTACTTCAACGCAGCGGGGGCAAGTGAGCATTACGGCGAACGCCACGACCCGGAGAGCCACCTCATCCCCATCGTGCTGCAAGTGGCGCAGGGCAAGCGACCATACATCGAAATCTTCGGTGACGATTATCCTACCGCCGATGGCACCTGCATCCGCGACTACGTTCATGTTGTAGACCTGGCGACCGCGCACATCCTGGCCCTGGCAGCTTTGGCGCAGCGCGAGAACATGATTTACAACCTGGGCAGCGGGCAGGGCTTCTCCAACCGCCAGATCGTCGAAGTGGCGCGGCAGGTGACGGGCAAGGAGATACCGATGAAAGTCGGTCCCCGTCGCGCTGGCGACCCAGCGGCGTTGGTTGCCAGCAGCGAACGCATCCGCACTGAGCTTGGCTGGCAGCCACGCTACCCTGAACTGACCCAGATCATCGAGACGGCATGGAACTTCGTCAAGTTATGAGTTTTGAGTTTTGAGTTTTGAGTTATGCGGATTAGTAGGGGCGCGATAAATCTGCGCCCCGGTCAAGCGCATTACCGCCGGTCGAAACATTCTTAGTGAGGCATCTAGCATGAGCGACATTGACAAAGCTGGCAAAATCAGTAAACCCCTCAGCGCCCAGCAATCAGCGCCCAGCCTTTTGTTGGGTGGCGTGCTGGGTTGGGATGAGCGCGGCCATCCCTATCATGAACTGGCGTTTCGCGTAACCGTGTTGGATACCGATGTATTCAACCTCAGTTGGGAACGGTATATGCCCTGGTGCGAACGCAACGCCACCGA
>JBBRMT010000082.1:0-17885 GCA_038230695.1 Chloroflexia bacterium
CGGTAACAGTGGGGCGGGTTAGCAAGGGTCTATCCGGCCCGGCCCTGCTGCTCGGCTCGAACATCAGCCTGTATTTTATCTGGCAACTCAGCACCATCGCGGGCTTGCTGCTGGGTGGAGTGATACCCGACCCTAGCTCGCTCGGCCTCGAACTGGTGTTTCCCCTCAGCTTCAGCGTGCTGATGATGCCCTATCTGCGTACCCGCCCGCAGTATATTGCCGCAATTGTTTCGGGCATTCTCGCTCTGGCGGGGCGGTTGTTGCTGCCGGGTAGCTGGTACATCCTGATTGGCGCAATCGGTGGCAGTCTGGCGGGTGCGCTGCTGGAGGAGCGGAAATGAACATCTGGCTGACCATTTTCGGCATGGCGATTGTCACCTACGCCACTCGCGTCATCCCCCTACTGACCTTGCGCGGCCAGCCCAGCCCCCAACTAGCCCGCTTCCTCAGCTACGTGCCGCCCGCCATCTTCGCCGCGCTAATCGTACCTGCCCTGTTCGCCCCCAATGGCAACATTGTGGCGGACGCGGCGCTATACGCAGGTCTATTCGGTGTCCTGGTCGCCTACTTCAGCCGCAACATGGCGATTACCATCGTGGCCGGGCTGGCCGCCTTCGCGCTGCTGCGGGCGGTTGGGGTGGCCTAGTCGGCAACAACATTGGTGTAGGGGCGGATTGCGTCCGCCCTCTTGCCATACATCAAGGCCCATTGTAGGCAACGACCGCTGATGTAGGGGCGGATTGCGCCCGCCCTCTTGCCAAACGTCAATGCCAATCGGAAGCAAATCAGTTGGACGATTACGTTGGTTACGATGAATGTTGGTGCGCTTCACCGAGGGCGTATGCCATGCGCCCCCACGCCAACATTATCACTAATCAACAAATCACCCCAGCTTTAGTCGGGAGAGCCGCTGCACCGCGTCGTCCACCTGCTTATCAGCAACGGTGAGTGACATACGGAAGTGGCCCTCGCCGTACTCGCCGAAGCCGCTGCCAGGGGTGACGAACACGCCGATCTCGTCAAGCAGGTAGAAGGCAAACTCCATCGAGGTAAAGCCCTTTGGCACCCGGCCCCATAGGTAGAGACTGGCCTTCGGTATACGCACTGGCAGCCCTGCCTTGCCCAACGCTTCTACCAGCACGTCGCGGCGGCGCTCATATATCTTGTTGCGGTCAGGGATCCAACTCTGGTCGCTGGTCAGCGCCTTGATTGCGGTGCATTGCACTGCGGTAAACACGCCGCTGTCTATATTGCTCTTCACCCTCCCCAGCGCCTCCACCACCCGCGCATTGCCCACCACCATGCCGATGCGTGCGCCCGCCATGCTGTAGGTCTTGCTCAGGCTGTTGAACTCCACCGCCATGTCCTTCGCGCCGTCAACCTGCAGGATGCTGGGCGGGCAGTAATCGTCATAATAAATGTCGCTGTAGGGGTTGTCGTGGGCAATCAGGATGTCGTAGCGTTGGGCATAGTCAATCGCCCGCTTGAAGAAGTCGAGATCAACCGTCGCGCCAGTGGGGTTGTTGGGGTAGTTGAGCCACATCACCTTGGCTTGTTCGGCGATTGGGGGGGGGATGGCATCGAAGTCGGGCAGATAGTCGGTCGCCTCAGTGCAGGGCATTAGATAACTGACCCCATCTACCAGCAGGGTGCCGAGTTGATATACGGGATAGCCAGGGCTGGGGACGAGCGCAATATCGCCGGGGTCGAGCATCGCGGTGGCAAGGTTAGCGATACCCTCCTTCGAGCCAATCAACGGCAGCGTCTCGCGGTCGGGGTCGAGGGTCACATTGAAGCGGGTCTTGTACCACTCGGCAATGGCGCGGCGCATCTCCGGCAGGCCGTAATAGTTGGGATAGGCCATATTCTTGGGGTCGTGTACCTCCATGCTCAGGCTGTCGAGGATGAAGCTGGGAGGCGGCACGTCAGGGTCGCCGATGCCGAAGTTGATTACATCTATGCCAGCCAGGCGGCGGATGTTGACGCTCTTGTTCAACTCGGCAAACAGATAGGGCGGTAGGTTGCTGATGCGGTTGGCAAACTTCACGGTAAAGAGTTCTCCTTCATCTTGGCTGCGCCGTAGGGGTGTGTTAAGCCATAGCAGCATATCATCTGCTGGCGCAGGTGCAAATAGGCCGTCTCAGGGGTAAGCTGGTCGCAGGGGTAGCGGAAGGCAAAGCGGGGGTTCTAAGCTGCGGTTCTGCGAACGACGGCATTGTCGTTATATGTATCATATATTATACGCTGCGGTTAGATGAGCGTCAAGGATTACGCTTGGCTAATTTTGCCCAGGAATACACCCAAATACCCCATGTTTGCGTAAATGCTTATAGATGTTCCGCGCCGAAAGAGAGATTTAACATGAAAAAGATAGTTACCGCCACCCTGATTGTCGCCGCCTTGCTACTCACCTCCCATCGGGCATCCGCTCAGGCGATGGATCCTGTCACCTTGATACCGCGCACTGGGGCGGACTTCGACCTCTACTTCATGCGTAACATCATCACCAACCACCAGATTGATATTGAACTGACACGCTCTGCAGCGACCAACGCCAGCCACACCCCGCTCAAGGATCTGGCCCTCAGCATCATGGACAAGCGCCAGCAAGAGGCCGACCAGTTGATCGGTTGGCTGAACGACTGGTATCACAACCAACCCGATACCAGCATGACCAACACGCTCATTCATATGCGAGCCATGCCCGGCATGAACATGGGCAGCCTGAATGAGGCGCTGCACCAGATTGCCGACCTCGACCAGTTGCAGGGCGACGGCTACGATAAGCAGTTGATGCTATACCTCATCCACGACCATCAGCTTGCCATCACCGCTGCCCAGCTTGTGCCTGCCCGCGCCGCCCGCCCCGAACTCAAGCCCTTCGCTACCAGCCTGATCGCCGAGGAACAGGGCGAGATTGACCAATTCACCGCCTGGCTGGGGCAGTGGTATCAGGTGGACAGCCGTGGCCTACCGCTAACCCACGCTGCCACTAACGCCCCTGCGTCACCAACCAGCCCTCCCGCTGCCGCCACATCACCAGCTGCGCCAACTGCTACGCTAGCCGCCAGCGCGACCAACACGGCCAACCCACCCACGCCGACTAACAACGTGCCTGATGCCACGGTTGCCCTACCGTCTACGTCTACCAGTGCGCCACCGACTGCCTTTATCGCCGCCAGCGACACGGCAACTCCGACTCGACTGGCTCCGGCACCAGCCGCAGCAGTTGGCGACAACAGCGGGCTATGGATCAGCATTGCCGCTGTGGTGGTCGCCGCGATCGTGCTGCTAGGCTGGATGGCGCTGCGCCGCCGCCCGCCCCTGGCGTAAGCAATCCCAACGAATCGGGCAGCACGTATTGAATGAGCGGCATTTAATTTGCTATAATAGCAATCACGTGTCTGCAAACGGGCAGGCGCGTGGGTTATTTCCTGTCGCCGCCAGGAAGCGGCGTTGGGTTTTAACAACCTAGAGCGAGGAGAAAAGATTGAAGAAGTTTGGCCGCCTGACAGTGATGCTGTCAATGCTGCTAACCGTATCCCTTACCCTAAGCGCGTGTGGCGGGAGCAGCCCGACCAGCACACCCGTATCGCCAACCGCTACCAGCGCCAGCACGGCTGCTATCACGCCGACTGCGGCAATGATGGCTTCGCCCACTGCCGCGATGGCAGTAACTTCCACGGCAATGATGCCAATCACCTCCACCGCGATGCCTGCAACGACGATGACTGGCACGCAGATGATGTCCACCCCAGGCATGATGACCAGCACGCAGGTAATGTCCACCCCAGGCATGAGCGGCACGCAGATGATGTCCACGCCGGGCATGAGCGGCACGCAGACAACCAGTGGCACTACCAGCATGGCTCTTACCCCCATGCCCACCCCGCCGCCGCTGGTGGTGGATAAGAGCAAGATGAGCAACACCCTGTACATCTACAACTGGGGCGACTATCTCGACCAGGATCTGGTCAAGCAGTTCACCGCTCAGTACGGTGTGCAGGTGCAGCAGGATAGCTACGGCAGCAATGAGGAGATGATTCAGAAGCTGGTGGCAGGCGGCGGTGGCTACGACATTGTGGTGCCATCCGACTACGCCGTGGCCCAGATGGTGAAGAAGGGGCTGCTCGACACCATTGATTTCAGCGTCATCCCCAACTACGCCAACGTCGGCGAGGCTTACAAGCACACCTACTTCGACTCCAACGACCAGTACAGCATCCCCTACTTCTGGGGTACGACTGGCATCGCCTACGACTCGGCCCATGTCAGCCCTGCGCCGGATAGTTGGGCGGTGATGTTCGACCCCAAGTACAAGGGTGAGATCGCGATGCTGGATGACGAGCGCGAGGTGCCGGGCGCGGCGCTTAAGCTGCTGGGTTATTCGCTAAACACCACCGACACCAACCAGCTAAAGGCTGCCGAGCAAAAGCTGGTTGCCCAGAAGCCGCTAGTCAAGGCATACGATGCCACCAACCTCGATAATATGAAGAAGGGTGAGGTATGGCTGGCACAGATGTACGTCGGCGACGCGCAGCGGGCAATCGCCGAGCGGCCCACCATCAAGTATATTATCCCCAAGGAGGGCGCAACCCTCTGGCAGGACAACATCAGCATCCCCAAGGGCGCACCGCACAAATACACCGCCGAGGTGTTCATCAACTTCATGCTCGACGCAAAGAACGCGGCAGCCAACGCCAACAGCATCCAATACCCCACCCCAGACCTTGCCGCCCTGCCCTATATCAACCCTACCGACCTAAGCAACCCCATCCTCTATCCGCCCGCGAACATCCTGGGCAAACTAGAGCGCATCCAGGATCTGGGCGACCAGACCCAGCTTTACACCCGCCTCTACGAACAGGTGAAGAACCAATAGTCCCGAAAGGCATGAGGCATGCGTTGGGGAGCAGCGACGATGCTGCTCCCCTGCTTTTTGTCTTGAATATTTATCGGTCAAGGTAAACGTGAGCGATGATGTAGTGGGGGTTGCACTCGCCCCGGTGAAGCGCTTGCTATGCCCATCACAGCTAGCCGGCCCGCCGAGTTACTGGGGCTGGGGGCGTAGCCCCGATCGGTGAAGGGTGACAATGCTAATCGAGAGTTTTCATGCGGCGTGCTACAATGCTTTCGATAATCATGAAGTTGCTTCAGCATGGGGCTACGCCCCCAACCCCCGGTAACTCGGCGGCAACCGCGCTTGACGATAGGCATTATCGCCGAGCAGCCCCGATCGGTGAAGGTTGATTATGTCAGTTGAGGACGTTCCTGCATTTTACTCAGCACTCAGCACTCAGCTACCGGCTACGCCGCTGCGCGATTAGCGCACCCAATCCCAGCGCCACCGCCAGGATGGCAAGAGCAATCTCGATCACCAGCCAATAGTCCATGCTACCGCTCAAGACGTTGTAGTTGTTAGTCTGGTTGGTATTCTGGTTAGGCAGCGGGCCGCTGGCGCTGATGCCGCTGCCATTAGCCGCAGGATTGTTGGCCTGATTATTGGACGGGGCGGCAGTAGCCACGCCGCTTTTTGCGTTAAAGGCATAGGTGGATGTGGATGGATTAGTTGCCGTTGCGCCGCTATAGTAATTATTGGTGAGTGTACCAGGTGTGCCGGGTGGAGTGGCAACAGGGGCATAACCCAGGCGCGGGGTGATGGCCGAAGGCGCTGCGCCTGCTCCACTAGTCGCGCTACTGCCAGAGCTTGCATTTGTCGCGCTCATCACCATGCTAGAGGTTACTGCTACAGCCGTCGGGGTAGGCGCGGTCGCCATTGCCGGGGCAGGCGCAACGGCAGCTGCAGTGGTGGCGGTGGGCTGGGCCGCAGCGGCAGATACAGGAGGGTTAGAGGGCGCAGTGCGACCGTTGTCATAATTGTTGTATGCCTGGCCGGTGCCGCTCTGTCCGCTGGGGGTGGGCGGTGCGATGCTAGCAGTTACTACGCTGCCCTGTGCGTGGTTGCCACTGCCGCTCACCAGTTGTGCGGTCAGCACCAGCACCAGCAGGCAGGCGGCGGCCAGGCTGCCGAGGCTGAGGGCGAAACTGGGCGATGGCATCCAGCCGAACAGGTTGAAGCCTCGCCCGGATTTAGCGGGCTGCTCCAACATTGCGGGGCGCACCGCGAAGCTGCGCGGCGCAGGCACGGGCGGCAACTCGCTCAATACCTTGCTGGTTGCCTTCAGCGTCGCCATCTCGTTATCGGCGGCGGGCGAACGGCGTAGCAAGTCGCGCACCTGAGTGCGCTGCTCCTCGCTCAGTTCGTAGTCGAGGTAGGCGTTTAGCTGCTCAAGCATTCTGGGGTCGAGCGGCTCATCCGAATGTTGGTTATTATTATTGTTGGTGCCAGGCATTATATTTAGCCTTCTCTATAATCTGCAAATAAAGTTCTGATGTTCTCCCTCCCACCGGGAGGGGTCGGGGGTGTGTCTACACCGCCATCGAAATATCGTTAATACAGCAATCAGCAATCAGCGCTGATAACTCGTCACTATTATGACGGAAAGTGGAGGGCAATAGTTCCCCGCGCCCCAACAGATAATCACGCATCCTGGCGCGGGCGCGGCTGATGCGCGATTTTACCGTGCCGAGTGAACTGGCGGTGACTACCGCAATCTCATCGTAGCTGAAGCCCTGGATGTCGCATAGGATCAGCGCGAGGCGTTGGTCTTCAGGCAACAGGGTGAGGCCGCGCTGGATCTCGCGGCTCAATTCTGCCCGCAGGGCGCTGCTCTCCGGCCCTTCGCTTGCCAGCCCGTGCGCCAGACTGAAGTTGCCCGTCGCCTCGTAATCCTGTTCGCCACTGTCGCTAATCAGCGCGTCGAGCGAGGTGGTGGGTCGCCGTTTACGCGAACGCAGCACATCGTAGCAGAGGTTCGATGCGATGCGGTACAGCCAGGTGCGGAAGCTGTTGACCATCTGCAAGTCGCCCTGGGGCGCACGAAAGCGGCCCACCGCTTTGTAGGCGTTGATGAAGGCATCCTGGGTCGCATCGGCAGCGGCCTCCGCCTCGCCCAGCATCCTGAAGCAGAGATTGTAGATACGCTGCTCGTAGCTGGCAACAAGGTAATTGAAGGCATCGAGATCACCTTGCTGCGCCGCGACAATCCAGCCGCGTTCGTGTGACTGCTGTTCCTCTGTACTGATCGTGCTTGACAAAACCAGCGCCTATCGTTTATAATTTGGTGCAATCTTCAGGCCGAAGTGGCGGAACGGTATACGCGATGGTCTCAAAAACCATTGGGCGCAAGCTCTTGTGGGTTCGAATCCCACCTTCGGTACCAACGGTGGCGGCTGCAATAGCCGCCCTTTTTGTTGCCCGCCGCAGATGATTATAGCACGTTTGGCGGGTGGCGCAAAGATATCCCTGGTGTGCTATAATCCCTGCATGAACGACGACCTCAAATACCACCTCGGCTTCAACAAAGTGATGGGCATCGGCCCCGCCCGCATCATGGTGTTGCGCGACTACTTCGGCAGCATGGAAGCGGCATGGCAGGCCAGCGCCGCCGACCTGCACGCCTTGCACCTGCCCAACCGCACGGTTGACAACCTGCTGGCCGCCCGCGCCAAACTCGACCTCGATGCAGAGGTGGCGAAGGCGGAGCAGATGGGCATAAGCCTGATTAGCTGGGATGACCCCGCCTATCCAACGCGGCTGAAGGAAATTACCGCCGCGCCGCCCCTGCTTTACGTACGCGGCGCGATTACCGCTGCTGATGATTGGGCGATTGGCATCGTTGGCACGAGGGGACCGACTGCTTATGGCCGTGAGGCCACCAGCCAGCTAGCGCAAGGGTTGGCCGCCAGCGGGGTGACGGTGGTGAGCGGCATGGCGCGGGGAATTGACTCGGTGGCACACAAAGCGACTTTGGACGCGGGCGGGCGTACTATCGCGGTGCTGGGTTGTGGTGTGGACGTTATCTACCCGCCGGAGCATCGCGCCCTCGCCGAGCATATCATCGCCAACGGCGCACTGGTCAGTGATTACCCCATCGGGACCAAGCCGGACGCGATCAACTTCCCGCCGCGCAATCGCATCATTAGCGGCCTCAGCCTTGGCATCATTGTGGTCGAGGCGGGGTTGAAGTCGGGCGCGTTGATCACCAAGGAGTTCGCGCTGGAGCAGGGCCGCGAGGTGTTCGCCGTGCCAGGCAGCATCTTCAGCGCCCAGAGCGCAGGGCCAAATGACCTGCTGCGACAGGGCGCACGCCCGGTAACCAAAGCCGCCGATGTGCTGGAGCAGTTGCACCTTACCCACGCCGAGGAGCATCAGGAGGCGCGTAGCTTCATCCCCGGCGACGAGGTGGAAGCCGCGCTGCTGCGCGTCCTTAGCCGCGAACCGCTGCACCTCGACGAGATCACCAACGAGGCGGGCTTGCCCGCCCACCAGGTCAGCGCCACCCTGGTGATGATGGAACTAAAAGGCATGGCCCGCCAGGCCGGTCCCGGCCTCTACGTCCTCGCCCGCTAGCGGTGGGGGCGCTGAGGTTTGAGGTTTGCGTAGTAAAACTCCTCCCCCAGCGGGGAGGTTGGGTGGGGGAGAATCTTGCAGTACTATCATGCTTATCGAAAGCCACGTATGTATGGATAGCCAGCCAACGGATTTGTGACAGCGGATGAAGCGGATTTGGGCGGCGCAGTGATAGCAAAAAGCCGTACTCCAGCGGGGAAACCCCTTGTGGGGTTCCGTGTGGGTAGGTTTGGTGAGGGGGGATCTTGCCCAGCCACAATCCCCATTTGTATGCAACGCGCATTGAAGTAGGGGCGCATGGCATACGCCCGCTTGCCACGCATCAATGTCTATTGAAACTAGCTAATGAGGGGCCGGGGCGTATGCCATGCGCCCCTACGACACGCCGTCCGTTTATAACAACCGTACTTGACAACAGGAGAAAGGTGGGTCATAGCTCAGATTAAACCAAAAGAGGATGCGCTGACCTCGCCCGTAACCGCTTGTTCGCTTAGGTGGGCGAACAATTCGGCAGCGAGCAAGCCATTGGTATCGTTGATGACACTGGCGATGATGTTACACGCCTGGCTAACCGCAATTCGGGCGCAGTCCAAAAAAACAGATGCCGACGGCCCAACAATGAGCGAAGAACTAGCAGATCTGAGTGTGGCCGAGATACAACGGCTGCTGGTGATAGTGTTTGGCATGATGGTGCGCGGTGAGGAGCAGATACATCCCATCGCCTGCAACATTGAACTATGTGCGGTGGCATACGGATAAAGAAACAGGGGCGCACACAGTGCGCCCCATCATCTACTTATATTGCATCAGTAACTACGGGCGTAAAGCACCCGATACTTGCCTGGCTGGCCGCTGTAGATGTCGGGGTGGGCCGCGCCTGCCGTGCCGCCCGCGTGGTCGGCATCGGGGCTGTCCAGCCACTGCAAGGGGATACAACGGATAGTGGCTTTGGTCTCAGTCTTGATTGCTGCTTCGGTTTCCTCTGTGCCATCCCACCAGCAGTCCACAAAGCCGCGCTTATCGGCGATGATCGCCTTGAACTCATCATAGCTAGCAGCCGTGCGAGTTTCCGCCGCAAGGCGATCTAGCGCACGCTGGTACATCTCCGCCTGGAACTGGGTAAGCAGCGCGGGGATGGTAGTAGCAAGCTCGGCTTTGGCGATCGGCTGTTTAGCGCGGTTGTCGCGGCGCACCACCATTACCGAACCCTTCTCCACATCCTTCGGCCCGATCTCCAGGCGTAGCGGCACGCCGCGCAACTCATACTCGGCGTACTTCCAGCCGGGGGTGTGTTCCTCGTCGCGGTCTACTTTGACCCGCACCCCCGCCCCCTTGAGCAGCTTTTCCACCTCGTCCACCATTGCCATTACGGTCTCGCGTTCGCCCTCCTTGCGCCAGATGGGGATGATGATCGCCTGCACCGGCGCAACCTTTGGCGGCAGAATCAGGCCGTTGGCATCGCCGTGCGTCATGATCAGCCCGCCCACCATGCGGGTGCTGAGACCCCAACTGGTGCTGTAGGCGTACTCGCGCACGTTGCTCTTGTTCAGGAACTGGATGTCGAAGGCACGGGCGAAGTGGTCGCCCAGGTTGTGCGAGGTGCCAGATTGCAGCGCCTTGCCGTCTTGCAGCAACGCCTCGATGGTGTAGGTGCGTAGCGCACCGGCAAACTTCTCGCTATCACTTTTGCGCCCCATCACCGTCGGGATGGCAAGATCCTGGTGGGCAAAGTCGTTATAGACGTTGAGCATCTCGATGGTGCGCGCTTCGGCTTCGTCCAGGGTGGCGTGGCAGGTGTGGCCCTCTTGCCAGAGGAACTCAGCGGTGCGTAGGAACAGGCGGGTGACTTTCTCCCAGCGCACCACGTTGGCCCACTGGTTGATCAGGATGGGCAAATCGCGCCAGCTTTGCACCCACTGCGAGTACATATAGCAGATGATTGCCTCGCTGGTGGGGCGCACCACCAGCGGTTCGGCCAGCTTCTCGCCGCCCGCCTCGGTTACGAGCGCGACCTGCGGGGCAAAGCCCTCGACGTGTTCCGCCTCTTTTTGCAGGAAACTGAGCGGGATGAACAGCGGGAAGTAGGCGTTCTCGCAGCCACTATCCTTGATGCGGCGGTCGAGGTGGTCGCGCATATTCTCCCACAGGCCGTAGCCATAGGGCCGAATTACCATGCTGCCGCGCACCGGTGAATAGTCGGCCAGCTTGGCCCGCTGCACTACATCGTTATACCAGGCGGAGAAGTTATCCTCGATGTCGGCGATGTCCTCCACCATCTTGTTCTGCTCTAGTTTGTCGTCTTTGTCAGCCATAGTAGTTCTCCATTTCCTGCGCCATCAGCCATGCGTAAGCAAGGCAAGCGCCAGTAGCGTAGCCTGATTTCTACATTGTACATTCTACATTCGGGAGTTTGGCCGCTGGTGGGGCAAATAGGATGGGCAAGCGCAATACAGCCCTAAGCCTCCAGCGGCCGCTGAGGGGATAGGCGCAGGTTGGAGGAGAAGCAGTGTTTCGAGGTCGGTTGTAGGTATGTGTTCATGTTGGCGCAATTATAGCCGACGGTAGGCGCTGGTGTCAATCGGGCGGAAGGTGTAGAGCGCCCGATTATTGGTTTGTTGGTTCGCGCATGAGGGCGGTGGCCTCCCCTATGATGAAACAATGACTTGTGACCCACCCAGACTGGCACACAAATTGCCTACCGTACATTCAACGTGGTAGAATGACTATATGCTACGATAAACAGTAGATAACAGCACCCACTGTACCGCTGTTTAGCATGGATGGTGATGATGCTTAAGTGCGAGGTATGTAATACGCTCAACCCCGAAGCAACGCAGATATGTGACAACTGTGGGGTGTCGCTGCGCGTGCTGCTCGCTCGCCTCTATCTCGATCGCGCTGCCGAATTGGTAGGTGAGGGCAAGTATGATGTGGCGGCGCAGGCGCTAGGCCGGGCTGATCAGGAGATGGTGCAGCTTGGTCCGCAGCACCCGGCTAGTCGCGAAATGCAGGCTCGCTCACTATACATACAGGGGATGGCTAATTACGGGCGGGGCAAGATGGAGCAGGCCAGCGCCGACTTGCAGCAAGCAGTACAGCAGCTTGAACTCGATGGCGACCCTCACCTACTGGCCCGCACCCTGCGAGTGTTGGGCAACATCTATTATCTGCAAGACCAACTTGACCGCGCCGCTGATTGCTACCGCCGCAGCGAGGAGGGAGCGGCTCAGGTCGGCGCTTATGATTTGGCGGCGGTGGTAGTAGCCAATATGGGCAATATTGCGGTGGCGCAGAACAATATAGCAGCGGCCACTGCTTTTTACCAGCAGGGACTTGCCTATGCCGAACGCGATGGCAGCCCTGATGCGCTAGGATCCAGCTATCATGCAGTGATGTGGTTCTGCGCTAATTACGGGCCATTCAATCGCGCCCTTGATTACGTTCAGCGCAGCTTGAAGGTGCTGGATCAGATTACCTTGCCTGAATACCGCGTGGCAATGATGGGCGATATTGGTCTGATCTACACGCGCCTGGGGGATTACGAGCCGGCCGAGCGTTATTTGTTGGCCGCGATGGATCTTGCTGACGAGGCGGGATACCAGATTTCGACCGAGTGGATTGCCGCGCACCTGACTGAGCTGATGCAGCGCCGTGGTGACGGCAAGGGCTGGCTGATGTACGCTACACGCGGCTTTAACAATCCTAACACGAGTACGCTCAACAAGGTGATATTTGGCGAGCGACTTGCTCTCTACTATACCTATCACCGAGATGCCGCGCACGCTCATCCGCTGTTGGACTGGTGCCGTCAGAGCCTGGCAAAACAGGCATTCCGGGTAGGGCGGGGGACTTTGGAGCGAATGCAAGCCTATCTTCAATTTGCAGTTGGTGATTATCGGGCGGCAGGTACTCAGTTTCAACGAGCGCTTACCAACAATACCCATAGCCCTTATGAGGAGGCCGCCGCATGGGAGGAATACGCCCGCCTGACCCACCTCTATGTGTCCGATGCTAAGGCTATGCAAACCCAAGCACAAGCGGCGATTGCAGAGGCCAATGCTCTGTATACCCAAGTGGGGCTGCCGATACGGGCAACCCAGATGGATGAGTTGGCGAGAACAATTCTTGACCCCCCTCCTATTGTATAGGGAGCCGAAATGGTCGAACAAATGAGTAAGAGCACAGCTACAGCTTTGACCAGTGGTGTCGTGCTGCGGGATGTGGCGGAAGCCGACCTGCCAACATTCTACGAACACCAACTCGACCCGATCGCGAACGAGATGGCCGCCTTCCCCGCCCGCGACCGGGAAGCGTTCATGGCGCACTGGCACAAGGTTCTGGCCGATGCGACCGTCACCACCAAGGCCATCCTTTTCGATGGTCAGGTGGCTGGCAATGTGGTCAGCTTTGATGGGGATGGTGAGCGCGAAGTCGGCTACTGGATTGGCCGCGAATACTGGGGTAAGGGTGTTGCCAGCAAGGCGCTGGCCCAGTTTCTGACAGTGGAGCAGACGCGCCCACTCTACGCCCATGTTGCCAAACACAACCTTGCTTCGCAGCGGGTGCTAGAAAAATGCGGGTTCACGTTCTTCGGCGAGGACAAGGTTTTTTCCGACACCCCTGGCGAGGACGTCGAAGGGGTTATCCTGATCCTGTGGGAAGATGAAAGGGCAGAAGCGCGATAAATCTGCGTCTCTACGATAACCTGCTAGTCTACTGCCAACTGCGCTACTGCGGTTGGCAGTTCGTTCATACTGGCAATCTCCACATCCGGCACGGTGCCAGGGCTGGCGTTGCGGCCGGTTGCGCCGTGTCCGTCGCGGTTGTACCAGATGGTACGTAGGCCCGCCGCCTGCGCCCCAGCCACATCGAAGCGCAGGCTGTCGCCGATATGCGCCACGCTAGCGGGAGTGATGGTCGGGTCAGCCTGCTGCAAGGCAGCGACGGCAGCGAGGTAGATACGCGGGTCGGTCTTGTAATAGCCGCTCTCCGCCGAGGTGATCACGGCGGCAAAGTAGTGGCGAAGTTCCAGCTTGTCCATCGCCCAATCCACGAATGGGGGATAAGCCGCGCTCGATACCACCGCCATTGGCCGAGTGCCAGCCATCGCCGCCAGCGCGTCTACCACCCCCGGTACGGGCGCAACCTCGGCCAGACAGTCGCGCATCAGCGCGGCCACGGCCTCCTCCACCAGATCGGGCGGTGCGCCTACCCCAAACTCGCCGTTGACGATCTGCTCGACGGCGGCAATTGCGCTTACTTCTATCCCGCTACGCCTTGCCTCCGCCCGCAGGTCGGCATAGCGGGCATCAGCCTCATCCAGCCACGCCGCAGCATCAGGCCCCGCCATCAGGTTGCGGGCGCAGCGATCCGCCGCGTGTTCGCTGATGTAGCGCAGGGCCTCGCGGGCCAGCGTGCGGATCTCCAAATCGAGCCAGGCATCGCACAGCGCCAGGGTATTGTGGAAGTCGAAGGTTAGAGCAAGTATAGGCATGGCGAGAAATGGTGAATGGTAAATGTTGAATGGTAAATGGTAAATGTAGGGGGCTGTACCAGTCCCGGCACTCATTGTACCACACTCATACCTCATCCCTCATGCCTGGTCTTTAGCGATATACTTCAGCGCCTCGGCTGCCACCTGTTGTCGCGCCGGATCGTCGTGCCATGATTTTAGCAGCGCAGTGACGTGGGCGGGGTCGGCTTTGGCGAGGTTGCGGAGCGGCAGCACCGTTGCCCGCCAGACGAAGCGACGCGGGTCGGCAGCCAGTGCGGTGAGGATGGGCAGCCCGAACTCTAGTTGCTTGCGGGCTTGGCCTGCGCTGAATACCATCGCCAGGTTCCAGCGGGTTGCTTCGCGGTCATCAGTCTCAAACCAACGTCGCAGACGGGCAAGGGTTGGCTGTGAGTAGTAGGCTATCAGACACGCGCCAATGGCGAATGGGCCGAGGTTCTTACGCACGTACTCGTCGCGGTCGCCAATCAGCGGGTCAAGCAGAGCCAGCAGCGGTTCGGCCCGCTGCGGCATTTTACGGCTGGCCGCCTCCATCACGACGATGCAGACGGCACGGCGCACGTTGGCGCTGGCATCGCCAGTCCAGGCTTGCAGGGTGGGGTAGAAGAGGTCGAAGTTGTTGTGCAGCACGAAGCCCGCCGCCGAACCAGCCCACTCGCGCACCTCCCAGTTGGGGTCGTAGGCAAGGCGGTGGAGCAAGGCGCTCACCTCAGCGGGATACTCAGCGTAGGCGGGACGTGCCACGAAGGCCGCCAACGAACGGCAGCCCGATGTGTCATAGGCGATGGCTGCGTAGGCAAACGCTAGCCGTTGCGCCGCTGTGGGCAGCACAGCAAGGACAAGGTCAATCACCGCCCGCTTGTCCTTTGCGTTGGGAGCGCCCGCGTGCGGCGTGGTCCGCTGGTTGTAGGTCGCCATCGCCCGCGCATAGTCACCTGTTTGTAGCGCGGCGCGGATTTGCGCCAGCCATTCTTCCATAGAAGTTACACCCATTTAAGCATTGATAGCAGTTCGATATCCTCCCCAGCCCCCAGCGGGGGCTTTTTGCACGTTCGGCACCGACCTCTACCTAATTATCAGCAGCATTGTAGCGCATCCCACTCCGCCCAACAAGAGGGTCATCCACAATTTTAGTGCAAATGTTCTGGATTTTGGGGAAAACAGAACGAATATTCTAAAATTGCCCAAAAAAGTATTGACAAGAACAATTGTTCTATGATACAATGCGTTCGCACAGATGTTCTAACTTTACCGCCGAACCAACTACCAACCTTACGTACTTGAGAGGAAGTGCATGATGGCAACGTCATCAGGGCTGCCCAAGCGCCAGAAGCAGGTGTGGATGTACATCGCCAAATGGGGCCACGACAAGGGCTATCCCCCCACCTATCGTGAGATTGCCGAGGGGCTGAAGATGGCTTCAGTATCCACAGTAGTCTACCACCTGGACGCGCTGGAGAAGAAGGGCTACCTGCGTCGCACCGATAACGCCGCTCGCTCCATCGAACTGCTAATCCAGCCAATTACCACCGCGCCGCGCAGCGAACAACCCAGGCCAACCACGCCCGCCGTGGTGCGCGTCCCCATCATGGGCGACATCGCTGCCAGCCCGCCCATCCCCGCCAACGAGGAGCGCGGCGAATACGTTAGCCTGCCAATTACGATGCTCAACGGCAACCACAACGCATATATTCTGCGCGTGCGCGGCTGGAGCATGGTGGACGCAGGCATTGGCGATGGCGACCTGGTATTGATCCAGCCCAGCGATACCGCCGACAATGGCGAAATCGTGGTTGCCTGCCTCGACAACGATGTTACCCTCAAGCGGTTCTACCGCGACGGCCATCAGATCACCTTGATGCCCGCCAACCCCAACTATCAGCCCATCTACGCCAGCGACGCGCAGGTGCGGGTGCAGGGCAAGCTGATGTGCGTTATCCGCCGCCTGTCGGAGAATTAACAATCTCCCCTCCCGCCGGGAGGGGCTGGGGGTGGGTTCCAAATTACTCCTCTCCCACCGGGAGAGGTAGGGTGAGGGCAAGGGCGTAAGCCCTTTGTTCGATAGAACAAGCTGGCGCGGCCAGTAAAGTGTGAAAGGGAGGAAGTAAGATGGCGAGTGCAGCACAGCGGGCTTATCAACCACAGGAAGACCGCGCCAGCCGAGGCAGCCGCAGCGACTGGAGCCAGATGATGAATAGCAGCCTGGGGATGTTGGACGATGAGGCGGAGGAGCAGCGCACCGGCACGATGGCCCGCCCGATGCGCCCGGTGCGTCCGGTCGGTCAGCCCACTGGCAACCTGCGGGCAATGCCGGTAGCGGTAGCGCAGCCCCATCAGCAGGCGGCCACTGATCAAGGGTCAATGACGCGGCTGGGTCGCGCCAGCAACGCGCTCGGTCAGGCCAAGCCGGTCGCTTTCGTCGCGCTCGGCGCAGTGGTGCTGCTGGCTGCTTATCTGCTGGTTAGTACGGCAGCAGCCTTCGTCGGCACCAAGCTAGACGACATGACCTACACCACCACCCGCACCACCAACCTCGATGCCTATGTCGGTCACAACGAGACCCCTGGCAACCCGACCCACTTCACCGCACAGAACATTCGCGGCCAGATCGCCATTATTGAGTACCCTGGCGGCGACCCCTCCAAGGCGATGGTCATTACCGGCCCCTACCTATTCGGCGCGGATGAGGATAAGACTCCGGTCAATGTCAACGTCTCCGACATCAATGGCGACGGCAAGCCCGACCTGATTGTTACGGCTAAGGGCGCACAGACAGTGTACGTCAACGATGGCAGCAAGTTCCGCCCAATGAACCCCGACGAGCGGGCGGCAATCGAGAAGGCAATCAGCAGTGCGGCCACTGCGGCCAGCGGCAAGTAGGCCGAAGGTAGAAGGTAGAAGGTAGACGTTAGATCGTGGCTGATGCTTTGGTCTGTACATCCATAACGCAAGCCCGCTGAAGGCTGAGGCCGCTCAAACTGAGTTATCTATTCTACCTTCTGCCTTCTACCTTCTACATTTCCTGTGATGACGTTTTAGCAAAATGCGAGAAAGAGAACATAACCGTGGATAACGCCATCAGTTTCAGCAGCCGTATTGAACACCAGGGCGAGTTGGTGGGTGGCAGTTTCAAGATTGAGCGGCCTACAGCGGTGAAGACCCCCGCCCGCAAGAAGGCCGCCGCACCCGCTACCCCGCAGCGCAAGAGCGCAGCAGTGGCCCAGCCCCAGCCACCCGCGCCAGCCACCTACCAGTGGGCGCGGCAGGTAGCCGAGGCGGAGCATGAGGTCTACGCTCACGAACAGGATGCGCTACCATTCGCGCCGCAGCTACCGTTGGCCGCCTCATATTATCAGCAGTCAGATTACGATTACCGTTACGCCCCCGGCGGTATCGCTCACGAAGGCAACACTGGCGAGATGCCGATAGTGCGCCGCAGCCGCTCCGTGTTTGCCCTGTTTGGCGTGACCGCGATCGTCTTCGCCGCGCTGCTGGTTGGCACCAGCCAGCTAGGCGGCAAGGGTGGCGCCATCCTCAGCGCAATGGTTGGCAATCAGATGGTCAGCGTGGCCGGGCAGATGGCCCCTGGTTTGCTTATAAACCAGGGCCAGGCGCCCGCCCCCGCTGCCAGCAGCAACAGCCAGGCACAGCGACAACCAGGCTCCAGCGACTACAAGCTGCTGGGCAAGCCAAGCATCAGCGTGGCGACTATCGAGCAGGTGCTGAAGCAGTTCAACTCGCCCGCAGTGGGCAACGGGCAGACGTTCTACGACCTCGGCGTGAAGTATGGGGTTGACCCAGCGTTCATGCTGGCCTTCTTCGTCCACGAGTCGGCGGCTGGCACTGCGGGCGCGGCGGTGGCAACCAAATCGGTTGGCAACATCATCTGCGTGGGCTGGA
>JBBRMT010000083.1:0-17849 GCA_038230695.1 Chloroflexia bacterium
AAGCGGCCCGTCTTGATGTTCTGCTCCTGCGACAAGGTGAGCAGCACGTAGAGGAACTTCTCGTCCGACTTGAGGATTTCGATGAACTCCATCATGCCGCGATTGGCGATGTTTAGTTCGCCGTCGAAGCGATAGGCGCGGGGGTCGCTCTCGCTGCCCACCTCGCCGATGGTGCTGAGGTCAATGCTGCCCACTAGTTCGCTAACGTCCTGGCTCTTGGGGTCGGAGGGAGTGAAAGTGCCGATACCAACGCGGCTCTTCTCGCTAAGGGCAATGCGACTCACCGGCACCTTCTCGATGTGACCGTCATAGGTATGCTCAAGGTCATAGCGGCAGCGGGGGCAAAGGTCGCCCTCGATGTACACGCCGTACTCGCGGTCTATATCGGCCCGCAGGCTCTCAGGGATGAGGTGCAGCGGCTCCTCGTTCATCGGGCAGTCGCGGATGGCATAGACTGCGCCCTGCTCGACGCGGGTGTAATGCTCCAGGCCGCGCTTGAGCAGATTGACGATGGTGGACTTGCCGCCGCCCACCGGCCCCATCAGCAGCAAGATACGCTTACGCACCTCCAGCCGCTGTGCGCCGGAGCTAAAATACTCGACCAACTGCTGAAGCGGGCGCTCCAGGCCAAAAATCTCATCGTCGAAGAACTTATAGTGGGTGTCGCCACGTTTGCCAGTCTCCACCCCATCAGCCATAAGCATATCGTAGATGCGGGCGTGGGCAAGCTGGGCGACACGCGGGTTGCGGGTCACGATCTCGAAGTAATCGGAGAACGTTCCCTCCCAATTCAGCGCCTTTTCCTGAGTGCGATACTCTTCCAGCTTCTTAACGATATCCATCTTGGGTCTCCTTCTACCTGGGTGCAGCGGCAGCTTTGCGATAGCCCAATCAGCCATGCCGCCGATGTGCCGATCAAGGCACTGATAAACCACCTGAATGTAATAACGAATGCCCTGACGCAACGTTGCGCCACAATTCCCTGCACTTAGATATACGTACAGCCAACCTTCCAGGTTCGTATTGTCTACGGCTCCCAGCCGCTGCAACTGGGTTACTAATACAGTTCTAACCTATTCTATTAGCATTGATTGTTCCAGCCGCTGAACGGCTGGTTTGGTTTGGGTGAGGGTGGATGAGGCGCGAACTTCAGACATCAGGCAGCGGGTGGGGAGACACGCGCCATCCTGAAAGTTGCTAATATGTAGACAAAGCGACCAGGGCGGTAGGCGGGCTTTGGCTACTGCGGAGGGCTTCTATACAAATTATCTTACCATAAACTGCCAATCTTGACAATAGCAAATTACGCCTATTTATGCGTGGGAGGTAGGCGTAAGCGAACATTTGTGCAAAAAAACGGTGGGGGTTAAACGGTAACTTCCATGTCCTCGTAACTAACTTCGAGCAGGCCACCCAGTTCCTCGATCAGCGGGGCGAGTTCGGCGCGGATCTCCGCCTCGTAGTGGGGGTTCATGTGGGCGATCAGGATGCGCGGCACGTAGCCCTGGATGCGGCGGAAATCCTCCACCTCGCGGCGCACGAAATTGGGGGTGAGATGGCAAAAGGCCACCGCCCAGTCTTCCAGCCGGTTTGGGTAGGTACACTCCATTACTATCAGGTCGGGGTGTATGCGCTCGAAGATCGGCCCCATGTGGCCGCCGGTATCGCTGGTGAAGAAGACACTGCGCCCCTGCTTCTCCACATAAAAGCCGATGCTGGGAACGCTATGGATGGTGGGATAGGCAGTGACTTTGAAACCGCCGGGAACCTCGATGGTCTGATATGGATCCATCTCATGGAAAATGATGCTCGGCTTCTCCGGGGTGGGGATCTCCACCAACTTGGGCCAGATTGATTCGTTGAAGATATGGGCCAGCATTACGTCCTTGACTACAGGCAAACAGTATATGTTGATGGTGGGGCTGGACAGGGTGTTGTAGGCAATGACCGGCACATCCTTGGTGTGGTCGAAGTGGTAGTGGCTGAGAAAGATGGTAGCAACCTTCTCCTGCTCTTCGAGGGTCAGGCCAGAGGCGATGCTGCCCGCGTCAAGCGCCAGCACATCGTCGAGCAGTACGCATAGAAAGCGACAGTTTCGGGACTCGCCCTGGTGTGCGCCCACGACTTTCAGCTTCATCGGCTTAACCCCTTTGCTAGAGTGATTAGATGGTCGCCACTTTGGTTGCGGCTAGCGATGCGAAGGGCCGGGTTCACTTCTGCGGCAAAGAGCGCCCCTGGTTGCCTTATTATAACGCCAACTCTGCTGTTATGCAATACCCGCAAGCGCAACTTGCAAATCGGCAAGCGGGTCGTTACTTGCAAGCTGCTGGTTGGTTCGAGTATAATCATGAACTCAGGGGGTGCAATGGGCGAACTGGATGGTCGGGTAGCAATTGTCACTGGCGCGGGGAGGGGCATCGGACGGGCAACCGCCATGCGCTTCGCCAAAGAGGGCGCAAGTGTGGTTTGTTGCGCCCGCACGTCGGCACAAATTGAGGAGACCGCCGCGCATATACAGCAAGCGGGCGGCCAGGCCGTTGCAGTAGTCGCCGATGTGGGTAAGGAAGCGGATGTGGCGCGATTGTTTGCCGCGCTGCATCAGTTCGGTGGACGGCTGGATGTGCTGGTCAACAATGCCGCCACCCTGATCACCAGGCCAGTGCTAGAGATAAGCATCGCGGAATGGGATGCCGTGCTAGCGGTGAACCTACGGGGCGCGTTCATCTGCAGCCAGGGGGCAATGCGAATCATGGCGGCGCAAGGCGGCGGGGCAATCATCAATCTCGGTTCGCTCTCCGGCGTGGCAAACGTGGAGAAGTTCCCCGGCCTGGCCGCTTATAATGTGAGCAAGTACGGTATCCTCGGCCTGACCGAAATCATGGCAGTGGAGGGCAAGCCCTACGGTGTGCGCGTCAATGCGGTTAGCCCCGGAGCGGTGGATACCCAGATGTTGCGCGAAGCTGCCCCCCACCTGCGTACCAGCACCACCCCCGACGATATTGCCGACACCATCCTCTATCTGGCAAGCGATCGCGCCAGCCATCTGAGCGGCGCGAACATCATTGTGTTTAGCAACGAGTAGTAAGTTACATCAGGGCGAACAACGGTTCGCCCCTACTGAACTTCGACAAATAAATCCGGTAATGAAGGAGCTGTAGAGGCGGGTTGCGCTCGCCCTAACGACTAAAAACTATGTACGACCACGTTAAAATCTATGTTAAGGCGGGCAATGGCGGGCGCGGCTCGGCCAGCTTCCGCCGCGAGAAGTTTGCCCCGCTGGGGGGGCCGGACGGCGG
This sequence comes from Chloroflexia bacterium, assembly GCA_038230695.1. Taxonomy (GTDB): domain Bacteria; phylum Chloroflexota; class Chloroflexia; order QHBQ01; family QHBQ01; genus QHBQ01. The sequence continues at coordinate 3,297 of JBBRMT010000083.1, forward strand.
CGATGGAGGGCGCGGCGGCAGCGTCTATCTGCGGGCTACCGACAACCTCAACACCCTGTTGCCCTTCCGCTACAAGCAGCACTTCAAGGCGGTCAGTGGCGGCGGCGGGCTGGGCAACAACAAGCATGGTCGCACCGGCGATGACCTGTATATTGATGTGCCGGTTGGCACCTTTGTGCGCGTTACCACCCCAGAGACGTTCGATGCCGAAACCAGCCGCATCGTCATTCCCGCTGAAGATGTGCTGGAAGCTGACCTGCTGCGTCCCGGCCAGGAGGTGATGGTCGCGCAGGGCGGCAAGGGCGGGCTGGGCAACACCCACTTTGCCACTTCCACCAACCAGGCTCCTCGCGTCAGCGAATTGGGCGGGCCAGGTGCGGAGCGGGTGCTATATCTGGAACTGAAGCTGATCGCCGATGTGGGGCTAATTGGCTACCCCAACGTGGGCAAGAGTACCCTGCTGGCTGCTGCCACTGCCGCCCGCCCCAAGATTGCCGATTACCCTTTCACCACCCTCAGCCCGATGCTAGGAGTGGTAGAGATTGATATAGACAACAGCTTCGTGATGGCCGACATCCCTGGCCTGATTGAAGGGGCTAGCGAAGGGGTTGGTCTGGGTCTGGAGTTCCTCCGCCACATCGAGCGCACCCACCTGCTCATCCATGTGATTGACGGCTCCATCGGCAGTTCCGGCCTGACCGACCGCGACCCGATCAGCGACTATCGCCACATCAACCGGGAGCTAGAGCTATATCAGCCGGAGCTGGGCCTGGCCGAGCGACCCCAACTCGTAGCAGTCAACAAGATGGACGTGCCGGAGGCGCGGGAGGCTTATCCAGAGATTAAGGCGGCGCTGCTGGCGGAAACGCCGGGTATCGAGGTTTTCCCTGTCGCGGCTGTTACTGGCGAGGGGGTGCGCGAATTGATGTTCGCCGCCTACCGCCGCTTGCAACAGGTCAAGCGCGAGATCCCTAAGGCGGAAGCGCCTGCCGAGGGCGAAGTGGAGTTCAAGCTATTCCGTGCTGAGGACATCAACACCGAGGGCTTCAGCATCGAGCGAGAGCGCAAGAACCTCTACCGCGTGCGTAGCGCTAGGATCGAGCGCCAGGTGGCAATGACCAACTTTACTCAGCGCGACAGCATCACGCGGTTGAACAATCGGCTGACCAGAGAGGGTCTCTATCGCTCACTGGTGGAAGCTGGCATCCAGACGGGCGACCAGGTGGCAATCGGCACTGCCACCCTCGGCTGGACCGCGCAGCGCGAGATAGACTGGCGACCACCCGTAATCCAGCGTGGCCGCAAGAAGCAGAACCCCACCGTCCGCCCGACCAGGAAGCAGCGTAACGCGGCCCGCCAGGCGGCAGATGAGGCGAAGGAGGAAGATAACTGAAGAATACTGCAAAATTGTCCCAAGATTCATGCAACTTTTGTTGCCCAGCATTCGTCTATTTAACATCAAGGTTTTCGTAGAATTGCTTAAGCAATTTTGGCACTACCTATTGCAATCTTGATATGTTAGTGGTATAATGGGCTAACGAACGACAAGCGACCAACAACTCTATCTCACTTTACCCATAAGGAGGATACAGAAATGAAGACTCGTTCTACTACCCCCCCCCCAGTTTCTACTTACGCTAGCAGCGATGCTGGCTGTCGTTGCTGTGACTAGTACAGGAACGCAAGTAGCCGCATCCTCTGCCTCTAGTTCAGCGCAGTCACAGCTATCCCAACCAACTTCTAACCGAACATCCCCCGCTGCAACCCCTACACCAGTACCAAATCCCTGCCCAGCAGATACTCAATTCACCGATATTTCAGCTACTGATTACTCCTGCTTTGATGTCAGGGTCATGGTGCATAACGGCTGGATCAGCGGCTTTACGCCAGCTCAATGTGCAGGTTATGCCGATTACCCTTGCTACCTGCCTTATAGTTTGGTTACCCGCGCTCAGTTCAGCAGGATCATCGTAAACGCATTTGGCTTCCCCATATTTACCCCTACTTCACCCACATTCAATGATGTACCGGCCGATAACTTTGCCTATCCTCAGATCGAGACCCTCTATCATCTAGGATATATCAGCGGCTACACTCAGGCACAATGCGGTCTTGAATACCCCTGCTTCGGACCTAACCTCAAGATCCTACGTGGAGAGATGGCAAGGATAGTATCAAACGCAGCTGGTTATGGTGATGATACTACCAGTAGAACGCCAACCTTTGCGGATGTCCCTACCTCAAGTTTTGCCTTCTCCTACGTGGAGCGACTTGTAATGCATGCAACCAATGCGCCATTTCCTCCCGGAGATCCAAATCAGCCCAGCCCATGCACCCAGCCACCACCGCCAGCATCGCCCCAGCCGTGCTATTATCCTGGTGTTCAGGCACCACGCATAGATGCTAGCGTTCACATTGTAGACCCAGTGCAGAGCAACGGCTATGCCCAAGTCTTCCCGCATAAAGAGGGGCCAAACGGCTACAATGGCGTGGGATTCACTGGCGTTACCGTATACATGACGACCCCTGATCCGCCACTCGGTTCAGGTATAACAGCGGGCGGGCCAGTGGGTGCAACCAGCCGCTGGAACGCACATTTTATCGAATCCGGCCCGCTTAAGCAATGCAACCCAACCTGCGAAATCCATCCTTATGGAAATTGGTGGGATACCAACTATACAGGGAGTGATACGGAATTCATAGACCTCACCGATTCCCTCACACCAGGCACTGCTTACGCCTATCAGAGCCTCGCCAATCTGGACAACAACGGTAACAGCACTGGCTACTGGCACTCCCAGTGGTGCCAGCCAGATGGGACGAACTGTCAGGACATGGTCAGCCCTGCCTACTTCATTGGGTTCGACCTACCAAACGTGGTTGCCGGTGGGGAAACCACCGATCGTAGCGTGAGCTTCGGCTCGATAACGGCGGAGCGTGCAGTCGCACGAGTGCCAGGTGGTAGCCTTCAGCTCTGGTGCTATGACCCGACCTCGGCACCATGGATAACCGGTATCAATAGTGGCGGGGTCAACCTCAACGGCAGCATCAGCTCCTGCTTCAACACCAATTACTGGACAGTTGGTTACCACTAATCCACTAAAAAGGAATGAAGACCATGAATACACAAAGACAGTCGTTCTCCACATCCTTGATTGCAGCTATGCTGCTGCTCATCGCTTTCACCCTATCTGCTTGTGGCGCTAATGATACGAACAGCGGATCGGCTAGCAGCCAACAGGCTAACCCACAACCTGCTAAGTCAAGCGGAGGCGGGATCACTGACAAGCAGTTTTCCTACGGTACAAGTAGCCTCATTGGAGCTACGCCGGAGCAGGTGGGTCGGTTCGCGGTAGAGTATGCCCAACATAACGCTATTGTCCAAGGCGCCATCCCACACATACTGCTATCCCAACCAGTTACTCTGGAGGATTTGCCAAAGGTTGGCCTTGATTGTGTTGGCACCGCTGGCGAGTATAACGGACGGCCTCTAGTGCTGGTTATTCTCAAAGGAGATTTTCAACTCAACCAACTCAGTCTGACCACCACGAAAGATACCAACATCTATCACTATCTAGCCTACGTCTTCGACCTCAAATCCGCCAAACCAACTTACACAAAGGCTTCAGGAAATGGGGGGGTTTTTCGGCTAGTGCTGAACGACCCAACTCTACCAGTTAATCCCAACCAGGGTTCAGCCCCAACTACCTGCCGCGAGAACACTGTGCATAACGCTCTAAGCCCTGACAGTACGGCTACTCCAATTCCATCCACGCCTTAACAACTCGCCACGCAACGGCAGGGGAACGAAAAGCGCTTTCTCTGCCCTAATGTAGTGATGCCCATTGTAAGACCGCGAGTGCGTTGCTTACGATGGGCCTTTATAACAGTTCGAGATTCTCCCTCACCCAACCTACCCAGCGGGAAACCCACAAGGGGGTTTCCCGCTGGGAGAGGGGTTTTGCTTTCAGCTATTCGTATTCTTATCCACTTCCAACTCGCCTGCCTCTTGTTGCCCAGCAGTGACATCGGCATCGTTGAGCGTGACCGATTCGGTTGCGTTTAGCGCAAGGGGTATAGGTGGGTTCATGCTGTCAGCATCGGCAACGGCAAGCTGCTCATTTGCTACCTTCACATCAGTGGCAGCCATGTTCGTCGCCAGGGCATCGGCCTCGCCGCTTTGCGCTGCTGCGTTGCTAATTTCCTCTGCTGCCGCTGCATCACCCGCTGTGTTGCTGGTTTCTGCTGCTGCGCCTGTAACCTTTGCAGTTTCAGCATTGCTACTCAACGACTGCCCGCTGCTGGTGAAGGTGACGGAGCGGCCATCGGCAGTCGCGGCGGCCAGTTGCTTTGCGCCCCGAGTGCGGTGGTTGAAGGCGATAAAGGCGAAGGCCACTATAATCGTAGCGATAGCAAACAGTTGCGGCACCTTGGCATCGCCCGCCATCGCGCTATCCACGCGGATACCCTCAATTACGAAGCGGCCAATGCTGTAGATGATCGCGTAGATCCAGAATACATCGCCATCGCGCAGGTCGAACCGCTTCTGCTGCTTGGGCATATTCAGCCAGTATACGAGGATAGCGTTGATGAAGTCCCAGCCCATTTCGTAGGCAAAGGTGGGCTGGAAGCGGCTGTACTTTTCGTACCCCGGCTTGCGGTTGATTGGGTCAATGACCACACAGAGAGAATTGTTAGCGTCGCAGGGAGCGCCATAAGCCTCCTGATTGACGAAGTTGCCCAGCCGTCCGATGCCCTGGGCCATAGCGATGCCCGGAGCGGCGATATCCATCAGGCGGAACAGCGATAGTTTGCTGAAGCGACAGTAGATCAGACAGGCGAGGATGCCTCCCACCATCGCCCCCTGGATGCTGAGACCCTGGAAGCCGCCGCTGAGGGGATTGAGCGACTCCAACCCCTTGAACGTACTCGGTTCGGCGACGAAGAAGCCGACGCGAGCGCCGATGATGCCGCCAATCAAGGCCCAGGGGAACACCTGCCAGATGTGGTCGGGGTTCTCGCCACGTATGCGAGCGACGCGGGTGGAAAGCAGCGCGGCTAGCAACGCGCCGAAGGCGATGATGATGCCATACCAGCGCACCTCGATGCCCCCAATATTAAACGCAACCTTGTCAATCAGAAACAAGTACAATTCTCCTTTTCTCCGTATGGCGAGTGCAACCCGCCCCTACGTCATTCCATGGTTTCACCAGGGCGGGCCATCGCCTGCCCCTACGTTCTGTTTCACTTGGGCGAGCGCAACCCGTCCCTACGTCTTACTAAAACCAACATACATCACCAATCACTAATCACTAATCACTTGTTAGCGCGGCTAGCTGCCTTTTTGTTGTTCGCTGTGCTGCTACTAGGGCGAGTGTAGCGGGTGGCCTCCTCATTCCGCACACGGAAGGCTTCGTATACCCCTTTGATTGCGCTAAGGCGGCGCAGAACATCGGTTAGCTGCGTCACACCGCTGACCTCCAGAGTAACATTGAGGTCAAGTACGCCCCGCGACGGTTCACGCTGGGTGTTGATGCCGCCTATGTTGATGCCCGCATCGGCAATCACGCCGGTGATGTCGTGCAGGATACCCACGCGGTCGAGCGTCTCGATGCGTACCAATACGGGATACTGGTGGCCTTCCTCGCCTTGCCAGTCCACTCTAAGCAGACGGTCAGGTTCATTCATGTTAAGCACATTGAGACAATCCATACGGTGGACGGTGAGGCCACGCCCGCGGGTTACGTAGCCGATCACCTGGTCGCCACGCATAGGGCGGCAGCAGGGGGCAAGGGTCATGGCGATGTTGGACGCGCCTTGCAGAGTGATGCTGCCATGCCCATCGAAGCTGGAGGCGATCCGCGCCGGTTTGTCGGTATTGTTCTCCTCATCCTTGAGGATATCCTTGGCCGCCAGTTCACCGAGGCGGGTGGCAAGCTGCTGGGTGCTGACATCGCCGTAGCCGACCGCAGCGAGGAAATCGTCCACGCTGTTAAAGCGAGGGAATAGATTGGCTACATCGTCGTAGCCGACGCGCAATCCGAGACGACGTAGTTCCGCATCTACGATGGGGCGACCCTGGGTGACGTTCTCTTCGCGTTCACGGCGGTGGAACCACTGGCGGATTTTGCTGCGGGCCGAGGAGGTGTGAACGAATCCTCGATTGGGATCCAGCCAGTCACGGCTGGGGCCGTTGCGATTCTTGCTCGTGCCAATTGCCACAATCTGGCCGTTCTGCAAGGGGGTATCGAGTGTCACCAGCATATCGTTGACCTTGGCCTGGGTGCAATAGTGGCCGAGATCGCTGTGGATGCGGTAGGCAAAGTCAATCGGGGTCGAACCGGCGGGCAATTCGATTACGTCACCTTTGGGGGTAAAGACGTAGATGTAATCCTGGAAGGCTTCCTGCTTGAAGTTATCTACGAACTCGGTGGCGCTGCCTAGATCTTCCTTGAGCCACTCGATCAGACGGCGCAGACTGGCGACTTTCTCCAGCAACAGCTTATTGGCGGGGCGATCCTCCTTGTAGCGCCAGTGCGCGGCGATGCCGTACTCCGCCTCCTCGTTCATGCGATGGGTGCGGATCTGCACCTCTACCGGGCGCAACTCAGGGCCAATCACCGCCGTGTGCAGCGAACGATAGATGCCGTTGCGCGGATTGGCAATGTAGTCGTCGAACTCGGTGGAGATTGGTCGCCACAGGCTGTGGATTACGCCCAGGGCGGCGTAGCAATTGCGGATGCCCACTGAGCGGCTGCCTTCCTCGCGCTCTTCGGAGTCATTGCTTGGCACGATGATGCGCACGCCCAGCACATCGTAGATATGCTCCACATCACTGCGCTTGCGCTGCATCTTGCGCCACACCCCATAGGCGTGCTTACCCCGCCCCTTTACCTCAGCCACGATGTCGGCTTCGGTCAGCGCATCGCCAATATCCTGAATAATACGCTTCAGGTAGCGCTCGTGATTCTCCTTGCGGGCGGCCAGGTCGCGGGTAATGCGGGCGTAGTCGTCAGGATAGAGATACTGGAAGCAGAGGTCTTCCAATTCGTTCTTGATCGCCGACATTCCGAGGCGGTTGGCGAGTGGGGCGTAGATGTCGAGCGTCTGGGTGGCAATGCGCTTCTGCTTGTGCGGTGGCTGGGCGCTGAGGGTACGCATATTGTGCAGGCGGTCAGCCAGCTTGATGAATACCACCCGCAGGTCTTCGGCCATTGCCAGGAACATCTTACGCAGGTTCTCAGCCTGCTGCTCCTTTTCGCGCTCGGCAATGCGCTCCTTACTGCTGGCCTCATCATCGCGCAGGCGAGGCAGCTTACCCAGCTTGGTCACACCGTCCACCAGGCGGGCAACCGGAGCGCCAAACTCCTTCACCAGTGTCTCGAAGCTGACCCCACAATCCTCCATCACATCGTGCAGCAAGGTAGCGGCCAGTGCGTCGTCGTTGACCAGGTGAATATTATTCACCACCAGCAAGGCAACTTCCAGCGGGTGCTGAATGTAGGGTTCACCAGACAACCGCAACTGACCTTCGTGAGCGTGGGCGGCGAACTGGTAGGCCCGCTCCACCTTGTCAAGCTCCGCGTTAGGCACCATCTGCTGCACCGCATCGCGCAAGTTGGCGAAAGTGGCATGCGAAACTGGCGTTGGCGTAGCTGGTAGGGTGGGGATTGTGGTTGTAGTTTCCATATTAGGTGCCTGCATCTCGAAGAAACTTACCCGCTGCGCTCCTCGCCAAAGCTTTCAGATCCGGCCTGCGGCTTCATACAAACGGTGAGGAGCAAGGTACTCGCCTGCTTTGCTTTCACGCTATGCCTTACGCCGGGGGCAAGCGCGACCATCATGGCAGGAGACAAATCGTAACTGTGGTCAGCAGTGCTTACCTGTACTGCGCCATCGAGTAGGTGGATTGTTACTTCACCATCGGCTTGATGGTCGGCCAACTCCCCATCCTGCCCAAAGACGAATAGCACCACGGCCATCAGGCCACGATGAAAGATCGTTATCTGATGATGCCCCTGACGCGCAATCATCGGCTCATTACGCAGCTCTTCCGCTGTCTTAAGCAGATCCAGCAGATGCTCTGGTGCGACGAACCTCTCCGCTGGGTGCTGGCGATGACGTACCTCTTCATCTTGTGCCATATAATACCACCTTTCTACTTGGTGTTGGATGAATATGCGGCCTATTTTCGGTTACGTGAATAGCTTGTGGCAGATGCCGACCGCGCGTATCTTCAGCTAAGAATGAAACAATGTGCTTGTCATGTGAATCATATACCATAGCCCCTCCGCTTGTCAAACTGATTTGACGAAAGGCTGATAAAAAGGGTATAATCTTAATAGCGCAGCGCCAGTCTGCGGAAGTTGTATTGCGCCCAAAAGACCAGCGCCGCTTGCACCGACAGATTATCGAGAGGAGAACGCAATTAAATGCCGAAGAGGACTTACCAGCCCAAGAAGATACCGCGAAAGCGCACGCATGGTTTTCTAGTGCGGATGCGGACGCGAGGTGGACGGGCCGTAATTGCTGCGCGACGGCGCAAGGGCCGTGAGCGGCTATCAATCGCCGACGCATAAGCGCGGATGCATAAGGAGTTAGCCAGATGAAGCGCGAACAACGGCTACGCAACGATGCCGAGATCGCGCTGGCGCGGGAGCAGGGCCGCAACTACAGCAACCGCTACGTCGCCATCTACGTGCGGCCCAACCAACAGCAACAAACGCGCATCGCCGTGGCGGCGGGCAAGCGATTGGGCAAGGCGCACATCCGCAGTCGAGCGAAGCGCCTGCTGCGCGAAGCAATCAACCGCCGCTTGCCACAACTGAAGCAGGGTAGCGACATCCTGCTGGTGGCAAGAGCCGCCTGCCTCGGCAGCGGACTAGATACGGTAGGCGCGGCGGTAGACGATCTGCTACGCAAGAGCAAGCAAATACCGCTGCCTCAAGAAACTCAGGCTTCACCATGAAATACGTCTTCATGCTGCTTATTCGCGTATATCAAGTGACAATTGGCCCACTGCTGCCGCCTAGTTGCCGCTACTATCCTAGTTGTTCGCACTACGGCTATGAGGCGGTGCAGAAGTACGGGGCGATCAAGGGTGGCTGGATGGCGGCCAAGCGCATTGGCCGCTGTCATCCCTTCCACCCCGGCGGTTACGACCCAGTGCCGTGACGATTGCAGATTGCAGATTAAAGGCGAAGCGCCAGTTAGCATCTACAATCTATAATTTACAATCTGCAATCTGCAATCATGTTAGGAGTATCAGACTTGGACATTTTCCTCCCCATCGTAGCCGCCGCCCAGTGGGCGCTTAAGGGCATCAGTACGCTGGTGGGCAACCCCGGCCTCGGCATTATCGTCTTCACCATCATCCTGCGCTTGTTCACCTTCCCGTTGACCAACAAGGCGATGAAGTCGTCGCTAACCATGCAGACGCTGGCCCCGCTAATTAAGGAGATCCAGCGCAAGTACAAGGGCGACCAGACCCGCATCATGCAGGAAACGCAGGATGTTTACCGCCAGTATGGGGTCAGCCAGTTGGGCGGCTGCCTGCCATTGCTGCTGCAGGTCCCTATCTTCATCATCCTGAGCGCGGCGATTTCCGGCTTGTCACATAACCATGACCCCATCTTTTCGCAAGGCTTCGCCTGGATTAGCGACCTGAATGGGCCAGACCCGCTCCACATCCTGCCGGTTGCCAGCGGCCTGTTCCAGCTAATTGCCCAGCGCATGGCGATACCGCCCGGTCGGGTATTGGACGGCCAGGCCAAGATGATGAACAACCTGATGCTACTCACACCAGTGTACATTATCTTCATCTACTGGGGCTGGCCGGTTGGCCCGGTGCTTTACTGGACTACCTCCAGCATCCTGCAAGCGGTGCAGTCGTATCTGTTGATTGGCTGGGGGTCGCTAGCCGACATCTTCCCCTTCCTGCCCAAGTCGAACACCGATAAATATATGCCGCGCAAGCTGACCCTGGATGAGATTGAGTCCCGACAATCGAAGAAGAAGACCTCGTTCGTGGGCAAGCTGATGGAGCAGAGCATGGCGGCGCAGGCCGAGCAGAAGGCCAAGCGCGATGGAACGGAAGTTATAACTACCACTACAACCAATGGCGACCAGGCCAAAGCCGACGGCTCCAGCCGCGCTCTCGCCACTACCAGCAACGGCGCAACCAGCCGTATCAGCAGCAATGGGGGCAACGGCAGCAGCGCCACCATCTATGGCGGATACTATGCCAGCCGTAGCAACGGCTCAGGAAGTGGGTCGAGCAACGGCTCAAGCAACGGGTCGAGTGCAAAAGCGGTCGAACCCGACAGCAGCAACGCGGCCAGCGCCAGCAGCCGTACTGCCGCCCAGCAGCTAACCTACGAGCAGATGCTGGCGCGTAAAAAGAAGCGGAAGTGAGCAGGGGATTCGCCCTGCGCCAGCCAGGGGAGCAATTCGCCCCTGGCTTGCATTTTATCTATAGGAGCTTGTCGCAAAGTAGCGGCCATTTCTGTAGGGGCGAATCGTTGTTAGCCCTGGCGAAATGTGTGAATCCTGATTTTCTCTAATAGATTTGCCCACAGCGGGCAGTGCGCGAAGGGGCGCACGAAAGGGAAGAAGATGCACAGCGTTGAGATACAGGCACAGACAATCGAGGAAGCGGTGCGCCTTGCGCTAGAGCAACTGGGCCGCACCCGCAATGAAGTCAATATCGAGGTTCTGAGCGGTGGCCGCGATGACGACGATGAGGCGCTGGTCAGGGTTAGTATCAAGCCGGAAATACTGGCCCGCATCCAGGCGGCGGGGTCGCGTCCGGCAGCCACGCCAGGGGTGGCTGGCATTGCCGAGGTTGCTCCTTCAGCCGAGGGTGGGCGACGAGGGCCAGTATATGGCACACCCGCGCCTGCCGCTGCTGTAGGTGGGCGCTTCCCCACCCCACAGACGGCGCGGGCCTGGGGTACTGGTCAACGCCGCGACGATCGCGGTCCTGACCGGGGACGCAGCGGTGGTGGCGGTGGTGGCGGCTTCGGACGCGGGCGCGATGATCGGCGCAGCGGTGGCGGCGGTGGCGGCTTTGGGCGTGGGCGAGAAGAGCAGCGCGGCGGCTACCACAACGACTTCCATGCCGACTTCCGCAGCGTGGCCCAGGCCACCCTGGCCGAGTATGAGAACGAAGCCGCGCAAATGGCAGGCGAGATGCTCGAAGATATGCTCGACCTGCTCGACATCCCGGCTAAGGTGGCGCAGCGCGATAGCAAGCAAGAAACCCCTGAAGGATTGGCCGACCCCAAGACCCTGGTGCTTGAAGTGTTCGAGGTGGACAATGCCGACAAAGGCTTGCTCATCGGCAAGCATGGCGACAACCTCAGCGCCCTGCAATTTGTGCTGAACGTAATGCTGCACAAGAAGCTGAAGGGCTGGGATCGGGTGGTGATTGATGTGGATGGCTATCGCGTGCGCCGCACCGAGCAGCTTGCCAACATCGCCCTGCGCCTGGCCGCACAGGTGATGGAGAGTGGCGAAGCCCACGAGATGGAGCCGCTGCCACCCGCCGAACGGCGCGTGGTTCACCTCGCCTTGCAAGAACACGCCACTGTCTACACCGAAAGCACTGGCGAAGGCAAGGAGCGGCGGGTGGTAATCATGCTCAAGGGTGAGGATTACGTGCCGCATGGCGAGGCTGCCGCTATCGAAGGCTTTGTGGATACTGGCGACTATAGCAACAGCGATGAAACCCTGGCCGAACCCGACGAGGAACCGGCCCAGGCGCAAGCTAGCTAGTATTGTGGGCGCATCTCCGGGATGCGCCCTCTTTTTTTATTACCTTTACGCTCCAGTCAAGAGCCGTGGGAGACTTCCACTAACTTAAAACTAATGATAGATTACCTCGTCATCGGCCATATCAGCAAGGACATTCTGCCCGACGGTGATTATCGGCTGGGCGGCACTGTGTTGTACGCCGCGTTGGCCGCCCGCAACCTGGGCAAGCGGGTGGGCCTGCTGACTCGCACCGCGACTGGCGATGCGGAGTTCGACCGACGGTTGCGCGAGGCGTTGCCCGGCATCGAGGTAATCAAGCAGCCCGGCGCGGCGACCACCACCTTCGAGAACGTCTACGATGGGAGCAGCCGCCAGCAATATCTGCACGCCTGGGCCTGGCCGCTCAACCTCAAGCTACTGCCCGCATCCTGGCGACAGGCCCCGATTATTCACCTTGCGCCAGTTGCCCGCGAGATCGCCGAAGCGGAGGCAATCGCTCTATTGCAGGAGCGACAGGGCGGCTTGTGCGGTATCACCCCGCAGGGTTGGCTGCGCGAGTGGCGCGACGATGGCGGCAAGGTCTTCTTCCACCCCTGGGAGGCCGCCGCGCAAATCCTGCCTCTGGCGCACGCGATTATCTTCAGCGAGGAGGATGTTGCCGCCGCACCGGAAGTGGGCGCAGAGTTCATCCGCCTTACCCCCACTGCCGCTGTCACCCTCGGTGAACGCGGCGCGGTGATACATCAGCATGGCAGCGTGGCGGTGGAGCAACCCGGCTTCAAGGCAAATCAAGTTGACCCTACTGGCGCGGGCGATGTCTTTGCCGCTGCCTTCCTCTGCGCCCTGCACGATAGTGGCGATTTGGCTGCCGCTGCTCGCTTCGCCTGCGCTGCGGGTGCGCTAACCGTGGAGCAGGCTGGGCTAGCCAGCGTGCCAACCCGCGCCCAAATTATCAAGCGTCTAAATGAAAGAGCAGAGTTATGTATAAAGGTAAAGGAGGCAATCATGTTCGTTCGCATTGGCATCCACCATCCGCGTGAGGGCAAAGAACAAATCCTGATTGACGCGATGGACCACATCGCGGAAGTAATTAAGGGCTACGGGGGGCTGCAGCAAGTCTATTCCCTACGCGACGAGCGCAACGGCACCATAATCGGGCTGGCGATCTGGGACTCGTGGGAAGCGTTTGCTGCCTCTGTACCGGCAATATTGCCCCTGCTGGAGGAAGCCGACTTCGAGGATTGGCTAACCACCCCTATTGAAGCTTACGATCTTGACGAAGTTTAGCCCCCAAACCCTGCAATAGGTGTTGGAATCAAGGCGGGTACCGAACAGTGCGGAAAACGCGGAGCTAGTGGGGCGAGATTGATGTCGCCGATAGGCATTAGTGCTGGGCGAGAGGGCGAATGCAACCCGCAGTAAAGCACCCTCTATGTCTAGGTTCGATTTAGCAGTCATCATCTGAACCTAACCCCTTGCCGCTCTCATTGTTCACATCCCCATGCAACCCGCCGTAGTCATGGATGCCGCCGTTGCCGCCCGCTTTGCCTGCGCCGCTGGGGTGCTGACTGTAGAGCGGGCTGGGCTAGCCAGCGTGCCGACCCGCGCCCAAATCATCAAGCGTCTAAATGAAAGAGCAGAGTTATGTAATGCCCGCTTGACTCCGGGTGTGGTTCATCAAATTGCAAAACGTGGCTGGTGTAGGGGTGGGCTGCGCGCACCCTGGTGCGCGATTGCAAAACTGTGAAATACCCCTCTTGACTCCCCGACCATTTAGTGCTACTGTATCATCAGAGACGCAGGAAGCGGCTACTCTATACCCGGCTTAGTTTGTTGCCCCTTGTGGGCAAGAGAGGGATGAGACCATGCCAGCAGAAGATCGAACCAGGTTGCTTGCTGAGGGGATTGCCAGAGCGATTGACCGGCGGGCTTTTCTCAAACAAGCCAGCACGACTGTATTTGCGCTTATTGCCGCGCTCGTGCTGGGGCGCTTGAGTGAAGGCAAGGCGCTGGCCGACGATAATGGCTGTAGCTGCTCCCCACCCGGACCCTACTGCAGCAATTGCCGTGGCGCAGATTGCTATATGCACGATGGTTATATGTGTTATATAAACCGTGACTACTATCCAACTGGCTGCTGGAGCAGCTACTGCAACGGTCGAGGTCGCGCCCCTGGCTATTATATGTGCTGCGATTGCTTCTGCAATGGCGGTAGCATGAGCTGTGGCTGCCGCGACTTCCGTACCGTTGGCCCCCCAGTCACCCATCCGACACATGGCGTAAATAGCGCCAGCTAGCCACAGCGCCATGATGCAAACCGCCTTCGCTCGACGGGAAACCGCTGGGCGAGGGCGATTTGTGGTGCAACCCCTGCAAACCTGCGCTATATTTAGGTGTATAATATAAAACATCCATCGGCACAAAACGACCTGTCGCCCAATCTATGAATAACCGAGGGAGATTAAGCCGTGCAACCAGCAAGTAGCAGACCGCCGAGCGACTTCATCAGTGACCCACAGTATAAGCAGTTCCTCGCATGGAAGGAACAAAGCGATAGCCAGCCGCTCACCGATGGAGCTACTGACCCACAATACAGGCTATTCCAACAGTTCCAGCAATGGCAGCAAGCGCAACCGCAGCAGCAGAAAGAGGATCAGCAACAGAAGGAACAATTACTAAGTAAGCTGCAATCCCAGCTAGAGCAGATACAACAGCAACGCACCCTTCCCCCCGCGCAGCCGCAACCACGCCCAAAACCTACTGCCGACCCATATAAGCAGATCATGACGATGACGCAGA
>JBBRMT010000084.1:0-17798 GCA_038230695.1 Chloroflexia bacterium
GACCACCCTGATCAGCGGCAACGCCTCGCCCTTCGCCCGCCTATCTTCCGGCCATACCGGGGTAGATCCCTATACTACCGCCGTCTCCGATGTCTACCAGGATTTGTTTGGCGAGGGTATCTTCATGGGCAAGGGTATCTACGATGTGCAGGCGTTCAGCCGAGCAATGAAGAACCGCTTTCCCGAAAACTCGCTGCTCAGTCACGATCTAATTGAGGGAGTCTACGCCCGCACCGCGCTGGTGAGCGATATTACCCTCTACGATGACCAGCCCAGTCGCTACCTGGTGGCCGCCCGCCGCGCCCATCGCTGGGTGCGTGGCGACTGGCAGATCCTGCCGTGGCTGCTGCCTTATGTGCCGAACGAGCGCGGTACGCTAACCCCTAATGTGTTGCCGCTCACTGCCCGCTGGAAGATCTTCGACAACCTGCGTCGCAGCCTGGAAGCGCCCGCGCTGCTGGCGATGCTGGTGGCGGGTTGGACCGTGCTGCCAGGCCGCGCCGCCGTCTGGACCGTGCTGGCTACGTTCGTGCGGGCCTTCCCCACCGTGGTCAACCTGCTGTTTACCATCCCCCGCCGCCCACCCGCCACGCCCTGGCATCGGCACATTGGCTACGTGCTGCACGAAACCGGCCTCAATCTCGCCCACCTGACGATGACCACCACGCTGCTGCCCGATCAGGCGCAGCAGGCGCTCGATGCCATTAGCCGTACCCTGGCGCGGGTGTACTTCAGCCATCGCCATCTGCTGGAATGGCAGACCGCCGCCGACAGCCAACAGCGGCTGGGCAACCGTCTGCCCGACTACCTGCGCACAATGTGGGGTTCGCCATTGTTTGCTGCGGCGCTGTTCACCCTTATACTGCGTCAGCATCGCGCCCGCCCTATTGTCGCTGCGCCTTATCTGGCCGCCTGGGCGGCTGCGCCAATCGTCGCCTGGCGACTTAGCCAGCCCACCCCGCCGCCCAGCAACGAACTTACTCTCGCCGATGCGCTCTACCTTCGCCGTGCCGCCCGCAAAACCTGGCGCTACTTCGCTACCTTTGTCGGCCCTGACGACCACTGGCTGCCCCCCGACAATTATCAGGAAGATCCCAAGCCGATCGTTGCCCACCGCACCTCGCCGACTAATATGAGCCTGTCGCTACTCGCTACCCTGGCCGCCCGCGACTTTGGCTATCTTACCACTGGGGCAATGACCGAGCGGTTGGCGCATCAACTGGGTGGTATTGAGGGGCTGGAGCGCGATCGCGGTCACTTTTATAACTGGTACGACACCCTGACTGCCAAACCGCTGCCCCCCGCCTATATTTCCACTGTGGATAGCGGCAACCTGGCGGGCCACCTGATCGTGTTGAAGCAGGGCTGTCTGGAACGGATTGACCAGCCGATAGTCGGCCCTGATCTGCTCGACGGTCTTGCCGATACCCTCGCGCTGCTCGAAGAAGCGATTGCCACCAACAAAGGCAGCCCCGTTCTACCTGTCGCCTCTATAGTAACCATCCAAAATCTAAAATCCAAAATCCAAAATCCCCCCGCCACCCTGCCCGCTTGGGTCACGCTACTAGCGGCAATTGCCCGCGATGCCACCGCGCTCAGTGATGCTGCCACTGCGCTACCCCCACCCAAAGCGACCGCGGCGGTAAGCGACCCTGCCGCTGAGACACGCTACTGGGCTTCGCAACTAAGCGAGGCGGCTAACGCCGCTGTTGCCGAACTGGACACCCTGCTGCCTTATCTCACCTATCTAAGCGATGTGCCTACCGCGCTAACTGCGGGCGATCAGTCTGAACCGGCCACCCTCTGGCGCGAGTTGCCACCTCCCCCATCCGACCTCTCACCCAGTCGCAGTATTGGCTGGTGCGCCGAGGCGTTGCCCGTGCTGCGTCAGATTCGTGCTGCGGCTAGCCGCGAATTGCCCGCTGCCGAGTCAGACACCCTGCTCGAATGGCTCGATACGCTTACCGCTGCGGTGGCTGCCGCCTGGACAGCCTGCGAACAGTTGACTACCCACCTGCGTGACCTCGCCCGCCGCTGCGAAACGCTAGTCGAGTTGATGCGCTTCGACTTCCTGTACGATCCAGAGCGCGACCTGTTCACCATCGGCTACAACGTGGCCGAGCAGCGCCGCGACAATTCGCATTACGACTTGCTTGCCAGTGAAGCCCGCCTCGCCAGCTTCTTTGCCATCTCGCGGGGCGAAGCGCCGGTGGCCCACTGGTTCAAGCTGGGCCGCGCCCGCACCCCCGCCTGCCATGGCTACGCGCTGCTCTCCTGGACCGGCACGATGTTCGAGTATCTGATGCCCAACCTGGTAATGTACAGCTATCCCAATAGCCTGATCGAATCCTCAAATCGCGCCGCTGTCTGCCGCCAGCAGCAGTATGGCCGCGAACGGGACGTACCCTGGGGTATCTCCGAGTCGGCCTTCAGCGTGCGCGACCGCGACCAGAACTACCAGTATCGCGCCTTCGGTGTCCCCGGCCTCGGCCTCAAGCGCGGCCTGAGCAGCGACCTGGTAGTTGCGCCCTATGCCACCATGCTTGCTCTACTGGTAGACCCCACCGCCGCCACTGCCAACCTGCGCCGTCTTGCCCCCGCCGCCGATGCCCGCTACGGTTTCTACGATGCGGTTGACTACACTGCCTCACGCCTGCCAGTCAACCATGACTACCTGCCGATCCGCAACTTTATGGCCCACCATCAAGGTATGTCGCTACTCGCTCTGGATGAGGTAGTAAATGACCGTCCGATGGTCACTCGTTTTCACCGTGAACCGCAAGTGCAGGCGGTTGAACTGCTGCTGCAAGAGCGTATCCCGTTGGAAGCGCCGATTACCCAGCCACGCAGCATCGAAGTCGAATCAATCCGCAGCCTGCGCCGCCTGCCCAGCGCCGCCGCCCCCACCCCCAACATCCAGCACTACGACACCGCCACCACTGCCGTGCCGGAAGCACACATACTCTCCAGTGGCCGCTATCATGTAATGCTTACCAACAGTGGCGGCGGCTACAGCCAGTGGCAGGATCTGGCTGTCACCCGCTGGCGACCCGATGCGACTAGCGAGAACTGGGGCAGCTTCTGCTACATCCGCGACATTCGCAGCGGCAAGTTCTGGTCTAGCGCGATTATCCCTACTGGCGTTGCCCCCCAGGGCTACGGCGCAACCTTCGCGCTGGACGAAGTGGCCTACTGGCGGCGCGACGATGGCATTGAGACGCGCACCCTGGTGGTGGTCAGCCCCGATGATGCCGAAGTGCGGCAAGTGATGCTCACCAACTACAGCAGCCGCCCCCGCGAGATTGAAGTGACTAGCTATGCGGAGATTGTGCTGAACCAGGCCGCCACCGATGCCGCCCACCCCGCCTTCAGCAAGATGTTCGTTGAAACCGAACGCCTCACCGCTGCCCCCGCATTGCTGGCCTCGCGTCGCCCGCGCACTGCCGACGAGCCGCGTCCCTGGCTGTCGCATACCCTGGCGGTGGAGGGCGACGTGCGTGGCCCGCTCGAATATGAGACCGACCGCGCCCGCTTTATCGGGCGGGGCCGCACCCTGGCCGCCCCCGCCGCCTTTATTATGTCCGCTCCTCTGTCGGGCGCGACTGGCGCGGTACTGGATCCCATCGTTAGCCTGCGCCGCCGCGTGCGTCTCGCCCCCGGCCAGCGGGCCACCTTCACTTACACCACCGCCGTTTGCGCCAGCCGCGACGAGGCGGCGGACCTCGCCCGCCGCTGCGCTACGCCTGCCTATGGCGATCGCGCCCGCCGCCTTGCCATAACCCAGAACGCGCTGCGGCGACGGCAGCATAGCCTGAGCGTGGAGCAGGCGATGCTCTACCAGCGGTTGGCCTCACGCATCCTCTATCCCGACCCCGCCCTGCGCCCTGCGCCAGAGTTGCTCGCCACCAACCAGCGCGGTCAGTCCGCGTTGTGGGCCTATGGCATCTCTGGCGATTATCCTATAGTGCTGTTGCGTATCCGTGATCTGCGCGAGAGCGATTTGCTGGGCGAACTGCTACGCGCCCACGAATACCTGACCAGCATTGGTCTGCATACCGACCTTGTGGTAATCAACGAGTACGACATCGGCTACCAACAGCCAGTCCACGAACAGTTGCTAAACTTCATCCTCAGCAGCGCCGAGGCCGAGGTATACAATCAGCGCGGTGGGGTCTGGCTGGTCCGCGCCGACAACATGGTTCAGGAGGATAAGGTGTTGCTACTCACCGCTGCCCATGTCACCTTGATGGGTGGCACAGGCAACCTGGACGAGCAACTCGCCCGCAGCCGCCCGCGCCCGCCGCTGCCTGCCGCTTTCCTGCCGACGCAACCTGCACCCGCCGCGCCACCAGCTTCCGACCTCGACACCGGCAATCAGCAATCTACAATCAGCGATTTGCAATTCTTCAACGGGCGTGGCGGCTTCAGCGCCGATGGTAGCGAGTATGTGATCCAGCTTGCCCCCGGCGAGAACACGCCCGCGCCCTGGAGCAACGTGATTACCAACCCGCAATTCGGCTGTCTGGTTACCGAGCTTGGTGTTGGCACGACCTGGGCGGAGAACAGCCGCGAGAATCGCCTCACCCCCTGGCACAACGACCCGGTTAGCGACCCACCTGCCGAGGCTATCTACCTGCGCGACGACAACGATGGCACCTTCTGGAGCGCCACCCCGCTGCCCATTCGCCAGCCAGTTACCTACCAGGTGCGCCACGGGATGGGCTACACCGTCTACCAACACACCAGCCACGGCATCGCCCACGAACTGACTATCAGTGTGCCGCCCGCTGCATCGCTGAAGCGTTCGGTACTGCGCCTACATAACCTGGGCGACCAGCCCCGCCGCTTGACCCTTGTTTATTACGCCGCGTGGGTGATGGGCGTTACCCGCGAGGATTCCAGCCGCTATGTGATCAGCGAGTGGGATGAAGGGGCGCAGGCGCTCTTTGCCCACAATCCTTACAACAATGAGTTCGCGGCCAATATCGCCTTCATCGCCGCCGATCAGCCAATTGCCAGCTACAGCGCGGATCGGCGCGAGGTTCTGGGGCGGCTGGGCAGGATGGAACGTCCCGCCGCATTGCGTCGCATCGCCCTCAGCGGGCAGGTGGGCGCGGGCCTGGACCCCTGCGCTGCCCTGCAGGTGGTGGTGGAATTGCCCCCTGGCGCGGAGCAAACCATTTGCTTCATTATGGGCGAGGCTAAAGACCGCGTAGCCGCTGGCGCACTTATTACCGCGGCGCGGCAGCAGCAACCCGCCAACAATATCTGGCAGGATATGCTTACCGGCCTGAATGTCGAAACACCGGACGCAGCGATGAACCTGCTGCTAAATCATTGGCTGCCCTATCAGGCGCTGGCCTGCCGCATCTGGGCGCGTTCCGCTTTCTATCAGGGGGGCGGCGCTTATGGCTTCCGCGATCACTTGCAGGACGTGATGGCGATGGTATACAGCGCACCGGAGCTTGCCCGCGAACAAATCCTGCGAGCCGCTGCCCACCAGTTCCGCGCTGGCGATGTGCAACACTGGTGGCATCCGCCCACCGGGCGGGGGGTGCGTACTCGCATCTCCGACGATATGCTGTGGCTGCCGTTTGTCACTGCCTTCTACGTGGGAGCCACTGGTGATAAGGCAATTCTCGATGAGGTTATTCACTTCATCGAAGCGCCAGAGCTAAAGCCCGATCAGGAGGATGCCTACCTGCTGCCCACCGTCTCCGACGAACACGCCAGCCTTTACGAACACTGCGTCCGCGCCATCGAACGAGGCGCAACGAGTGGGTTGCACGGTCTGCCATTGATGGGAACGGGCGATTGGAACGACGGCATGAACAAGGTGGGGGCAGATGGCAAGGGCGAGAGCGTATGGCTGGCCTGGTTCCTCGCCAGCGTGCTGGATCGCTTTACCCCGCTTGCCGAGCAGCGCAGCGACGAGCAGCGGGCAGATTGGTGTCGCACTAAGCGGGTCGAATTGGTCAACAATATCGAGCAATCAGCGTGGGATGGCGGCTGGTATCTACGAGCCTGGTTCGATGATGGCACCCCTCTAGGTACGGCTACTGCTGAGGAGTGCCAGATTGACGCGATCGCCCAGTCGTGGAGCGTGATCAGCGGCTTTGGCAACCCTGAGCGTCAGCGGCAGGCGCTGGCGGCGCTTAACGAACGGCTCATCCGCGACGAAGAGCGGCTCATTCTGCTGCTAACCCAGCCGTTCGACAAGGGCAACCTCGACCCCGGCTACATCAAGGGCTACCCGCCCGGAGTGCGCGAGAATGGTGGACAGTATACCCATGCCGCCTGCTGGACGGCGCTTGCCTTCGCCCTGCATGGCGATGGGCAGCGGGCCTATGAGCTATGGTCGCTGCTTAATCCCATCAATCACGCGCTCGATGCGACAGCCAGCGAACGCTACAAGGTCGAACCCTACGTGGTTGCCGCTGATGTCTACAGCCACCCCGAACATATCGGACGGGGCGGCTGGACGTGGTACACCGGCTCCGCCGCCTGGCTCTACCGCGTGGGCCTCGAAGCCATCCTCGGCTTCCGCCTGCACGGCGACCACTTTACCATCACCCCCGCGCTGCCCTCCGCCTGGCCGGGTTATCGGCTCACATATCGCTATAAGCGCACCACTTACGTAATTCAAGTGCAGCGCGACGCAAGTGAGGTTAGCCTAGACGGCTCAACCCTGGCCGACGGGCGCATCCCGTTGCAAGACGATGGTGGGCAACATCAGGTAGTAGTGGGGTATAAAGGTTGAAACAAACTGGTATTACTGGGGATGCTGCACGTTCGTAGCGGCATCATCAGCGGGCGCTTCGAGCAAGTGCAGCACTTCGGCTAGCATCAAATTAAGGTCGCTGGACTTGACGATGTAGCCACTAGCCCCCGCCTGGGTAGCAGCGGCGATAATTGCAGGATCATTAACGCTGCTCAACATCACCACCCGTAGTTGGGGGGGCAGGTCGGGGCTGTGGGTGAGGCGACGGCAAAGCTCCACTCCGTTGATGCCGGGCATAATCACATCAACCAGCGCAAGCTCCGGCTGCTCTTTGATTGCCATGCGCTCGGCGGCTAGCGCCGAGTTCGCGGTGGCAACCCGATAGCCCCGCTGCTCCAGCAGCACCTTCATCACCCCCAGGATTGCAGGGTCATCATCAACTAGCATCACTGTCATACGTAGCAGTTTCCCCTCCGCGTAGTTTGTAACAATTGTTATAATTGCACTTATTGCAATAATTGTGCTAGCGTTGGATTTGATTGTACAACAGAAATGGCTGTGGGTCAATTGCTTGCCCACAGCCGATGTGTCAGGTGAATAGCCGCTACTTCCCTTGCACGAAGCGGTCTACCCCATTGGCGATGCCCATAGCGGCAATGCTCTGGTTGGTGGAGAGGTACTGACGCTCGTAGTCGTTGGAGATAAAGCCCATTTCGAGGATGATCATCGGGGTGCAGGGGTCAACCGCATAGGGTTGGCTCTGGTTGTAGAAGGCATAATAGCCGCTCATGTTCAGGCTGATCGAATAATTGCGGGTAAGGC
This sequence comes from Chloroflexia bacterium, assembly GCA_038230695.1. GTDB lineage: Bacteria > Chloroflexota > Chloroflexia > QHBQ01 > QHBQ01 > QHBQ01. The sequence continues at coordinate 7,544 of JBBRMT010000084.1, forward strand.
CGGTGGCGGTGCCATACTCGATATACATATCGGCCAACAAGCGGCGGTTGGTGGGGTTGTTGATGTAGCGGGGGTAGGCCGCCTTGAAGCCAAGCGCCGAGGTATCGGTATCTTCATCGGCGTGTAGGGCGACGAAGGCATCGGCCTTGCACCCGATTGGCACCGTGGCTGGCACAATCCGCACATCGTAGCCCCTCGCCCGCAACAAATCGGCGGCCAGATTGGCAACGTGAAGATTGAGTACCCACTCGGCTACTCCGCCGACGTATGCGCCATCATCGCTAAATTGCGAAATCTGATATGGCATATCGGCACTAAGCCAGTGGCCCGCCTGGATCACTACCCGCTTGGGTTGGGTCGGTGCCAGGGTGGGAACTACCGTAGGCGTAGCATCGGATGCAGGTGCGCCGCTAGGGTCGGGCGTAGGAGTATCGAGGGGCGCAAACTGGCGCGGCGGGGGCGGTGGCAGCCGCGGCGCAGTCGCGCCCGCAAGCATTTTGCCGTTGGCATCGAAGGCGCTAGGGTCGGTAGGCATCAGTTGCGCCTCAGCGGTGGAGAAGCGGTCGCCATAGACACCATCGGGCGACTTTTGGCCTGATTGGGGATTTGGCGGTGGAGTGGGAGTCGGGTAAAGGCTTTCGTCGCAGGTCGCCACCATGGTATTGCCCGCCCGCGCCGCCGCGATGGTTGGTGACGGCGCAGGTATGGCCGCTGCGGTGAGGGTTGGTCGGGCGAGGGGTGCGGAGGCAGGCTGGGCCACCGGCGGGGCGCTGGGGGAAAAGATTAGCGAGAAGGCCGCCAATGCCGCGCTCAGTGCGCTCAATGCCCGCATTAGATTGTTGATTGGAGACATCGGCACAGCCTTTCCGCCTGGTCAACTTCTACCAAACTGCAATGGTGAGATTGTAATTGGGCGAGGGTGAACAAGGGTTAGCCCCTACAGAAAAACACTATCTCTCCGGCTCATTCGTATAGTTCGCCACTAACGCCCCGCAGTGACGAATTGTCATTCGCCATGCGAAACTCCCTACCACCTATACAAATCTGCCCATCCCCAGGTTAGTTGTTTGTTGGTAACGAGCCGCCTGAAGTGCGTTGCCGAATACGCAGACGATGCTGCGCTTATACAATTGTAGCGGGTAGAGATTAAACTAACGTGAACCGAAGATGAATATCGGCTGAGAAGGTTGCTGCTGTGGGCTTATCTAACGCTTGAGTCTTCATCTGTTGTGCATGACAAACCCACTGCCAGCCCATTATAGGGGAGTTCACTTATTAGCGGCGCTGTTGGCGCGGCGGTGGGTGCCAAGGTCCATAGCAAACTCCTTGTCGGTGAGCCGCTGGCGCATCGCTTTGCTGGTCTTGAGCCGGGCGACGATGATGCGATAGATGGTGAGAAAGAGCGCGGTGCTGCCGGTTACCCAGTAGAGGGTGATGGCCCAGGCTTCACCGTTGTCGGTGCCGCTGAACACGCCGTGCATCAGGGTCATGATGAAGGCGGCGAAGCTAAGGAAGTGCAGCAGCCGCCAGCCCTTAGCGCCAATCCAGCGGCGGGCGTAGAAGCTGAAGGTGAGCAGCAGCAGCAGGTAGAAGCCGGTTTGCCCCAGCCCCACCCATAGTGGGCGGTACTGACTGGCGGTGAAGGGTATCAGCAGCTGTGCGATGTTATAGTTGGAATAAGCGTCGCCAAGCAGGATCAGGGCGTGAAACAGGCCAAAAGCGAGGCCAAGTATACTGAAATACTGGTGCAGGTCGAAGGCAACCGGGCCACCAGGCCAGAGGCGGGCTAGCTTGTTGGTGATCAGCAGGCCCATCACCAGCGACAGCCAGATCAGGATGTAGGCGACGAACGCGCTGGCCCGCGACATATACCAGAAGCCTTTGGGCGCAACGCCCGTCAGTGATGCGCTCAGGCCCGGCACCCACATGGGCAGGATGAGCAGGGCAAAGGCCGCGCCACCAACTACGGCAAGCAGAATGGCGACGATTACCTTCCAGGAAAATGCGGGCTTGATGGTGTCGAGTTGCAGTTCAGGGTTGCGGTTGGTTGGGGAAGACATAATTTTTACCTCCAAAGGTATTGGGCGAGGCGGCTGCTGGGCAACGCGCTGCCATCTTCGAGAACGAGCAGACCTGCAAGGCTGGGGTGGCGTTCCAGCCACTGCATCCCCGCATCGCTGCCCAGGATGAAGGCCACCTTGGCGGCTACCTCTGCGGCCATCGCATCGCTGGCAATTACGGTGGCGCTCATTACATTGGTGGCGGCGGGTTGGCCGTTACGCGGGTCAATGATGTGGTGGCGCTCCACCCCACCCTGCTGCCAGCGGCGGTAATCGCGGCCCGAAGTCGCTACTCCACCGCGTTCTAGCATCAAAAGTTCCAGTTCTTTATCTGGCGCGAAGGGGTCGGTAATCCCAATCGGCCATTTGCTGCCGTCGGCGCGGGGGCCGCTGATGGCGATGTCGCCACCAGCATCCACCAGCGCGGGGCCGTATTGCAGCAGGCGGCGCACCGACTGCTGCGCAGCCCAGCCTTTGGCTATCCCGCCAAAGTCGAGTGTAACACCGGCGGGCAAACAGACGCGATGGTTGCGCCGCAATTCTATGTTGCGCCACTCGCCAGCAATTGTAGGTGAAGGCGGCTTATTGGACTTGCCCGCCCCTGCCGCTAGCTGGTCGAAGCTGCGGTCATAACCTGCGGCCAGCAAAGCGGACAACAGTGTGGGTACTACTATTCCATCGGTTTGCTGCGCCACTGTCAACGCCACGCTCAACACTTCCCAGAGCGTCTTGCTGACGGGTACACAGCGACCGCTGCGATTATTTAGTTTGCTAAGGTCGCTGTCGGGGCGGAAGCGGCTAAGGCTCTGTTCCCACTGCTCGAACCAGGCGGCAACCTGGCCGAGCGCGATGCGGGCCGCTCCATCCTCACTATCTATGGCTGCCATCATCTGGCAGCCCATCGCCTTGAACTCAATCCTGTGCATGGCTCAACCTCTACGCGAAGAGCGGGTGGTGGTAACAGTCTGGGGCCGTTGCACCACGACTACTGGTGTGTCGGTCGGCGCAGGCGTGTCGGTGGCTGGCACTGGCGTGTCGGTGGACGTAGCGGGAACTGCGGTTGCGGTTGGCTGCGCCGCGCTGCTGGCGTTAGTCTGGCTGCTCTGGGCTGCTGGTTGGGTGGCAGTTGGCACGCTATTTATAACGATGTTCACCGTTGGGACGAGCGTGGGCAGTGGAGTTAGCTGCAACTGCGATATGGTGTAGTTGCTGCTAGCCGCTTGAGCCACAGATACGGCGGCGGTGGGGGTGGATTGGTAGCTGGTCGCATTGGCATTGCTGAAGGCGGCCCAGCCGCCGACGGTTGCCGCCACCGCAGCGGTGGCGATTAGCGCCTTTGCGCCAGGGATGCCCGCATTGGGGCGGCGTTGCTTGGAGGTCATGGTTTAGTTCCTTTCAGATTGGCAAGGGCGTTTGGTCTTGCCTTAGTTGCACTGCAGTTATGGCTTCGTTGCAGTTCCGGTCAGCGCGATGTTTGGTTTTAGCAAAGGTGTGTGGACGGCGGTAAAGCCGCGCCTTCACGGTAGGGGACGAACTTCGGGTTGGCGCTACGTTGTATATGCTCTGCCGTGATGTTGCTATTGTAACAGGCAGGGATTAAATAGGGGTGAACCTGAGATGAGAAGACTATGAACCATGAATTGTGCTACACCGCCCGCACTCTGACCCATGCCTGGGTTTGACAATAACGGTATTATGCTAGTATATTATCCAAGTCGGTTGGGTTACGAATACCGACGTTAAATCCTGGGTGTCTAATTGGAGGAGCTAATGGCCGCCGCAACCGACTTCGATAACCTGATTGAAGATTATATTCGTCTTGCCTTTCGCCTGGACAAGCATATCAACGGGCTGGTAGACGCTTACTACGGCCCAGAGACGCTCCGTAGCGAGGTGGTCGCCGAGGAGCAGCTATCGCTAGATGCGCTGGGGGGGCGGGCCGAGGAATTGGAGCAAGCCTTCGCCGCCCACGACAACCTGCGCGGCAACTTTCTGCGCCGCCAGGTGCAGGCGATCCGCGCTCAGATTGCCGATACCCTCAGCGACCATCACGCTTATGATTACGTTACCCTGATTCATGAGACGCTCGATGTGACTGCCGCACAAGTTCCCGCCGAGCAAATTGAAGCCTACCAGAGCGATGTTCGCAAGCTACTGGCCGCGCTGGGCTATCGCCAGGAGCCAGTGGCCGCAATAGAGGCTTGGGAAAAAGATAACCGTATCACCGGCGAAGGGCTGGCCGACTTCTGCCAGCGCGAGGTGGGCGTGCTGCGACTCGCCACGCAGAAGCGGCTGCCCTATATGCCGACCAAAGAGACGGCTACCATCGAAGGCGTGTCTGACAAGCCCTGGGGCGCGTACAACTGGTATCTGGGCAATTACACCTCGCGCATCGAACTGAACCTCGATGTGCCGATGACCCGCCACTCCGCGCTGGCCCTGCTGCGCCACGAAATCTACCCCGGCCATCACACTGACCACAGCATCCATGAGCGCATCTGCTACCGCGAACAGAACCGCCTTGAAGTTAGCATCAAGCTGCTGAACACGCCTGACTGCCCGATTGTGGAGGGGCTGGCTGATGTTGGCTATCTGCTGCTCGATCAGCACAACCGCGACAGCCAGGCCGAGCAATTGCACCGCACTCTTAGCGACCTGCGCCGCGCCGCTGGGGTTAACGCCTCGCTGCTCTACCATCAGCAGGGCGGCAGCCTCGCCGAAGCGATTGCCTACCGCGTCAAGGTTGGCTGGGTGGACGAGCGGCGGGCCACCCAGGCGATGAAGTTCGTTACCCATTCGCTATGGCGTGGCTACACCTTCACCTACTGGGCGGGTGGTAATTTGCTGGAGCAGGCCATCAATGCCGCCCGCAAGGTGGGGCAGATGGACGCGCTCTGCCGCCTGCTCTACACCGAACTGCTCACTCCAACCATGCTCCGTGCCGAGCTTAAACGTCTGGGGGTGCTGATTGGCTAAAACTGTGCTGCGTATCGGTTCGCGCCTGGATGTGGGCATGGCCCGCGACCACCAGGAAGACAGCCTGCGTATCTACCTGCCCGAACAGCAGGCGGTGCAAGAGGAGAAGGGCGCGTTGTTCATCATCGCCGACGGGGTAGGAGGCCACCAGGCGGGCGATGTTGCCAGCGCCATCGCCACCGAAACACTAACCGATGCCTACTATGCCAGCGCCAGCCACAGCGTGGAAGATGCCTTGCGCGAGGCGGTCGCCGCCGCCAACACTCGCATCTACACCGAGGCCCAGGACCGTGCCAGCCAGGCGGGGATGGGCAGCACCTGCGTCTGCATCGCACTGCGCGGCAGCCATATCGGGGTTGCCAATGTGGGCGACAGCCGCGCCTACATCCTCCGCGGCGGCAAGCTGACCCAGATTTCGCAGGACCACTCCTGGGTGGCCGACCAGGTACGCAGCGGCCAACTGAGCCAGGAAGAGGCCAATGCCAGCCAGTTCCGCAACGTGCTGACCCAGGCATTGGGTAGCGGCGAACAGGTCGAACCCAGCGTGCGCGGCCAAACCCTGCGCGAGGGCGACGTGATCCTGCTCTGCTCCGACGGTCTCACCACCATGCTAGACGATAACGAAATCGCCGCCTTCATCACCCAATACGACGACCCCCAGGAAGGGTGTGACACGCTGGTAGAAGCGGCCAACCATCGCGGCGGCAAGGACAACATTAGCCTGATCATCGTGCGGATTGACACCTTGCAGGGCAGTGGCGCTGAGGACGTTAGCACGACCACCGATGACTCTAGCGCCGATGCAACTGCCGTGCATCCTGTAGAAGCGGAAATCACGCCCACCCTCGCGCAAGCGGCGCAGACCGGCGCATACGTGTCGCCCGCCACCCGCAACACCATGGCTCACAAGGCAGTTAGCGCCTATCCACCCGCTGCCACCTCTGCGCTTGCCCTCGCATCCGCGCCGCCACGCTCCTCGCGCTGGCCGTTGGCCCTGCTGGTGGTTGCTATCTTCGTCATCCTTGCCGCGCTATATATATTCTTTCATGATCAGATTGATAGCCTGCTCCAGCCCTTCAACCTCGGCCAGGGTCAACTTGACCCGATTATCGGTGGGGTTGGCTTGCTGCTAATGCTGCTACTCATCCTGCTGGTGGTGCGTGGTGGGGGCCGATCATCAACTGGGCAGGATAAAACCCGCCCCTACAGCAGTAATGCGGCGCAACCGAACGAAGCCGCCACAGGTGGTTCGCAGTTCACCGCATCCAACGCCCAGCCCGTAGGTGTAGGGGCGGGATTTATCTCGCCCACTGCCCCACCTGTATCACCAATCGTTCCTGCTGCGCCGGTCAGCACGATTACGGTCAGCTTCCCCTTCGGCCACGAGGCTTACGATGTTGCGGCGGTGATGGGGGCGGGCGCAGATGCGCTCGGCTCGTGCGTGCTATCCGCGCCCGCAAACCTGCTAGGCAGCGTGGACGAACTGGGCAAACCAGCCAGTCGCGGCTTCTGGCTCACGCTGTACGAGCGCAGCAGCGGCGAAAGCACGGTTGCCGTGCTGCTCTCGCCCCGCGCCTACACCGAGGAGTGGAGCGCAGTTACCGCCAGTCTACCCCAGGATAAGATGGTGCGTTTCGCCGAGATCCGCCAGATTCGCCCAGGCTTGAGCTTTCAACTGAGCGCAGGACAACTCCACGCCGATGTTAGCATTGGCGACTGCCACTACCTGGTGGCTGGTCGCCAGCGCACCCCCGACCACTACCTCGATCAGCTATCGCTGCGCTGCGATGTGACCTACAGCTAATCACTTCGATGCTGGTATCAGTATAATTACCGCCGCGCTGGATAGCTTGAAGCTGAAGCCGCCCGCTGAGTCGGGGGTGAGGGTGGTAACGTAGTTCATCTCGTCGTTACCACCGGCGGCAGGGTTGGCGTGGCTGTCGTCTATCAGGTAGAGGTCGAAGCGTTGCTGCGCCCAGCGTGGCGCGATGCTTAGGCGTAGGCTACCCGCCTGCTGCGCTCGATACCAGGCCATCACCGTGGGTACGCCACTGCTATCGGGCGCGGCAATCGCCCCCGCTATATCGGCATTGGGCTGGTCAACGTAGAGCCGCGCTGGGTTTAGCTGTTGGTAGACCTGCAAAGCATGGTAGATCGGCTTTCGCGTGCCGCCATTGGTCAACAACCCCCAGCGACCCCAGAACTGGCTGCCGTTGTGCTGGCCGTCCTTCAGCTCGAAGGGCAAGGACCAATCCAATCCTGCCCGCTCCATTGCATCGAGGTTGGCGATGGCGTTGGCGGCGGCAAAGGGCGTGTCGCTCTGGTTGTCAATGCTGGTGTCGCCCGGCCCACCAGGTTGCACATTCCACTCGCTTACCATCGTCTCCATCTGCAGCTTGGGGTAGCTGGCAAGTGCGGCCTGCACCTGCTGCACCTCGGCAGTCATATCACCAGGCGTGCTGCCATAGCTGTGCCAATCCAGGAAGTTGCAACGCGCCGAAGTCATCGCGCAGTGGTAGACGAACGAAGTTAGCCAGTCCAGACCAAAACTGCCCGCTGCTGGGCCACCGACCTTAACCGTGGGGTCGGCCCGCACCGCGCCACGCTGCGCCGCATCGTAGAGCAGGAAGTAATCCTGTTGCGTGCCATGCCAGAAATCGTGCAGATTCGGCTCGTTCCACACCTCCCAGTATTGAATCCCCCGCTTCTGCGTCACATTGTAGTGATAGACTGTATCGTAAACCAGTTGCTCCCATAGGTCGAGGCGAGGTAGCGCGACCGTATCGCCCGCTGCAGCGGAGTTGGCCGCCATCCCGGCTGGGGTGTAGCTAAGGCTGATGAGTGGTTGCGCCCCCATCGCCTGAATGTCATTTATCACTGCGTCCAGCCCGCTCCAATTATAGACCAGTCCGCCCTGGGCATCGAGGCTGACTACGTTGTAGTGGCTGTAGATGTTGTCAATCCGCACCAGGCGAGGTTGCAGGTTGCGCCCTGACCCGATTACGTTGGCGAAGAAGTGGGGGTCCGGACTCTCGCCGCCCTCGCTGATGCCCAGTTGCAGATGGCGCGATGTGGCAAGCTGGTCGGTAACACCCACGGCGTACTGCGGCCCGCTATCAGCATTAAGCGCATCTATGCCAAGCAGGCCCAGGCTGACGCGATAGGCGGCTGGTAGTTCGGGGTGCAACTCGAACCGCGCCCGCTCAAACCACTGCACCACGAAGCCGTTATCCAGATACGCCTCGCTGATTGGGTAGCCGAAGACTGCCAGTCCGCCATTGCTGGTCCAGTAATCGAGGAAGTTGGCGCTGATGTTATGCTGGGTGGCGACGAAGTAGCCGCTTGCAGCGGGCGCGGGCTGGAACGGCGCTTCATCCAGCCGCAAACCGGCCTGCTCTCGTCCCAGTAGCCCCAGGCTAACCTTGTATGGCTCGGCAAGTTCGGGGTGGTACTCGAATCGTTCGCGCTCGAAATACTGGGTGAGGTAGCCGTTCTCCTGCTGCGCGTCGCTAATCGGATAGCCGAACAGGGCCAGCCCACCGTGAGCGTCGTAGTAGCTGAGGAAAGGCTCGGCCAGGGTATGGCCGGTCTGGCTGTAAAGCCGCGCTGTTGCATCGGCATTTGTGGTAGTCGCTGTTGGGCCAACCAGCGTAATTATAATAATCAGGATGCCAGATACCGCCCACTTCTCCCGCCAGTTTTTGGCGGCCACGCTGCCGCTCATATGTTGCCCTCCTACGCTGAATGTTGTCTACCTGCCGCTATGTTGCTGGTATAACGATTATAGCATAGGTCAGGTTGTGATGCAGGGGAAAACTCTGTATTATGAGTAGTTGCGCCGATCTTTGGTCGGTGCGCGTTACACTCATACCGAACAAGCGGGCGTAGGAGCGAACTATTGTTCGCACGGGTTGGGTTTGCAAAAGGTGACGCGCATCCCTTTTTTGATTGTCCCCCTTGACAGGCTGTGCTATAATGGCGCATCAAAGCGGTGGCACAGCCATCGCTATTATAACCTGAGAGGTGAAAGTAATGGACGACGCAAAGATCCAGGCCATGGTCAGCCGCAACGTCGCGGTTAGTGGCCTCGACGAAGATACCCTGCTTGAACTTTATCGCAAGCTAATCAAGGAGCAGAACCAGTTGCACCGCGAACTGGCCCGCCTCAACAGCGAGATGGCCGAGGGCGGCGATGACCTTGTCTCCGAGCGCGGCGGCCTGAGCAACCATATCGCCGACGATGCTGACGTAGTGGTGGAGCAGGAGAAGGATATGGCTCTGCGCCGCAACGCTGAGAGTCTGCTAGCGATGGTGGATCATGCGCTGGCGAAGTTTGAGAATGGCGCTTATGGTGTCAGCGAGGTGAGCGGCAAGCCGATTGGCGAACGCCTGCTGGTGCGCCCCTACGCCCGCTTCACCGTAGAGGAGCAGGCGATAGAAGAGGCCAAAGAGCGGCAGTCGCAGCGTACCTCCTACCCAGAGTTGCGCCCGCGTATGGCAACCAGCAGCGTTGATGATGAATAGGAGGGGTTGTGTCATCGGAACCGAGCGAAAACCCGCCCACTGAGACGTTGACCGCAGAGGAGCAGGCGCGACGAGCCGCGCTTGATAAGCTATCGGATAACCAGCTAGCCGAACTCTACCATGCGATGCCGGGGCGAGCGCGTAACAACAGCGCCCTGGCCTTCAATCTCTTCCCGGTCATCATCGCGCTATTCGGCTTCCTGCTCGATCAGTACATCAAGTTTCTGGCGGTTGTCACCTTCACGCAGCCCGGCCAGGTCAACCACCCGCCCGTCCCCATCATCGGTGATGTGTTTACCTTCACCTATTCGCAGAATACTGGCGGCGCGTTCAGCCTGTTTCCCGGCGTACCCTGGCTGTTCGCTGGGTTCAGAGCCTTGGTTATACTGGGTCTGTTGTTCATCATCTTCCGCCGCCCCCAGTGGGTAGCGGCCAGCTTCTGGATCGGCCTCAGCCTCGGTATGGTGCTAGGTGGCGCTGTTGGCAATCTGATTGATCTGTTGCGCCAGGGCTACGTGGTGGATATGCTGCGCTTCTGGGTGGGCGACTTCCACTGGCCCACCTTCAACATCGCCGATAGCCTGGTGGTGGTCGGCTTCATTATCCTCGGCATCTATGGGCTGTTCAGCGACTGGTTCGTGACGAAACAGCCGCCCGCAGTATCTGCTGAAACACAAGAGGAGACAAAATTATGC
>JBBRMT010000085.1:0-17726 GCA_038230695.1 Chloroflexia bacterium
GATAGAGAACCGCTACAACACGCTGCTGGCCGAGGTCAACCGTTTGATGGAAGCCTACCAGTTTGGCATCGCCGGGCGACTTATCTACGACTTCCTGTGGGGTGACTTCTGTGACTGGTACATCGAGATGCTGAAGCTGCCAGGCCGCGCCAGCACCAACACCGCCCGCACCATCCTGGACGCGACCCTGCGGCTGCTGCATCCCTATATGCCGTTCGTCACCGAGGAGCTATGGCAGCACCTCAACGGCTTCCCTGCCCACAACCCAGCATTGCCGAAGCAGCAGCGCAGCATCATCGTTGCGCCCTGGCCGCAGGCAATTGGCAGCCGCGACGAGACGGCAGAACACGATATGGACCTGCTGATTGAGGCGATCACCGCCATCCGCAACGCCCGCAGCGAAGCGAAGGCGGAGCCTACCCGCAAGATCGCCGCCTACATCACTGCTAACAACGATGCAGCGGCGGCCACCTTCAGCGCCGAACGCGAAACGCTAATCCGCCTTGCCAACCTCGACCCCGCGCAACTGACTATCGGCCAAGCAAGTGACTCCCCTCGCCCCGCCGACGGAGAGGGGATGGGAGCAAACAACTCCCCTCGCCCCGCCGGGGGAGAGGGGTTGGGGGAGAGGGCTGCCGAAGGTATCAGCCTCGCGCTGAACGAAGCCGACATCTTCCTGCCCCTCGCCGGGCTGGTGGACATGGAAGTGGAGCGCAGACGCAACGCCGCCGAAATCGCCGAGGCCGAACGCGACATCACCAACGCCGAGCGGTTGCTGGCTAACGACAACTTCACCGCCCGCGCCAAGCCGGAGGTGGTGCAGAAGGAGCGCGACAAGCTGGCTGCCGCCCGCGACCGGCTGGCGCGGCTTATAACCATGGGTCAAGGCGAGTGATTGGAGATGAATGTAGGTGCGGGATTTATCGCGCCCAGCTCACCCTGTGACAACACCCAATCGCAACCACCAACGTTGGTGTAGGGGCGCATGGCATACGCCCCGGTGCAACAGCATCAACGTCCATCGCAACGAGCAACCTTGCCCAACCCATTCCGCGTCTTCCGTTCCGTTTCGCGTTTTCCGCGATTCTAACCGTTTGCGATGGGTAGTGATGCGCTTCAAGTGGGCGTATGCCATGCGCCCCTACGTCAGCATAACGGCTTGCGATAGGCGTTGGTATGCTTCAGCAGGGCGGGCATCCACCCGCCCCTACGCCAGCATTACGACTTGCGATAGGCAATACTAAAAACAGAGGCCGCTCCTTATCGAGCGACCTCAACCTTCATGATTCAATTCATCACTAATCACCAATAACTCCAGCACTCACTGCCGCAGGGGCAAGGTTCTGCATAAAGAAGCTATTTACTCGCTCCAGATACTCGTCGTAGTACATAACTCCGGCACGGGCGTGGGTCGCGCCATCCACCAGCCACTGCTGCTTCGGCTCGGCGGCGGCCTCGAACAGGCGGTCGCAGTGGCTGAAGTTGATTAGATCGTCGGCGCGGCTGTGGATGAACATGATCGGGCGCGGCGCGATGGCGCTGACTGCATCAATGGGGCGTACCTGGCTGGTGCGGAAGCCGGAGAACATCTCCGAGAACATCAGCAGCGGGCCAGCGACTACCGGCGCGGGCAGCTTGAACGTATTCTTAAAGCCCTGATAGACTACATCACGCAGGGTGGCGAAGCTGCTGTCGGCAATTACCGCCTTGATGTCGGGACACTCGGCGGCGGTCAGGATGGCGGTGGCTGCGCCCATCGAGATGCCCAGCACGCCGATGCGCCCAGGGTCAACCTCTGGTCGGTTCTTCAGGTATTGCACTGCCGCGCATAGGTCGCGCCGCTCCTTGTAGCCAATGCTGCTCTTCTTGCCCCCACTTTTGCCGTGGCCGCGAAAGTCGAACAGCAGCACGCTGTGACCTTTGGTGTTCAATTCTGCTGCCGCACCTACCAGATCGAGGCTGCAGGCGCGGAAACCGTGGCACATAACCACTGCGTCGCCACAAGCGCCTGGGAAGAAGGTGCCATCCAGCCGCATCCCATCAGCCGCATAGAAGCTGATTGACTCAGGCGGGCTGGTCATAAGTTCGCTCATCCGCTTCCACGCGGCCTCGTGCATTTCAAATATGGTACAAGCGGATGGCTTATGCACCACCTTATAGGCCAGCACTGCTGATAGAGCGGTAAAGATGGTGCCAACAAAGGCGGTTATGGCCGCGCCAACCGCTAGAATTGTGCCAATTATCGCTCGCCCTTGTTTGGCTGGCACTGCTACCGCGCTGCTTATTAGCTTTGTCCTTGTTGGCGGCATCTTTGCGATTGCCATTGTGGTCCTCCGCTCTGCTTATAATATCTCTAACGTCATGTTCGCGCTCTCATCACGGTTCATCAAAATTGTATAACGGTATATCCATTATACAACCTAAAAGCAAGGATAGTGCCAAAGTTAATGTTGCTTTTAAGGGCAATATAGATGGCGCTTTGATGTCGAGGTTCTCGTTGAGGTGGCTCCAGTTGAAGGTGAGGTTTACACCCTGGCTGCCGCTTTGCCCAGCTACGCGCAGCTGCAGCACATAGGGGATGTCATTGGTGGTAATCCAGAGGTCAATCGTGCTGTTGGCGCTAGTTGCGCTGCCCAGGCTCAGGTCGCTGGAAGCGGCGGTGATGTGTTTGGTGTCCACCCCGGCTACAGTTTCATGGGAAGGTACACCATCCTTGAAGTTAGAGGCGTTCTTATCAATGCTGGCGGGGTTGAAGCTATCCCAGATGCGAACGAGGTAATCTGTCTGCGGTCCGATACCGCTTGGCTTGTAAAAGGTCTTGCCCCCATCGGTGCTAGCATAATGGTCGTTTCCTAGCCAAATGGTTTGCAGATCCTGGCCCGCCACGTTCATGTCAAGACGGCTATTGCCGCTGCCTGCGTCTATATCGCCGCTTATCTTCATGCTGCCGTTTGCCATCGAACCAACCACCTCCACATGATAGCTCTTCAGCGCCTTCATGTTTACCCCGGCCTGCTTTACCAGTTCGGCATCGCTATTGGTCGGGCCGCTGGTGGGGGTTGGGCTGCTGTTACTATCGCACGCAGCCAGGCCTAGCGCAGCGAATAGCGCCAGCGCAATCATAAATCGTCCCACTTTAGCCATGCTCATTCTCTCCTCTACAATTGACACTACAGACGATCAAATAGCGACGGATGATACCATTATAACCGCGACTTCAAGATTGCGTCAATGAGACAAACAATAAGGGCGTGCGTCATTCTGGCATACTCAATCAGGGCGGGATTTATCCCGTCCAAGCTGCCGACTTTGCAACAGCCCTGCTCTACGGATTCTTGCTTTGCAAGAATGTGACGCGCACCTAACAAAAAGAGCGCCCCCGCAATGGGGCGCTCCTCGTTTGCATCATGCTGCTGCCCTTATTGCCCAGGCGTAGCGGTCATGTCGGCTGCGCCACCTGTGCCGCCGGTGGTGCTGCTGGCGGGAGGTGCGGTGATGTTGAAGGTGCCGTTGATGTTGCTCCACTTGATGGTGAGGTTAGTGCTGCCATCGGTGGTGGTCACCTTCATCTGGCAGACGCTGGAGCCGTCATTGGCTGCCCAGATGTCAACGGTGCCGTCAGTGGGGGTTGCGGTTGCGCCGCTGGAGCCACTAACGCCAGTAGAGCCAAGGCTGGACAGATCCTTGAGATTGCCGGTTATATGATGGCAATTGGTGCCGTTGATGTTATCGGTAGCGGGGCTGCCATCCTTCAATGCGCTGGCTGATTTGTCCACATCAGCGGGGTTGAAGTTGTTCCACATCCCAGTGAAGCCGCTGAAGCCAGAACTCACGCTGCCGCTGGTGTCCTTTGTGAACGTCTTGCCGCCATCGGTGCTGAGGTAGGTATCGCTAACGATGCTGACCGCATTGATATTCAACCCTGCTGCGCTGATGGCGAGGTTGCTCTTATTGCCCGCGACATCAATATCGCCGGTCATGGTGATCGCCTGGCCCGCGGCGGAACCGCTTGCGTCAATGTGGTAGCCCTTGGCTGCCTTCATGCTAGCAGCCGCTGCCTTGAGCAGATCGGCATTGTTCATGGTGGTGGTGCTACCACCGCCGTTGCTGCTGCTGCCACCACTGCCTGGGGTGTTATTGGCGGTGCTACCACCGCAGGCGGCCAGAGCGATGCTCATTACCGCGATGACGGCCATGCTGAGGAACCGATACTTTGTGCTGTTACTCACGAGATTATCCTCCTTATGGATTATACTGGTTGCGGCTAACCCTACGACGCAACTAATGGCTGAACGCTTGCAGCTGGCCTGGGGTCGCCACGCATTTGCTGCTGCCCGCCGCATTATACCAAAGTAAATGCTTGCACGTCAATCAAGATGGAAGCGAGTTTGGTATCACCTGCTGGTGGGGGGTGCTTGATATACCACCCGTCGTCCTGCGTTATATCTGCATCTTACGCCTCTTTCTTTCATCTCATCACCATCTTGCGCGTTGCCTATATATGTGATAAAATAGCGTCACGGAAAATTGCCAATATCAATGTCAGGAGTAAAGCATATGAGCGATGATACCGCCGCAAAGAGCGCGGCTCTGGTAGAAGAGTTTATAACCGCCCGTTTCGAGTTCTCACCCCACTTTGCCTCGCAGAGTGGCCTGCACGAGTTCGATGGTCGTGTTCCCGACTACAGCATGGCAAGCATCAATGCCCGCCTCGACCAGTTGCACGCCTTCCGCGACCGTATCAACGCGCTTGATGGCAGCAAGCTGGACCCGCTGGCCCGCTACGACTTGGCCCTCACCAAATATGCCTGCGAGAGCGAGATATTCTCCTATGAGGAGATGAAATCCTACGAAAACCTGCCCATGATTTACAGCATGACCATCGGGGTCAGCGAGTACGTCATGCGCGATTACGCGCCGCTGGCCGTGCGAGTGGTTGCGCTCATCCAGCATCTACGGGCGATCCCTTACGTGCTGGAGGTGGCTGAGGCTAACCTGCGCCGCGACCTCGCCAAGCCGGTGCTGAACACGGCAATGGGGATGTTTGGCGGGCAGATTATCTACTTCAACGGTGAGCTAACCGAGCAGGTGCAGGAGGTGGGAGACCAGAAGCTGCTTGACGACTTTGCCGCCGCCCGCACCGAAGCAGTCCGTGCCTTGCGCCGCTTCATCGAGCAGTTGCAGGCCCGCGAAGCTACCGCTGGCAACGAGTTTGCGATTGGCCGCGAACGCTATCAGCACCTGCTCAAGTATAATGAGATGGTGGAGATGCCGCTCGATGATGTGCTGGCGATGGGCGAGGCCGACCTACAGCGCAATAAGCAGCGCCTACACGAGGTGGCGCAGCAGATTGACCCCCACCGTGACGTGCGCGAGATCGTGGCCGAGTTGGGCAAGGAACACGCCACTTCCGCTCATCTAATCGAGGAGACCCGCCAGACTCTGGAGCGCATCCGCCAGTTTTTGATTGATAACCACGTCGTCACCGTGCCGAGCGAGGTGCGGGCGCTGGTGGATGAAACCCCGCCGTTCATGCGCTGGGCCTTCGCCTTCATGTCCTCACCTGGCCCCTTCGAGCAGGTAGCAGACCAGGCTTACTATTACATCACCCTGCCCGATGCCACCTGGACGGCGGAGAAGCAGGACGAGTGGCTGACCAAGTTCGATTACTACACTCTTGACGACATCAGCATCCACGAAACCTACCCCGGTCACTACGTCAACTTCCTGCATATGAAGCAAGCGCCCAGCAAGGCGGCCAAACTGTTCCGCGCCACCACCTTCGTGGAGGGTTGGGCGCACTACTGCGAACAGATGATGGTGGCCGAGCTTAAATATGGCGGCGGCAACCCCAAGCTGCAACTGGCCCAGTTGTTGGAGGCATTGGTGCGCGATGTGCGCTATGTGGCGGCAATCCGTATGCACACCATGGGCATGAGCGTTGACGAGGCCACCCAGCGTTTCATTGACGATGCCTACATGGAGGAGGCGACCGGTCGCGCTGAGGCGGTGCGCGGCACCTTCGATCCCGGCTATTTCGCCTATACCCTGGGCAAGCTGCAGATCCTCAAGTTGCGCGAGGACTACAAGGCCGAGCAGGGTGACAAGTACAACCTGATGCAGTTCCACGACCGCTTCCTCAGCTTCGGCAGCGCCCCCGTCGCTCTGCTGCGTCCGCTGGTGTTGCAGCACGATGACGGTAAGACGCTCTGAGGCCTGGCATGAGGCATGAGTAGCAAAAAGCCCTCGCTATATTAGTAGCGAACAGCAAAAAGCCCCCAGCGGGGGTTTGGGGGAGAAGTCTCGAAGCGCCTCATCGTTTATCCTGAGCAGATCCAGCCAATATTAAATATTACCTGAAAGAGAGCAAGATTATGAGCCAAAATACCCGCGCCGAGGCGCTGGTCAACGAGTTTATCGACCGTAAGTTCGACTTCAACCCCGATGAAGCGGTCTGGATGGGCCTCCACGAGTACGATGGCCGCATCCCCAACCTCAGCCGCGACAACATTACGCGACGCATCGCCGAACTGGAACACTTTATTGACCAGATTGGCGAAGTCCAGAACGCCGAGCAAGAGGCGGCAGCCAACCCCGGCCATACGCTGATGGATCAGATGACCAGCTTCGACCTCAACCTGATCAAGTTTGATGGCGAACGCGAACTGTTCCGCCTACAGGAGATGAAGGTTCAGGAGAAGATGCCCATAATCTTCTCTGGCGCTTTTGATGTCACCAATTACATCAAGCGCGATTATGCGCCCTTCCCCGCCCGCGTGCGCTCAGTTATCGAGGTGCTGGGTGGCGCAAAGCAGGCGTTGGCCGAGGCGCGGGAGAACATGGAAGGCAGCCTGCCCCGCAGCGGTATCGAGGTGGGGATACGGGTGTTCGAGGGCCACATAAGCTATCTGGGCAACGAGCTTACCGAGGTGGTGAAGGCGGGAGTGAACCCGCGAATGTTCACCGAGTTCGAGGCGGTGCGCGATGCAGCCATTGCCGAACTGCAGGAGTTCGTCGCGTGGCTTAAGGGCAAGCAGGAATCGGCCAGCGATGAGTTTGCTCTGGGTGAGGCGCTATACTCGCGGCTGCTGCACTACTACGAACTGATTGACCTGCCGGTTGCGGATGTGCTGGCGGTGGCTCAGACCGACCTCAAGCGCAACAAGGATCGGCTCGACCAACTGGCGAAGCAGATGGATGCTAGCATCAGCGTTCCCGAACTGGTGAAGAAGCTGGGCGCAAACCATCCCAGCAGCGAGGAACTGGTGCCAAAGGGTCAGGAGACGCTCGAACACATCCGCAAGTACATTATTGACCACAAGATCATCAGCATCCCCAGCGAGGTGCGCTGCGTCGTCGAGGAAAGCCCCTCGTTCATGAGTTGGAGCTTCGCTTCGATGGCCGTCCCAGGCCCGTTCGAGGATGTCGCCACCCAGTCGTACTACTATCTCACCCGCCCACAGGAGGACTGGTCGCAGGAGAAGAAGGACGAATGGCTCAGTCAGTTCGCCTACCACATCCTCGATGTCGTCTCCGTCCACGAGGCATACCCCGGCCACTACGTGCAATTCCTGCACATGAAGTATGCGCCCACCCGCGCCGCCAAGTGCGTCTTCGCCACCACCTTCGTCGAGGGTTGGGCGCACTACACCGAGGAGATGATGGTGGCCGAGCAGGGCTTCGGAGCCGATGATCCCCGCCTTGAGATCGCCCAGTTGCTGGAGGCGCTGGTACGCAACGTGCGCTTCGTCAACTCCATCCTGATGCACACCCAGGGCGAGACGGTGGAGGGCGCTACCAAGCGATTCCTCGATGATGCCTACATGGAGGAGGCCAGCGCCTACGCCGAGGCGATGCGTGGCACCTTCGACCCCGGCTACTTCGCCTACAACGTAGGCAAGCTGCAGATCTACAAGCTACGCCGCGATTATGAGGCCGAGCAGGGCGACAACTATAACCTGCAAGAGTTCCACGACAAACTGCTCTCCTTCGGCTCCGCGCCGCTTGCCCTCATCCGTCCGCTGATGCTCAAGGAAGACGATGGCGTAACGCTGTAGGGAAGGTAGAAGGTAGAATGGGTAACGAAAAGCCCTCTTCCGCAACGGGAGGGGGCTTGTTTTATTGAAACGGAACTTTCCAGGCATTTATCACTAATCACTAATCACTAATCGCTGCCTGATCAAGCGCCGCGTGGCTGATCGCCACCTCCGCCTGCATCCCCATGGCGGTGAAGAGCTGCACCGCCTCGGCCAGCCACTTCTGCGCCGCTGGCTTATCGCCCAGTCGCAACCGCGCTTGACCGATTACCCTGGCGCTGATGCCCTGCTCCAGACGCAGCCCATGCTGGAGCGCCTCGGCGTGCAATACGCTGGCCTCCGCCTCAGAGGTGGCGATCTCGCCCAACTCTAGTAGCAACCAGACGCGCAACATCCGATAGAGCATATCGTTGCGCGGCGAACTTACCTCCGCTGCCAGCGCCTGATTGACCAGCGCCAGCGCCTCGCGTTGCTGGCCTAGCCAGGTCTGCGCCTCGGCTAGCAGCATGGTAGTCTGGATCATGGTGCTGGCGTTAGTTTCCCCCTGTGCCGCTGCCGTAATCATCGCCTCGGCCTCGTCACGGCGACCAATGCGGGCCAGCGCCCGCGCCATCCGCAACTGGTAGTCGGCCACCCACAACGCCTTGCCCTCGCTCTGAGCCAGCCCTTGTTGCCAGAGCGCCAGCGCCGCCGCGAAATTGCCTCGCGCATACTCCACCTCGCCGGTGTAGGTCAGGCCATCGAGATAGACCGACTGGTAGCCATTCGCCCGCGCCATCTCCGTTGCTTGGGTAGTATACTGCTGGGCAGCATCCAACTCACCCTGGGCCAGATGTATGAGCGCCCGCCATATCTGCGCCTTCGCCAGCGAGTCGCGGCTCTTCAGCCGATTCGCCAACTCCTCAGCTTTGTCCAACGCCTTCTCAGCGGCAGCGAACTGCAACATATCGCCCAGGACCACCCCATTGCTTAGATAGCCAGAGAGCATCCCACGCAGGTCGCCAAGCTGCTCGAAGATGTCGAGCGCCCGCTTACGCATCCGATACACCTGCGCCATACCGCCACGGAAGGTGGCCGCCGTCCCCAGCGCAAAGTAGGCAAGGGCCAGCCAGGGCAGGTCGTGTTCGCGTTCAAGGATGGGCAACACCTGCTCAATTCGTGCGATCATCTCGTCGGGCTGGAAGCGTAGGAAGTATGCCTGGGCGCTGGCAACCTGCAGGTGCGCCCAGGGGCGGCCATGCTCCGTGCCTAGCGCCCGCTCGCCAATGGCAATGTATTCCAGGGTCTTATCGGCCTGGCCGCGACGGTTGCCGTACAACTGCGCCATCTTGACGCAGAGTTCGGCAATCTGGGCGCTGACCTCGCGGTAGGCATCAGCCTCGTGGGCAAGTGGCAACAGGAAGGCGGCCAGTTCCACGCCCGCTGCTCCGGTAGCCTCAGCCTCGTCCAGGTGGCCGACCAGGGTGGCGATATCCACCAGCGCGGTGTAGGCTTCAAGCTGGGCCACACCCCAACGCAGCCGCTGCTGCGGATCGGCGGCGGCCAGCTTCTTCTGTCGCTCCATTGCCTTGCCATAGTAGCTGGTCGCTTCGTCCATCGCATAGAGACGATGCGCCCGCGCCCCTGCCCGCATCAGGTAGGTGGCCGCGCCCGCATCGTTCTCGCTCTGGCTGTAGTGGAAGGCAATTAGCTCGACAACCCCGCTCTGCTCGGCTTGCTCAGGGTGAAGCGCAACCAGAGTGTGGGCTATACGCTCGTGTAGCCGTCGCCGCTCCGATTGCAACACGCTCTGATAGGCAACCTCCTGAATTAGAGTGTGGCGGAAGGCATATTCCTCATCCAGCGCGGCAATCGGCATCACCAGGTAGCGTTCATCCAGAGTCGCCAGGTGAAAGTCGAAGTCGGCAGCATCGCGGGGCAACACACGGCGCAGCAGTTGGCTGCTGAAGGTACGCCCCACCACTGCCGCGTGCTGCAGCATGGTGCGCTGGGGCGGGCTGAGGCGGTCAATACGCCCCTGCACTACCTCTTGCACGCTCAATGGCACGCGAAAACTGGCGGGGTCGGCAGTGAAGCGCCAGCGACCTTCGTCATTTACGATTGCGCCACTCTGTAGCAGCAGCTTGAGCAGTTCCTCGATGAAGAATGGATTTCCCCCGCCGCGCGCTTTGATCTGCTCGGCCACCTCGTTAGGCAGCGCCTCAATCTCCAGCGCGGCAGATACCATCTGCTCGCTCTCCGCCGCGCTGAAGGCGCTAAGTTCGATGGTTGCTTCATCGTTACCTGCGGGCAACAACGCGGGGCTGTGACCCTGCCGATAGGTGAACAGCATCATCAGGCCAGGCAGGGTTGGTATTCGGGCGATTGCCGCCAGGCTGTACAAGTCGGCCCAGTGGACATCCTCCAGAATGAGCAGCAGCGGGCCGTCACCGCTACTAGCTAGCGCGGCCAGCATCTCAGTAAGCGCATCACGCAGCAGCAGGGCGAAGTCCGCGCCACTCAACGCCCGCACAGTCGCATCGGCGTAGGGGAAGCCGAGCAAGCGGCAGAAGATGGCCGCCCGCGATGGCTGCGCCGCGCTCAAACCCAGGCTGGCGCAGAAGCCCAGCACTGCCGCTGTTCCCCCCTCGCCACCCTCGCTGGGGCTGAGGCCGCAGATGCCGCGCAGCAGGTCTGAGAGGAGCCAGGATGAGTTGCGGTCGGTATAGGCCAGACAGTGGCCGGTGTAGCAGCGTAGTCCCGCGCTGGTCGCCCGCAACTCCTTGATCAATCTGCTCTTGCCCGCCCCCGCCTCGCCAACCAGGCGGCAAACCACGGCGCGGCCCTGGGCAGTGTTCGCCAGCAACTCGCGTAGCTGGCCCAGTTCCTGCTGGCGGCCTACGAATGGCGTGCTGAGGCCCACCGCCTCCAGGCCGCGCCCGCTGCCCCGCTCCGCCAGAGGGCCAACCACCCGCCAGGCCCGCACTGGCTCACGCTTGCCGCGCACCTTCAATGGACCCATATCGGCGAAGGCGAAGGCATGGCTGGCAAGCTGGTAGGTTGTTGGCCCCACCACCGTCTCGCCCGCATGAGCCTGATCTTGCAACCGCGCCGCCACGTTGACCGCGTCGCCCATTACAGTGTAATCGCCGCCCGCGCCCGCGTTGCCCATCGCCCCCGCCAGCACCTCGCCTGTGTTGATGCCGATGTGCAAATTAAGACTGAAGCCCCGCTGCTTCTCCAGCGCCGCGCTCAACTCGGTAAGTTTCTGGTGCATCTCAATAGAGCATAGAATCGCCCGCTCAGGGTCATCCTCGTGGGCAGTTGGCGCTCCGAATAGCACCATGATGTTGTCGCCCATATACTTGTCCACATGACCATCGTATCTGGCAACCACATCCGCCAGCAAGGTCAGGCAATCGTCGCTTATGTGCTTGACATCTTCAGGGTCGAGCCGCTCGGACATGGCGGTGAAACCGGCAATGTCGGCGAACAGCACCGTTACCAGGCGGCGGCTGTCAGTCATGCCCTTGCCCTGTTGCACGGGTGAAACAGGCGCGGCGGTGGCGATGGCCGTGCCGCACACGCCGCAGAAGCGGCTAATTGCCGCAATCTGCGCCTTGCAGTTCTGGCATATAATCGTTGCTGTTTCTTGCCCGGCCAAGTCTTACACCTCGTTTAGCTCTAACGATGCTGTCTTGTTCAGTGCAAAGATAACATACCAGCCAAATACTGTCAACGCTGGACAAAAATTGCCACTTGCCCCCGCGCTACTTTTCTGCTACAATAAGCCCATCTACAATTATGGCAAGTTGTTGCCGCCAGGCGACAACCGCGACGATCAGGAGCAAGCGTTTGGCTCTCGTAGGCAACCTGAGAGACTTCGGCCTCGCCGATTTTCTCTACCTCGTGGATCGAGGCTATAAAACCGGGATGCTGGTTCTGCAAAAGCCGGGCGATAATGCCCGCCTTTATTTCCAGAACGGCAGGCTGGTGTTCGCCGTGCGTCAGGGCGGCGACGAAAAGCTGGGTGATATGCTGCTGCGGGCAGGCAAGATCACCTCCGAACAGCGCGACCAGGCTCTGCGCCTGCAGCAAACCGTTTCGCCGGAGAAGCCGGTTGGTCTCATTCTGGTGGAGCGCGGCTATATCAGCAAAGAGGAGATCGTGCGCTGCGTTCGCGCCCAGTTGGAGGAGACAGTCTACGCCCTGTTCGCCTGGAGCGAGGGCGACTTCCGCTTCGAGCAGGGGATGATGCCACCGCCAGAGAGTGTTACCATCCCGCTTAGTATCGAGAACGTGATCATGGAAGGGGTGCGGCGAATTGACGAGTGGTCGCGCATCCGCGACCGTATCCCCACCCTCGATGTGGTGGTGCGCTTTGCCGAGCAGCCCAGCGAGAAGGCCAAAGAGGTCAATCTTACCCCCGATGAATGGCGGGTGTTCGCCCGCATCAACGCCAGCGCCAATGTGGGCCAGATTGCCCAGCTTACCGCCCTCAGCGAGTTCGAGGTCTGTCGCATTATCTATGGGTTCATCCAGGCCGGTCTGGTCGAGGTGGTGAAGGAGCGGCCACGGGCGCCGCAGGCCGCGCCCGTTGCCAGCGTGGTGCGTAGCGCACCACCCAGCGGCGCATATGTGCCGCGCACCCGTGAGAGCGAACGGCAGGTTTACCCCCAGCCCGCTGCTGCAACCAGGCATACTGCGTCGCACCCGGTTATACCCGTGCGCCGCAACATCATCCAAAGGCTTATTGACCGTATCAGTGGGATGTAGTTTTTCATTATTCCTGCCTACCCGGCCCAGATTGCTCCGGCGTAAGGCTGCATCGCTATTGTACTTTCGTCATCGTCAGGGGAGGCGCATCGTCTATGCCCACCGTCAAGATGGTAATAAGTGGGGCAGTCAACGCCGGTAAGAGCGAGTTCATCAAGACTATCAGCGAGATCGAGGTTGTCTCTACTGAACGCAAGGCCACCGACGAAACCAGCCTGATCAAGAAGGAAACCACCGTGGCGATGGACTTCGGGCGCATCGCCATTGCCGACGATCTGGTGCTGCACCTGTTTGGCACGCCGGGGCAGAAACGCTTCGACTTTATGTGGGAGATCCTCTCCGAGGGGATGCTGGGACTGATCATCCTGGTGGATAGCACCCGCCCCGACACCTTCCGCGAGACGATCCGCATTATAGATTTCTTCAACAGCTACCGCGAAACACCCTACGTGGTGGCCGCTAACAAACAGGACATGGAGAACGCCTGGTCGCCGGAGGAGATTCGCCTGGCCTTGCGCCTACCCAAATCAATCAAAGTTATCCCCTGCACGGCGCGGGACAAGCAGCAGGTTAAGAACGTGCTACTCGAACTGCTATACACCGTGCTTGCCACTGCCGAAGAGTAGCATAACTGTGTTATAATACGAAGGATTACACCTTGCGAACAACGTCCCCACTTCCGAAAGGAGATTTGCTTAACATGGGCATGAATCGTACCCAGGAGATGGTATCGCGCCTGAAGAGTTTGCAGGCTAGCACCCCTGATATTGAGGCTTCGGCAGTGGTCAGCGTAGACGGCCTGATTATGGCCTCGGCCCTGCCTAACGACGTTGAGGAAGATCGCGTCTCGGCGATGAGCGCCGCGATGCTCTCCCTCGGTGAGCGCATCGCCATCGAACTTGGGCGCGGCACGCTCGATCAGGTGTTCATCCGCGGTGAGCATGGCTACGTGCTGCTGATGGCGGTTGGTACTGAGGCGGTGTTGACCGCGCTGGCCCGCAAGGAAGCCAAGCTCGGCCTCGTCTTCCTCGATATGCGCCGCACCGCCGCCGAACTGGCCCGCTTTGTGTAGCGACGGTAGAAGGTAGAAGGCAGAAGGTAGAATGAGGGAGGCAAGGCAAATAACCGTGCGCCTCTGCGTCATTCTTTTGGCGTATCTGCTCCGCTCTCCGTAACTAGCAGCCCTGTACCAAATACGGTATAATATCAAATAGCTTTGGTGATAGTGTAATTTGGGCCAGGGCGAACTACGGTCCGCCCCTGCATAAGACGATTAAGGAGAAAGACTAGTATGACCGACACACATACACTCCGAGGGCTCGCCACGGTCAGTTTTTACGCTGCTGATGTGGATGCAGCGAAGAAGTGGTACACCGAGCTATTGGGCATCGACCCATACTTCGAGCGCCCAGGGTATGCGGAGTTTCGCCTTGGCGACTACCAGCACGAACTGGGCATCATAGACAGTAGTTACGCACCAAAAGGTGCAGCGGCTAGCCCAGCCGGTGCTATCGTGTACTGGCACGTTGACAATGTGCCGGTAACTATCGAGAAGCTGATAGCCATGGGCGCAAAAGAAAATGAGGCGCTCCGAGAACGCGGCGGTGGATTTGTCACTGCTTCCGTAGTTGACCCTTTCGGGAACATCCTTGGCATTATGAATAACCCACACTACCTGGAAGTTCTAGTAGGTCATTAAGCGATAACTGCTCATTCTAATGCCAAATAGCTTTGGTGATAGTGTAAATTGGGCCAGGGCGAACTATTGCACGCCCCTACGAAATACACCCTCTCCTCGGCTATTTGGTATAATATAGGCGATGCTGGCTAACTATGCCGGGCATCGCCTGTTTGTGTGCAGATATTTTTGGAAGGGAATGTTACAGGTGAGCGAGACGGTAATTGTCGCCATGAGCGGCGGGGTGGATAGCAGCCTGGCGGTCGGCCTGCTCAAGGAGCAGGGTTACGATGTGGTGGGTGTGCATATGCGGCTCTCCTCCTACGATGAGGGCGCAGACGATGGCCTGAGCGTGAGCGCGGCTGGGGTCGGGATGCTCAACAAGCAGTGCTGCTCGATTGATGCCGCCAACGATGCCCGCGCCGTCTGCGCCCGCCTCGCTGTGCCTTTCTACGTGCTGAACTTTGAGAACGAGTTTCAGGAGTCGGTGATTGATTACTTCACCGCTGAGTACGAAGCGGGCCGCACCCCTAACCCGTGCCTGGCCTGCAACCGCTACCTCAAGTTTCACTTTCTGATGCGTAAGGCGATGGCTCTGGGCGCAGATTATCTTGCCACCGGCCACTATGCCCGCATCCGCCGCGACCCCGTGACCGGCGAAACCGCGCTGCTCAAGGCCAATGACCCCACCAAGGATCAGTCATACGCCCTATATATGCTCGACCACGACACCCTGGCCCACACCCTGCTGCCCATTGGCGAGTACCCCAAGAGCCGCGTGCGCGAACTTGCCAGCGAGTTGGGACTGATTACCGCCCACAAGCCGGAGAGCATGGACATCTGCTTCATCCCCAGCGGCGATTACCGCAACTTCATCAAGAAGCACGGCAGTGGCGACCCCGCCAGTTACGCGCCCGGCCCTATCTACGACACCGGCGGTGCCCTGGTTGGCGAACACAATGGGCTGCCTTTCTACACCATCGGTCAGCGCAAGGGTCTGGGTCTGGCGACTGGCGCACCCCTCTATGTGGTGGACATGGATACCGCCCGCAACACCCTGGTGGTCGGCCCCGTAGACGCGCTGCTCAAGGGTGAGCTAGTCGCGGGTGAAGTTAGCTACACTATTGCCAACCCGCCCGCTGCTACCTTCCGCGCTGGGGTCAAGGTACGCTACCGCGCCCCCGAAGTTGCCGCCACCGTCACTCCGCTGCCCGATGGTCGCGCCCACGTCAGCTTCGACGTGCCGCAGCGGGCAATCACTCCAGGGCAGGCGGTGGTGTTCTACTCCGATGATCGGGTGCTAGGTGGAGGAACGATTCTTTAGTTTTGAGTTTTGAGTTTTGAGTTTTGAGTTACGAGGATGCTGATGCCAACAGGTACAATATATACAAAGAGTTTTGACTTTGCTCTACTCATCATTGAGCTATATCGTACCCTTGTGGAGCAACGCGAGTTCGTCATTTCAAAGCAACTGCTGCGTAGTGGCACTAGCATTGGAGCTAACGTAGAGGAAGTTAGCGCCGCGCAAAGTCGCAAGGATTTTCTTTCGAAGATGGCAATTGCATCGAAAGAAGCGCGAGAAACAAAGTATTGGCTGCGTCTCCTGCAACAATCAAGGCTTACAAGCATAGACGTTAGCAGCGAGCTATCACAGCTCAATGAAATCATCCTTATTCTCACCTCAATAGTGAAAACCACTGGGGAGAACTCTTGATGCAGTGTTCTAACTCAAAACTCAAAACTCAAAACTCAAAACTCAAGCAGTGACCCCATCCCTAATAGTCTACATCCTCCCCCCCGCCATCTACGCCCTGCTCTTCCACTTCTTCTGGGGCAGGGGCTATGGGCAGATGGCGCTATATCTTGCTGCCAGCCTGCTCGGTTTTGCGGCGGGCGTGTTGGTGGCAAGGTTCTTGCACTCTAGCTGGCTGTCGCTGGGCGACGTGCCAGTGCTTGAAGGTTCGCTGGGGGCGCTGGCCGCCTTGTTGCTTGCGCGTAGGTTGCTGATATGATATAATCCAGCAACTTTGTAGCTAAAAGCAACAATGCTACACCATCATAAAGGAGCAGTCCACATGGTGCTAAAGATTATTGGCGGCGTAGTAATAGCCATCCTGGTGCTGATCGGCCTCGGCTTCCTACTGGCCTGGATCTATCCCGACATGAACTTTCGCTCGATCGGGAGTATGCGCGATCTAGCAGTCGTGCTTATGTCCTTCTTCTCATGTATCGGTAGCATCCTTTTCGCCGCCCTCATAGGCGTGCTGATCTGGATTGGCCTGATCATCAAGAACAACGTTGGGCCTTTGCTCGACAACGCCGCCGACACCGCCCGCACGGCGAAAGGTACGGCCGTGTTCGTCAGCGAAGGGGTAGTTACCCCCATTATCAAGGTGGCAGGCGCAGCCGCCGGGGTGAAGGCCGCCGTGCAGTCGCTATTCCAGCGTAAGCCGAAGCCCACCGAACCACCCAAGTAGGCGTGCGCCCGCGCATCTCCATCGTCATTCACCTGAGCGTAGTAATACGCTCTCAGGGAGTGTCTGATAAGCCCTGGTGTAGTTGGTACGGGCGAACCGTTGTTCGCCCTTTTCAGATACTTTCTAATCATTGTGGGTTGATTTACAAGCAGTTGATGTTTTTAGCAAAGAGAGGAGCAATAAATCATGGCAAAAGACAACGGTAACGATGCCAGCTTCATCCTGGGGTTGGCCCTGGGTGCAGCGATCGGCGCGGGGGTAGCTATCGTAATGGCCCCACAGAAGGGCGAGGAGACTCGCGACCAACTGATGCACGGTGGCATCGAACTTAGTAACCGGGTGAAGGCCACCGCTGGCGATGTCGCGGGGCGAGTTGGCGAGGTGGCTGGTGATGTTGCCGCCCGCGTTGGCGATGCCGCTCACACCGCAGGCGACCGCGTGCAAAGCGTAGCCGCGCCGGTGGTAGAGCGAGTGCAGGAAGTAACCAGCAGCATCGGCCAGAAGGCAAGCGATGCCGCTACCGCCGTGGGTGACACTGCCGGAAACGTCGCCGCCACGGTGAAGGATACCGCCAGTAATGCCGCTACCGCCGTTGGTAACACCGCAGGAAACGTCGCCGCAGCAGTAAAGGATACGGCCAGCAATGCGTCCAGCGCAGCCGGAGATGCCGCCGGAAACGCCGCAGCGGCGGTGAAGGATACCGTAGCAAATGCCACGGGTGCGACCAAGGACAAGGCGGATCAGGCTGCTGCCACCGCAACCAGCAAGGCGGAGAACGCC
>JBBRMT010000086.1:0-17156 GCA_038230695.1 Chloroflexia bacterium
CCATCGCCATCGAAACCATCATCCGCCCTGCCCAACCCGACGAGGCCGCATACCTCACCGAACTTACGATGCGCTCCAAAGCGCACTGGGGCTACGATGCCGACTTCCTCACCGCCTGCCGCCCCGGCCTGACCATCACGCCGGACTACATTGCTAGCAATCCTGTCTACGTTGCCGAGATCGCTGGCACAGTAATTGGCTTTTATAGTCTGGCCGAGGTGATACCGAATCAGCAGGCCGAGCTTGACTTCCTGTTCATCGCGCCAGAGGCAATCGGCAAGGGTATCGGCAAACGTCTATGGCAACACGCCATCACCACCGCCCGCGAACACGGCTACCAACTGATGAGCATCGTCGCCGACCCCAACGCCGAAGCAATCTACCAGCGCATGGGCGCGGTAACAGTCGGTGCAGTGCCGTCTGATGCTAAGGCGGGGCGCACGCTGCCGCTGCTACATTGCTTGCTTAACAAGAGGGAGTAATATGCGTGTCGAGCTTGCGAACTTTTGAGATGTTGACGGTTAGAAAGAACCGTATTATAATCAACATCAATAATTCCATTAGTGGCGGGAGTACTCAAAATGTCTTTGACCTCTAATAACACTCCAGAAACAGAAACCTCAACCTCATCGGTGGGTGGGGCAAGGGCTGACTTTGCTTCATCGTCAGCAACCACTTTCACCGCTAGTGTTTCCAGTGCATACTCTGGCGGGAACCTACTAACCACCTGCTCGGTGTGCAAGTCCTCAGTGAAATCCAAAAACCTACCGAAGCATATGCAAAAGGTACACTCTACGCAAAATGCTATGCAAAAGGTACACTCTACGCAAAATGCTATGCAAATGGTGCACTCTACGCAAACTATATGGACATTGTGTTCAATATGTAATCTAAATATCCGAACAGATTTTCTTAGCCAGCATATTAGGGGGTCTCATCCAGAGGTAAAGGATGTCGGCTTTTCCGACACTGCTGGCAATTTCCAAAGGCAGCATATTAAGGGTATTTATCCAGGCCATTTGACGGGGGTTCGTCCAAGACATTCTGTAGAATTTAATTCAGCAGGCGGGAAAGATGCTGACTTTGCTTCACCCCCGGTACCAACCAGCCCATCTACGCTGCTGGCATCCATGCGGCCTATAAGCGCTGACTTTGATTCATCAGTACCAACTTTCACCGCTAGTGTTTCCAGCTCATACTCTGGGGAAAGCTCTCTAGAAACTTGCTCGGTGTGCAAATCCCCAGTAAAAGCCAAAAACGTACCCACACATATGCAGAAGGTACACTCACTAGAAACTTGCTCGGTGTGCAAGTCCTCAGTAAGAGCCAAAGACCTACCGAAGCATATGCAGAAGGTACATAAAGGCAAATTGCGAGTGCGGCACCTGTGGCCGAGTAGTACCTGGCCTAGTATTATCAAGCCATCAAGGCAGCGGATAACTAGACGATCTAAGAAGGAAATAGAAACGCCGGTAAGAAGACCAAGACATCAAGAACCCTTCAGTGGCAAGATAATTGAAGAACCAGAAATGGTCTTCACTACTGATGAGGAAGGTTTTGTAATCTCAGTTAAACGCACGATAGCACGTAGGATTGTCAGCAAGGATGAATTCAATGCGCGATCTGGTACTCTAGCTCAAGGCTCGAATACCCTTGGTCTTCGGGCTAATCATGGTTCAAAAGAACAGCAGGTAATACACGAGATAACAGGCGATAACGACTCCCATGATAGTAGTCGAGGTTGGGGTCAAATGAGGCGCGACCACGGCCGCTTTGGCTCTTTCCCTGTACACGACAATCACGGTGAGGATTCGGAGCCATGACAATAGGACCCTGGCGATATTCCACCATCAGCAAACAAAGAAGGAGGGGCAACGATGCCCTACTATAAGAAAATGGGGGAGATCCCCCACAAGCGGCACACCATCTTCCGCCGCCCCGATAGCAAGCTCTACACCGAGGAGCTGTTTGGTGTAGAAGGCTTCAGCGGGATTGCCAGCCTGCTCTACCACTACAACCCGCCGGTGCGGGCAGTGCGTATCCAGCCCTGCCCAGAGATGAGCGCCGCACTCACCCCCAAAATCGCGCCGCAGGAGGTGCAGCGCCACCACCACCTCAAGACTGGGGCGCTGCTCGCTGGCGGCGACCCCATCCAGGCGCGGCGCATCCTCATGTTCAACAACGACATCCGCATGGCCCTAGCCCGCCCCACCGAGCAGATGCCCTACTACTATCGCAACTCCCAGGCCGATGAGATGTACTTCATCCACCAGGGGCGCGGCGTGTTCGAGACCGTCTTTGGCAACCTGCCCTATGAGCCAGGCGATTACGTCATTCTGCCACATGGCACCACCTACCGCGTGGTGTTGGATAACGATAATAGCCCCGACGGGCAACGCTGGTTCGTCAGCGAGGCGAAAGGGCGTATCGAAGTGCCGCATCGCTACCAGAACCAGTACGGTCAACTGCTGGAACACTCCCCCTATTGCGAACGCGACATCAGCGGGCCAACCGAGCTAGCGCCGGTTATCGAAGATCCGCAGCCAGGGCGCGAGTACGAGGTGGTGGTCCGCGCTGCCGATATGGTAACAGCCTATTATTACCAAAGCCACCCGCTGGATGTGGTCGGCTGGGACGGCTACCTTTACCCCTGGCGCTTCAACATCCGCGACTTCGAGCCAATTACTGGCCGTATCCACCAACCGCCGCCCGTGCATCAGACCTTCCAGGGGCCAAACTTCGTGGTTTGCTCATTCGTGCCACGCAAGTTCGACTACCACCCTGAAGGCATCCCTGCGCCCTACAACCACAGCAACATTGACAGCGAGGAGATGATCTACTACGTCAACGGCAACTTCATGTCGCGCAAAGGCATGGAGATGGGCAGCATCACCATGCACCCGCATGGCATCCCCCACGGGCCTACGCCGGGCGCAGCCGAAGCCAGCATCGGCAAGGAAGCCACCGAGGAGCTAGCGGTGATGATTGACACCTTCCATCCCATCTACTATACCGAGGCGGCGATGGAGATTGACGACCCCAGCTATCCCCTTAGCTGGTACGAGAACGACAAGTAAATACTCTAGGAGGCGCAAACATGGACAACGAAGCTAATCAAAACGATGGCAAAGCCGACAACGAGCAACTGCAGGAGGGCGAGGAGCTAAACCAGCGCTGGACGGTTGACGAGGATGGCGTGGTCAGCGTAGCCGAGGATGATGACCAACCCGACCTTACCGATAATCCCGACGCTGATGATGCGCCGTAGCTTAATACCGCGTAACCAAAGTTATGATGAGCGGTACACCCCCTCCCAACCTCACCCTTTGGGGGGGTTATCATAACTTTGTTGGTGCCGTTCTGAAGGCTCGCTCGAAAGCAAGAAAGGTGAAAGCATGAGGCTGATTATCTTCGATGGCGATGAGACGCTCTGGCATGGGTTGGAGGGGGCGAACATCTCCGACAATGGCGAAGGCGATTATATTGGCTCCAACGATTACGAATACTCCTGTCCGCCCGGCTCCAACCCCGATATTATCCTGCGTAACGACGGCAAGCGGCTGCAGCTATTCCCCGAAACCCGCGCCGTGCTGCGTGAGCTGGACAATCGGGAGGTATTGGTTGCGCTCTGCACCTACAACCACCCCGCTCCCACCTACCGCGCCCTGGCTGCCTGGACACTGGACACGCATTTCGACTACATTGAAGCGGTTTGGAGCGCCGACAAAGAGCAGATGCTGCGCGACATCCTGGCCGCCACCAATGTGCAGCCGCTGGATGCAGTGTTCATTGATGACGACCCCGGTCGCGGCCATCGCCAACAAGCCGAGCGGGTGGGTATTCGCTTCCTCAAGCGCGGCAGCGATATTACCGACCTGAACCAGGTGCTTGATCTGATCGGCGATGATGCGCCATTCACGTTGGAGCCAGTTATTTAGCTGCCATTGTTTCAGTGTTCTATTCTCAGCTAGCTGGCGTAATCAGCATATCGCAGCCAGCACGGTCGTCGATCAGGGTGGTCAGGGCGCTAATGTTGGTCTGGCGCACCGAACTACCCAGTTCGCCACGTTGCGCCGGTGAGCGCGTCAAGCTGGCTACTTGCAGCGCTACCGCCACGCCGTAGCCATAATCGCGCACCTTCTGGATATTGCTCTCCCCTATGCGACCCAGCCTGCGGGCTTCCTCTTCAGCAGCCTCGATCAGCTCCAGGCTGATCTCGGTTTCGGCCACCATCTGCGCCTCCAGGCTGTGGGAGCGCGGCGCCTCGCTATACAGGATGGATACCACATTGCCGTCGGGGGCAGGTCCGAGCGCGGTGCATAGCGCGGCCTTCGGCAGATATGCACGACTACTCTCGCCAATCAATAAGCGATGGTTCGCATTAATTGCAGAGCGGACATATCCGAAGATACGCCCGCTCATGTTAAAATCTAGTTCCCGTCATCAGCCTGCGGCTAAGTGGGGGCGGTTGAGAATGCCGGTGTAGACGATCTGGGCCATTTCATCGCGGCGGATGTTGAGGTTGGGGCGGAAGAAATGTCCAGGGTAGCCATTGATGAGGCCAGCGTGGAAGGCAGTCTCGATGCTGACGTAGAAGACGTTGCTGGGTTGCACGTCAACGAAGTCCTGCTGCCCACCTGTTGGTGTAATCAGGGTGTAACCGCCTGCATTCACGACTAGCTTGGTTAGCTGGCCGCGGGTGATGGGCAAGTTCGGCAGGTAGCAAGGCGTGTTGAGGCCGTAAGTGTGGCAGGTGGCGGGATCGAAGCCGCTTAGGATGCCGTAGTGGAAGCCGGTTTCGATGTAAACGTATGCGAAGTAGCTGGCTGGCACATCGGTAAAGTCGGGATTGCCAGTCGGCGTGAACAGCGGCGTGCCGAAGCCTAGCACCACCACCTTGGCGAACTGTCCACGGGTCGAGGTGCCTGCTGGCGCGTAATGGGTATGGTCAATGCCATTGACTACTCCGCGACAGTTCAGGTAGTGGATTGCTGTATAGAAGATGTCACCCTGCACATCCACAAAGGGGTTGGGGCAGTCGGTGGGGGTCGCACTCGGCATAGGCGTGCCAGTGGCGGTCAGCGTGCTGGTTGCCATTGGTGTATTGGTGGAAGTCGGCGTGTCGGTTATGGGCAATGGGGTGCTGGTCATCGTGCTAGTCGGGCCGCCCGGTGTGTTGGTGGCTGTGTCGGTTGGCGGCACGTTAGTAGCGGTGGCAGTGTCGGTTGGCGGCACATTGGTGGCAGTCGCGGTGTCGGTTGGAGGCACGTTGGTGGCAGTCGCGGTGGCTGGCACGTTAGTAGCGATGGCTGTGTCGGTGGCTGGCACGTTGGTGGCAGTTGCAGTGTCGGTTGGCGGCACGTTGGTAGCGGTGGCAGTGTCGGTGGCTGGCACGTTGGTGGCAGTCGCGGTATCGGTTGGAGGCACGTTGGTGGCAGTCGCGGTGGCTGGCACGTTAGTAGCGGTCGCGGTATCGGTTGGAGGCACGTTGGTGGCGGTCGCGGTATCGGTTGGAGGCACGTTGGTGGCAGTGTCGGTTGGAGGCACATTGGTGGCAGTCGCGGTATCGGTTGGTGTATCAGTGCTGGTCGGCGTATTGGTGACAGTCGGCGTGCTGGTTGCCAGGTCAGGCTCGAAGTCGTAGGTGGTAGAGCTATAGTTGATGTCCATCTCGAAGCCATCGGTGTAGCCGATGAAGTTGGCCCATGAGCCACCCGATGCCTGTCCTGCGCTCAGGCCAGTGGCGTATCCATCGGCACGTGGGTACCACTGCACCATTCTGGCGTTGGGGCAACCGGCGAGGAAGGTGTCAAGCGTCAGGTACGTATTGGGTACCTGGCCGCAGGCCGCTCTGGTGATGCGCCAGTATCCATGACGCGCGTCCCAGGTTTGCCAGATGCCGGGGGTAGGTGTACCCTGGCTGGGAGAGTTGACTGGTTCGAAGACGAAGGTGTTGTTGTAGTTGCTGCCGCCAGTGGTATCCACCTTCAGTTCAATTACGATGTCGAGTTGCGGCCCAGCAGCGGATGCAGGGTCAATATAGGTGCGATAGGTGAGCGAGGTTATAGCGTTGAGCAGTGTGCCGCTATAGGCGTTGGTGGCAAAGTAGTTTTTACCACCCAGGCCGGAGCCGTTGCCACTGCCGGTTTGCATCTGATAGCTGCCGATGCCGTAGGGCGGAGTTGGTGGGCCGACCACAAAGTTGCTGGTGGCGGTGTTCTCGTCGTAGCGCGCCCAACCTTGCAGTGCAGACGGTCGCACCACCACGGTTGTGTAAACGCTGGTGGGGGTGGGTGTGGGCGTGCTGGTATTGGTCGGCGTGTTGGTCGGCGTATTGGTCGTGGTTGGGGTGGCGGTTGCCAGCGGGTTGACGGTGATGGGGTTGCAGACGGTCTGATTGTCAACAATGGTGCAGACGTTGGCATTGCCGGTCGCGTTGCTGTTGTAGGTGGAGGTAGTCACCCCATTGATGGTGCCGGTGTAAGGCGGGTTCATCGTGCCGAGTGTGGCAGTGAAGAACATCGGCGTGTAATTGGGGATGTGGCCGAGGCCGGAGGTGTCCTGCCCCTGCGAGTTGAGGGTTAGTGTGCCGGTGTTCACCGCTGTGTCCCCCACGGTAATAACGCTGGGGTTGGTGGTGGCGTGGAGGGTCAGCCAGGGGTTGAAGTTGATCGGCCCCTGTGCCGTATCGCAGCCGGACGTGTTAGGGCCAGGGTTGCAGCCCCACCAGTTGTCGAGCGCGTTGAAGTTGGGGGTGTCGGTGTTGGTGATGCCGACCGTGTTGCTGACGATACGGTTGAACGTCGCGCTGCTGCTGCTGGTGGCATTAGTCCCGCTATCGAGCAGGATACCATTGTCGTTGAGGTGGATCAGATTGGTGTTGACGTTCACGCCATTCGAGCCAATTTCCACGCCATAGGCGGTCGCGGCGATGTCGTTGTTGGCAATGGTGGAGCCGTTAAACGAGTCAGGCACGGCGGGATGCCTCGGCTTGTCGCCTGCTTCGCGCATCGGGCTGATGCGGCCAGCGCTTCTGCGATCCGGCCCCGTGTTGGGCGGCTCGCTGTAAGCGATTACGCCCTCATCGGTGGGGTCGTTGCGCCCGACGATGGTGTTGTTGGTGACGCTGAATACGGTGGCAGAGTGGTCGTCAATGTAGTTATAGACGGCTACCTGATCGGCGTTGAACTGGTTGCCGTTAATCGTGTAGCTGGGGCTGTCGATCGGCAGCATCGCGGTGGCGACGTAGTTGCTGATATTGGTGGTGAGATAAGCATAGCCGGTAATCGTGTTGCCGGTGACGCTGGCGGTCGCACCATCAAGTATTTCTATACCGTTCTGGGCGGTGACACCAGTGGTGCCTGCTCCAGTGAAGCTGTTACCGCTGACCAAGCCACTTGTGCCTGCGCCGCTGAGGATGAGATCGCCCTTCTGGTTGTCGCTGAACACGTCGGCGCTGGCGATGAGCGTGCCGCTCTGGTTGAGCGCGGCGTAACCGACGCGCAGGCCAATGGCATTCTGACAGCCGCCGAACGGATTGTCGCGCACCGAGGTGACACTGTCGCTGGTGAAGTCGAGGTGTGCGCCACCCAGGGCCAGCAGTCCGTAGCTGATGCTGTTGCAACTGCTGGGGCCGGGGCCGGTGACATTGAAGCCAGTCATCGTCACCGTATTGGTGCCACTGATGGTAACAATGTCGAGGACATCGCGGAAGTTGCCCTGATTGTTGGGGTCGTAGATGCGTAGACTGTTCATCGGGTTGGGAGCCTGGATGTGTACCAGGTTCGCGTCGGAGCCAATGAAGTTGAGCGTCTTGGTGATGGTGAGTTGCTCAGGGTAGGAGCCGGTATAGACGTAGGTAGCGCCGGGGTCGGTCACCGCATTGATGGCGGGTTGCACCATCGGGAAGGAGTCGTAACACATGGCAATCGCTGGTCCGGGGCCGTCGGGGTCGGTGCCACACGGTAGGCCTATCCATGCCTGATTGGCATAAGTGGTGGTCGGCACGCCCGAAACGATGATGTTGCTGCAAGTGTTCTGGTTGTCCACGATTGAGCAGACGTTGGCGGTGCCGGTGGCGCTGGTGGTAAAGGTGGATTGAGCCAGGCCATTGATTGTGCCAGTGTAAGGGGGGTTCATCGTACCGAGCGTGGCAGTGAACGCAACCGGCGTATAGTCGCGGATATGGCCGAGGCTGGAGGTATCCTGATTGTTGGAGTTAATGGTAAGGCTGGAGGTGTCCACCGCGCTGCTGCCAATCGCGATCGGGCCGGGGTTGCCGAGGCCATTGTGCAATGTCAGCCAGGGGCTGAAGCTGATCGCGCCGAGCGGGGCAGAACGCTGCACCGTGGTTGGGGCGTGACTTCCTTGCGTTGCGCCATCAACTGGCACGGTACGCGGGCGATGTGGCTTCCCTGCTTGCATCAGCGAGCCGCTCTGCATATCACAACCAGCATTGCCCGGCCCCGCGTTGCAGCCCCACCAGTTATTGACAGCAGTGGCTGGCGCAGGGACGTTGTTGTACATCCCATTGGTGTTGCTGACGATGCGGTTGAAGCTGATGTTGCTGTTCGCCGCTCCGTTCAGGCCATTAAAAGTGTCGAGATAGATGCCATAAGTGTTGCTGTTGACCAGGTTGCTGGTGATGGTTACAGGCACATCGTAGCCGTAGATGCCCCAATCGGTATTGTAGGCAGAGTTGTTGGCGACAAGCGAACCAGCCCAGCCATCGCCAATGGCGATACCGTAGTCGAGTGCGCTACCAGTGCCGGTCATAACGTTGCCGGTGAAGCTGCCAACTGCGCTGCTACCATCGTCGTTACCAGGATTGATACCCAGGTTGCAATTGGAGACAAGATTGTTGGCAACTATGGTAGCGCCCGCGTTATAGACTTCAACGCAGCCAGCAGCCGAAGTTGACGAGTTATAATACCAGCCGGAGATGATGTTGTTCGTAACCGTGGTAACTGCGCCACGCGAAACCTGAACTCCGTTCTGGGCAATGACCGTGGTCGGGCCGTTACCAAGGATGGTGTTATGGTCAATCGTGCCGCTAACGCCAGCGCCGTCGAAGATGACGCCGCTCTTCTGGTTGTCGGTGAACACGCTGTTCGACACAATGCCGCTGCCAGTCTGCCCCAGATAGTTGGAGCCGATGCGGATGGCGTTGCCGTTCTGACAGCCGCTGAAGGGGTTGTCGCGGATCGAATAGACATGATTGTTGTCGAGGTTAGCGTTAGCGCCACCCACCACGAAGATACCGTAGCTGATGCTATTGCAACCGCCAGGGCCAGGGCCAGCTACGCTGAAGCCAGTCATGTTCACGCTAACTGTGCCGCTGATGGTCACAATGTCAGCTACATTCTGGTTCTGAGCGGGGATGCTGGGGTTTGCGACATTCACCGTGGTCATGAGGCTGGGAGCCAGGATATAAGTGGCGGTTGCGCCCGCGCCACTGAGGGTGAGTGATTTGCCAATCATCACCTGCTCCACATAATTGCCTGCGCCAACAGTGATTGTATCACCGTTGGCCGCTGCATTTACCGCCGCCTGTATGGTGGTGTAATCGCAACCAGAGGCACAGACAGTAATAGTGGCAGTAGGGTGAGCCACTTTCTTCTGCGCCTTGTCTGCTGGGGCGGCTTGAGCCTGCCCATTGCTGAACACCGCAATGCCAATGACCATCACCAGCAAAATCACTGCGATGGATGAGCCTGTTCGTCGTATCATCTTCTCCTCTTTCCTGCTTCGTATATATTTTAGCCGCCGCGGCCTGTATGGGTCAGTCAAGCCTGGGTGGGGCAGGAAACTGGCACATACATTCATTTGGGTGATTGGCGCGCGTCAGCCTTGATTTAGCTTGCATTTCGACTGCGCCGCTCATCTTAACTTCGGATAACCCCTGGAAGTGAACAATCCTTCTACTCTGATCCGGTACATTTGGGTGTTGGTCATATATCAGGAGGGCTATCGGATGTATTATACTCGGTCAACCTTACCAAACACCTTACCGTATTGGCGATTTATCATGGAAAATCAGGTCTTCTCCATCCACCCTTTCTCGCCAAACCCAAATAAACTGAATAGTATATTATATAGCCGCGTTAAGCTCAAGATAACTGTTATTATGCTGTTCATAATCTCAATCAATTTCACCCTCTTGCCGTTGCCCCCTAAAGAGTGCTACAATATTATTAAGCGCACAAGGCATCTACGCTTTGAATAAAATTAACGACACTAGTATTTGCATTCACGTTCCAATTATAGGTGATAGCTAGATGATAAAATGTTTGGTTTGCGATGCTGATAATGAGGGGACTGGTTACTGCACAAACTGCGGCGCGTCTCTGCATTTGG
The DNA here is from genome assembly GCA_038230695.1 of Chloroflexia bacterium. Lineage (GTDB taxonomy): Bacteria > Chloroflexota > Chloroflexia > QHBQ01 > QHBQ01 > QHBQ01. The sequence goes on from JBBRMT010000086.1 coordinate 10,357, forward strand.
CATGGGCGGCGAACGCTTTGTCTCAGGCTGAGGCAGACATCCAGAACGGGCAATTTGATGCAGCACGCAAGCAATTGAACCTCGCTGACCTGGAGATGTTTACACTAAGCGCTGCACAACGCGATGCGCATCTCCTTACTGCTCGTGCCTTCTGGCTGCAAGGTTTGATTTATTTCGGCAGAGGCAGGTTGGCCGAGGCTAAGAGGGAACTCCTCCTCACGGAGCAGGCGTTGCTTGGCAAGGCGAAAGGGCAGCAGTTGCTTGCGGCGGCTCTAAACCGACTGGGTGGGCTTTATTATTATGAAGACGACTTTGCGATGGCGGAAGGATATTACCAGCGCAGCAGCGATACTGCCATCCAGGTAGGCGATTACGCTACTGCCAGCGCAGCGACCGGCAATCTAGGACTCCTTTATATCGGGAGAGGTGATGCTTATCGGGCTAGGGAGATGTTCACCCGCGCCTGGACCATTGCAGGGAATAGCGGAGGTCAGCGGTCGCGAGCCAACGCCGCCCGTCTGCTCGCCTGGCTTCACTCCGACTATGGTCCTTACGACCTTGCGCTTGAATATGCAGCTCAGGCAGCTAGCCTAGGGGAGAAGCTGCCTGACCTTGAAATGCAGTGTCTGTGTATTGGCGATGCGGCTCGCGTCTATCTGCGGGCAGGTGAGATGGAGAAGGCTGAAGCATATTTCCACCATGTATACGATGTTGCCCGACAAAGTGGCAGCCAGACTGCAAAAGAGGCGGTGGCGAATTATATTGCCGAGTTCGCCCGCCACACTGGGGGTCTGCCAGCGTGGTTTGCGGCATCGGTAATCCCCAGCCCCAGCCCCACTGATGAACCACTTCTGCTTGCCAACTCTTCGCTTCGCATTGCTTACTATATAAGCATGAGGCAGGAAAACACCTCGGCGTGGCGTTACGTGCGATGGATCAAAGATCGCAGGGCGCAGCACCCTAACCTCTCGGCCGAAGATACGGCTACGGTGGAACACGCGCTGGCGCTACTTTATAGTTTGCTCGGTGAGTGGCAGGAAGCGGCTGCCCACTTCATCCTCGCCCTCGACGGCACTATTAGCTATTATGAGCAAGCGTGCATATGGGAGGAATATGCAGGGATGGAACTTTCTCGGGCGGGTGATGATAACGAGGCCAAAGCGCAAGCGCAACCCTTGCTTGAGCGGGCAATTGGTTTGTATCAACAGCTGGGTCTACCATTGCGGGCGGCGGAGATAGTCAAGCGTTTGACGACCATCGCTGCGCTCAACCCAAGCCCAGCCAGGCCAGGTAATAGTGGCATCATCAAGCCGATGGTGCTAATCGTCGAGGATAATCTTGACCATGCCGAAATCGTCAGTACAGTGGCCGAGGAGATTATTGGTGCAACAGCAGTCATTTGTACTAACGGTTATCAGGCGATTGCCTATCTGGGGCGGGCTAACTGCCTACGACCAGCGCTCATCATCATGGACATAGATATGCCGCTGATGGATGGGGTCACTGCCAGCGCACGTTTGAAAGCCAACCTCGATACTAGAGACATTCCTATTATTGCCCTCACCGCCCACTCACGCACCACCCAACCGCTAACTGACCGTGCAGCGTTGTTTGTTGGAGTAATGAGAAAGCCCATAGAGGTTACAAACCTGGTCTCAATCATCAAGCCATACTTGACATAGCGCGATAGCGCTTTCCTACTTGATGTTCAGATACTTATGCACTTGCACGGACAGCCGCCAGCCGGTTTGCAAAGCCTTGTCCATGCACAGCCGCGTCGCGCTGGGCGATTGGCTTATCGGTTGAAGCGAAATCACCACTCCTGGCTTCAGTTGGGAGGTTGCCAGCAGTTGCTCCAACTTCTCGAAGTCGCTCTCCTTGCCGATCACCATCTTGATTTCGTCGGCAATGGCAACCACTTGAGGCAGCACTAGCCGCCCGCCTGGCATTCCCATCTTGGGGCTTACACACACCCAATCCAGCCCTGCTACCAGCACGCCATCCGCCGTGCCGCTGGTCTCCACTGCCACCTGGTAGCCAGCGGCGTGCAATGTATCCACCAGCTCCGCCAATGGTTGCAGCCCTGGCTCCCCGCCAGTTATCAGTACCCATTGTGGCCCGCTTTGGCGGGTCGCGTGGTTGTGTTCTTGAGGGTTATGTCGTCCATAGGTAATAGCAATATACTCGCTAATCTGTGTTGCGCTCATCACGGCAAACAAAGAGTTCGCGCCCAGAGCAGCGGCAAGCGTCGTTCGCTCGTCCTCGTCGCGTACTAGCCAGGTCTCTTTGGTATCGCAGAAGGGACAACCTACTGGGCAGCCGTGCAATCGCAGCAGCGCCATCGGCACGCCGGTCATTGCCCCCTCTCCCTGCACCGAAGCGTATATGTCGTTTACCAGATAAGTTTGGTCCACTGTTACCCACCCCAACCCCTCCCGGTAGGAGGTTAGTTCTACTGTTTTGTCATCTCCAACCAGGTGACAAGCGCCACGCCATAGCTTGCCCAGGTGCGGGCCGTCTCCGACACGCGCACCAGCACAAGCTGGGGGAACTCTGCCCGCCACAAATCGAACAGATAGCGAGCCAGGTTCTCCGCCGATGGTTGAAAGCTCAGAACCTCGTTCAAGTCCTGATGGTCGAGATTCCTGTTGAGGTAATCCTTGATCGGGGCTAGCTCCCCGTAATCCTTGATAAAGCCACGCAGGTCAAGCGCAGTTGCCGCCAACGTTACCTCCACCACATAGTTATGCCCATGATTGCGGGCGCAAGGATGCCCCGCACCCAATCCGTCGAGGTGATGAGCGGCGGAGAACTCAAATTGCTTGGCAATAGTGTAGATGCCCGCTTCGGCCATTATGCTACTCCCTGTGTGGTAGCATATGGCAACGGGTCAGGCACACCTACCTCGGCGAACGCCTTGAGCCGCTCGGCGCAGGTGGGGCAGTTGCCGCAGGCTATCGCCGCTCCTTGATAGCAACTCCAGGTCTGACCATAATCTACCCCCATCTCGAATCCCAGGCGTAGGATGTCGGCCTTGCTGTAGCTGATGAACGGCGCTTCGACGCTGACCGCGCTCTTGCGGTTCAGCGCGTAGACTTGGTTCACCCGTTCGAGGAAATCGGGCGTTGTATCCCAGTAGCCATACAGATCGTGCCGTTGTGCGCCATAGTAGACTGCGATTGCGCCATGCGACTCGGCGTATGCAGCGGCCAGGGTTAGAAAGATAAGGTTGCGGAACGGCACGTAGGTGGCAGGCTGGGGATCGCCTTCTACCTCGCTGGCTTGCGGTATCTCCCTGCTGGCATCGGTAAGTGCAGAGGCGGCAAACGCATCCTTAAATGGGGTGAGGTCGAACAGAGTGGGCGCAGCCAGGCCGAGTATCGCTGCCTGAGCGCGGGCGCAGTCTATCTCACGAACGTGGCGTTGCCCATAAGCAAAGGTAAGCAATGCCGGGCGCAATCCCTGCTTCTTTACCAGATAGTGCAGCAAAGTAGTGGAGTCCATCCCTCCACTGACTACCGCTACAGCATCAATCGCACTCATTCCGCCCCTCCTGCTTCGCGGCGAACGGTGGCCTCCGCTTCGATGGCAATACCGCCGCGCACCGCCTGGTTGATGTTTACGGTACACCAGTGCGGCTGCAAGGCATCGAACACGTCTTGAGCAATTTGCGCGGCCAGCGCTTCGCAGAATGCGCCTTCGTTGCGATAGCTCCACAGGTAGAGCTTCAGACTTTTAGATTCGAGGCAGAGCAGATCGGGCGCATAGGTAATATCTACCGTCGAAAAATCAGGCTGGCCGGTAATGGGGCAAAGGCTGGTTAGCTCTGCACTCTTCAGCGCCACCCGCGTTACATGGTTGGGGGTGGGGAAGGTCTCAAGTTTGCGCTGCGGCTGGCGCACGCTGTGGCCTAGTATCTCAAACTGCGCTGGCTGAACGCTACCGTTCTTCTCATGCGCCTGGGTTTCGATTGGCATAATGAGGTCTCCTTTCCTGCACTAAAACAACTGGGAAATACATTATACCAAATAGCTAAGATGTGTGTCTGAGCCAGTATGTTCAAGGTTCTTTGTCCATACCTGGGCAAAAATACTGCGCCCCCACTACTTTGCTGGTGTGGGGACGCGATAGCTAACCGCTAATGATGAGTCACCAGGCTAGAGTAATCGCCTAGCTTCCCCTGTTTCTGATGCGTGGTTGTGAGCAGACCCGGCCTCGCGCTGATTGGTGCGCTTCAGCGCCTCGCCTGCCACTACCAAACGCGCTAGCGTCGCTGCCGATTGCATCTGCCGCTCGGCACGGATGAGTTCTCTGCCGGAGCCGAAACGTTCGCCCGCAAAATCGGCAATCACCTGCATAGTGCGATCAATCCGCTTCATAGCTGCTTCTGGCGCAGTCTGCCCGTCGGTAGCAAGCGTGTAATCTATAACGACCAGCATACCTTCCTGCTGCACCGCTCTATCACCCAGCCAGTTGACCACACTGTTGAGGACGCGGTTCATGTTGCTAACTGCAGTTGCCATTTCCGCTAGCTCCATGCTCTCCCTGAGTGGCGCAGGTGTGTTTACCTCGATCATGCGCCGCACCAGTTCGTCACAGTTCTCTTCGATCAGCTTGATCAGCGGGTGAGTTTCGCGTTCATCCATCCTTATCATCATTATCATTAATTAAAGCGGTTACTGTATAATAGTCCGATACAAGGATGATGGTTCAAAGATTGGCTGGCAAGGTGGCGGGAAGCTGCACGTATCACACCAACGACTGGCGGATCTTCGAGCTTGCAAAGTCGAGCAAAATAACCACAATGGCGATCGCCCAGATTACTGTGCCAGCCTGCGCCCATTGCAGGTTGCCTGCATAGGAATTGAGTAGGAAGCCAACCCCACCACCACCCACAAAGCCGACGATGGTTGCCATACGTACATTCACATCCCAGCGGTAGAGGGTGAAGGAGATGAACGCGGGGATAACCTGCGGCACGATGGCAAAGCGGGCCACCTGAATGGGGTTCGCGCCAGTGGTGCGAATGGCCTCGCCGGGGCCGGGGTCAATCCCCTCGATCGCCTCGGAGTAGAGCTTCGCAAGGCTGGCGATGGAGTGAACCGTGAGCGCCAGCAAACCAGCGAATGGTCCCACTCCTACCGCTGCGGCAAAGATGACCGCGATGATCAACACCTCAATCGAGCGCATGATATTGAGGAAAGTGCGTACCACGTAGAAGACCGTGTTGCCCAGCGGCTTGTTGGGCATGATGTTGCGGGCCGCGAGGAAGGCCAGCGGCACGCTAACGAAGATAGCGATGATCGAAGCGAGGAACGACTGGAACACGGTTACCAGAATGCTGCCCCAGGTATTCTTCAACGACTCGCTGGGCGCGAACAGCGTTACCAGAGCCGTGGCCTTGATGCGATTGCTGTTGAACAGGCGGCCGGACTCGGCGGCTGGGGTGATGAACGAGGTGGTGAAGTTGCCGTTACTGTCGGTCTGTACCGATACCGGCGCAGTCGGGTCTATGCGAACCATCGGCAGTTCAGCCTGCTGCCCTCCAATCCAACTGAGGTCAACCTTGGTGTTCGCCGCGAAGTTGCTGCCCTTTACTGTGATTTTGTCGCCGGGGTTGCCCTGCAACGGGTTCAGCGTAAGCTGCGGCTGGCCGGATTGCGCTGCGCTGACCGTGGCGTTGGGGTCAGTGTTGCCCTGAACTACGATTTGCACATCGCTGGCATCCCGCACAAAGCCCTGGATGCGGGTCATCTGGTCGCTATCCACTTTGAATGTGCCAGCCTTGATCGCGGCCTGGATCTGCTGCCCGGTCTGCAGCACGCTGTCGAGGTCGGCGCTGATCTTCTGATTGATCTGGGTGGCGTAATCGCTCTGACCGGGGCTGATAAACTGGGCGACGAAGATCTGCTGCTGCTGATCGAGGAAGTCGGCGCGTAGCACCTGGCCGAGGATGCGGGCGAAGTCGGCACGCTTCTCATACAATTTGAGCGGGTCGGCCTGGCTGGCGGTCCAGCCATAGATAACCGATGCGATGACGATAAGAAAGAGCAACCAGTTGAGCCAGCGGCGGGTGCGGCGTGGCGGCAGCGCAAGTATGGGCTTGTTGGCCTGTGCTGCCCGCATCTCGGCCAGCCGATCCACACCGATGCGCTCGGCCTCGATCTCGGCTTCGCCCAACTTGCGTGGCTCCTGATCGTCTGTGGTTGCCATTAGGTGCCTCCAATCCCGATCTCAACCTGCACTGCGTCCTCGCCGTAGATGGCGCGGAAGCGGTCATCGTCAATCTCGTGCGGAGTGCCGTCGAAGACAATGCGCCCGGCCTTGAAGGCCAGAACGCGGTCGGCATAGCGGCGGGCGAGGCTGAGAAAGTGCAGATTGCAGAGGACGGTAATGCCCTCCTCCTTATTGATTTGCTCCAGATACTTCATCACTGAGTGGCTGGTAGCGGGGTCGAGGCTGGCAACCGGCTCATCGGCCAGCATCAGACGTGGCTCCTGCATCAAAGCGCGGGCGATCGCCACCCGCTGCTGCTGCCCACCGGAGAGCGCATCGGCACGATTCCATACCTTCTCGGCGATACCCACCCGCTGCAAGTTGTGCAATGCCCGCTCTCGCTCGGCGGCGGGGAAGCGACCAAACAGCGTGCCGAAGGTGTCCAGGTAGCCCAACCTGCCGTTCAGCACATTGGTCAGCACGCTGCTGCGCTTCACCAGGTTGAAGCTCTGGAAGATCATACCGATCTTGAGGCGGGCGCGGCGTAGCTCCTTCGGCTTGGCGGCGGTAATGTCCACCCCATC
>JBBRMT010000087.1:0-17151 GCA_038230695.1 Chloroflexia bacterium
TGCTGTGGCGACAAGCGCTGCTGCTAGGTTCTAAATCCTGGAGCCGGACCATTTGTGGATGGCCCGGCTCCGCTTAACCACAGGCAAACTTATACCACTTCCAGCGGGTAATGCGGTAAATCGTAGGGGCGGGCGGTGGCCCGCCCTGGTGCAGCGCCAACAATGCTGATTTTACTGTATCACCGATGCGAACTGATATTTTACCAATTAGTCGAGGAGATGGTGAGATATGCGTAGGGTCTAACCGTTGTTGGCCCTGGTGCAATTTACACCACCTCCAAACGTTATTGGTAATAGCAAAGGAGCAGAATTGTGAGCAACAACATCGCGGTGGCGGGGGATGAAACACTCATTGCCTGCAAACTGAGCGAGCAAGAACTGGCGGCGCATGAACGCGAGCTTGCCGACGCAATCTTTAGCAAAATCGAGCAGGTAGAAGAGCTAGCCGATGGCTTCGCCCTGCGCTTCCCTGGCAGCGATGAGTGGGCTACCCGCCTATTCGAGTTCATCGTTTTCGAGCGGGTTTGCTGCCCATTCTTTACCTTCGAGTTGCTGTTTGAAGCCAACCAGAAGGCAATCTGGCTGAAGCTGCGCGGCGGCGAAGGGGTGAAGGTAATGATCAGGGATGGATTGATGCCAGCAACTAGTCTCTAAACCAGATGAGGCATCTCAATGATTGTTCGCTGGGGTGAATGAGCGATCCGCTGCAAACTCATTAATCTAAGCCCCCAGCGGGGGTTTAGTGGAGAATCCCGCCCTGTACTGATGCCGAGGCAAACACGACTACACAGTGCGTGCTTACCCCGACATCATTGCGCTTCAAGATTCTCCCCCAACCCCCGCTGGGGGCTTAGTTGATCAACATTTGCGTGCTTGCCATGGCATCATTGCGCTTCAAGATTCTCCCCCAACCCCCGCTGGGGACTTAGTTGATCAAAGCTGCGCTTATTGCTCGACCACTGGCGCAGGCAGCGCCTTGCTGTTAGCGGCGGCCAAGAGCCGCGCCAGCAGCAGGTAGGCCGCGCCTGCCACGATAAAGCCGACGTAGTAGGCGACATCGCCGCCGTTGAACCAACTAACAAACGGGCCGACGAGCTTGGGGTCGGTGGAGTGGTTGATGAACGGTACGCTGGCGGCTACTCCGATGAGGAAAGCGGCAATGCCCGCCCAGTGGAAGGGTTCGACGGCAACGGCCTGCCCATCGTTCCTGCCGCGATTGACGATGAAGAAGTGGGCGGCGACCACCGCCAGCCAGGGAGCAATCCAGTAGGAGATGAGCAGCAGGAAGCTCTCATATCCTTTGGCAAAGTCGTTAGCGAACAGGTAGTAGGTGAACACCCCTCCCAGCAACCCGACCGCAACCACGCTGACCCAACGTTTGATTGGCAGTTCCAGGGTGAGCAGCGACATCGCGCCGGTATAGATGTTTAGCACGTTAGCAGTGATGGTGCCGAGGACGATGGCGATCAGGGCAGGGACGGCCAGGTTGCTGCCCACGGTGGTGACTACCCGCTGAATGGGGTCGGCGTTCGCGCCAGTGAAGCCGGTCGCGCTGGTTACAAGTGCGCCGAGGAACTCGACCAGCACGCAGGAGATGAAGCTGCCCAGGAAGGTGTAACCGAACACCCGCGCCTTGCTGCTATCGGGGCGCAGGTAGCGGGAGTAATCCGCGCCATAGGTGGACCAACTGAACACGTAGCTCGCCACTGCGGTAATAAGCAGCAGCAGCATCCCGAAGTGAGCCGTGCCGCTGACCGTGGCGGGCTTGCTGAAGTTGGCGAAGGCGGGCGCAGCGGTGATGTACATCACCACGAACAGTGCGCCCAGTACTACTGCCATTACCCGTTCGAAGGCGTGGATGAGGTTGTGGCCGTAGATGCCGAGTATCATCTGCGCCCCACTGAGAACCAGCAGCGCGGGCAGGAAATCGAAGTTAAACAACCGCGCAAGAGCGAAGCTGCCCAGTACGCTGTTGACTGCGTACCAGCCGGTGCAACTCAGCCAGTTGAGCAGGGCGGGCAGGTACGCGCCGAAGCGCCCGAAGCTGCGCCGCGTGAGTGGCAGTTGCGGCACGCCCGATATTGGCCCCATCATCGAGGCGAGACCCACCAGGGCGCAGCCGATCACGTTGCCAACGATGATAGCGAGCAATGCATCGCCCAAACTGAGGCCGAACACGATTGCCAGCGCCCCCACCAGCCAGGCGGGCATCCCCAGGTTGGCCGAGAACCACAGGGTGAATAGCTGGCCGACGTTGCCATGCCGTTCGCTCAGGGGGATCGGCTCTACCCCGTGCTGCTCCACCGCCAGCGTGGCGGCGTTGCCTTTTACCTGATCGCTAGTTACTGCTGCCATTTTGCTTGTCTCCTTTTTCACAACTAAGTGTCAAACATACACCGAACTGCTGGTGTAATATTAACACAATGCTAGCTGTCTTGTCAAGAGTAAACCAGGTGATTTATACAATTTGGCGAAACCACTTGTGCTGCTGGCTCGTTGAAAAAATGCTGACGAAGGGTTGGCGATGCGCCCGCTATGTGTAATGCAACTTATTGATTGGCTAGTTCTCGCACCAGGGCGGGCCACCGCCCGCCCCTACGCTTACCCCATAACTTTTATCACACCCGCGCCCGCTTGGGGCTTGCGCCGCTGCTGCTACTTCGGCTAAAATAGGGCGGTCGGAGAATAAATTACACCAGGTCAAGAGCAGTCTGTCCATAACCATCAAAACAAGGGAAAAGATACGTAAGCATATTGCCGTTTGAGCATCAAGGTGAAGCTACCCTGGGGGGCTAGGGGTTCAGCCCCCCAGCAGCGTATGCGTGCAAATAACTTATGATTGAAAATACTTCCACAATTGTCGCGCCCCGGCGCACCCTGCCGCGAGGCAGCTTCGCGCTGCTTTATACTATCCTGCTGCTGGGTCTGGCTGCACTTGCCACTTACCCGCTGCTATTCTACGCCAGCGACCACCTGGGCAGCCTGTATGATCAGTTCGATAGCGTTTGGCGCATCTGGGCCAGCCTCTACCACCTGCCCCACGACCCGCTGCATCTGTTTCAGGCTCCCATCTTCTATCCCTACCCCAACAGCCTGCTGTTCGACGAGCTAATCTTTGGCGAGGCGCTGCTGGCTGCTCCGTTCGCGTTGATAACCGGCAACCTGATCCTCAGCTTCAATATTGTGACGCTGCTCACCTTTGTGATCGCCGGTTGGGGCGGCTACCTGCTTGCCCACCATCTGACTGGCAGCCGGGTTGCGGCGATGGTGGCCGGGTTGCTCTACTCCTTCAGCGCTTACCACTTCGCCCACTGGGGGCAAATCGGCCTCGCCAACATCGGCTACCTGCCGCTGCTGCTGCTAGCCCTCGACAAGCTGCTGCGTAGCGGAGGGCGGAGCATAGGCTGGGCGGTGGCCCTAGTTGTGTTGATCGCGCTGCAGGCTCTATCGGCGCAATATTATTTCTTCTATATGATCATTATGCTGGGCCTCTACCTACTCTATGCCCTGCTCCACCGCGAGACGCGCCAATATTTCACCACCCTGTTTGGCGTGCGGCTGGTGGTAGCTGGGCTGGCGGGGATAATTCCTGCGCTGCCATTCTACCTTACCTACCTGAAGATACAGAACACCTACCAATTTAGTGTGCCTACTGAACAGGTATATATGCTATCCGCCAATCTAAAGAGCCTGTTCGCCGCACCTAGCAGCGCCCCCTGGCTACACAGCTTGCTACTAAGATTCGAGGGTAACCACTATACTGCCTATGAGGTGAGCATCTTCCCCGGCATTATTCCCATATTGCTGGCGCTAATCGGCGTAATCTGGTGGCTCGGTCATCGCCGCGCTGGTGGTAACTTCTATGTCCCGTTCCTGCTCATCCTCGGCTTTAGTAGCGTGATACTTGCGCTCGGCCCCTACTTGCAACTCAACTACAGCGATGTGGCGGGCAGCCGCACCGCTGTGCCACTTCCCTACCTGCTTCTCTATCGCTTCGTCCCTGGCTTCACTGGTATGCACGCAGTGGCCCGCATCTCGCTGCTGGGGACACTGGCGCTTAGTATGCTGGCTGCCTACGGCGTGGCCGTGATTGCCGCCTGGTTCAGCAGAAAACAGTCAGCCAGCAACGATGCGCCCCCTCTGCAACCTTCCCGCCCACTGGCCCGTTATGCGCTCACCCTGTTGCCAGTGTTGCTGGTGGGCTTCGCCCTATTCGAGCAAATTGGTCTGCCCCGCGATGTTACCGCTGTGCCTGCGCCTAGCGCGGCCTATCGCTGGCTGGCTGCTGCGCCACCTGGACCGGCCCTGGAGTTGCCCACCGTCATCTTTCGGCAGGGGCTGAATAACGCGGTCATGCTCAATCGCTATCAGTATTTCACCTCCTACCATCGCCACCCCATCGTCAACGGCCCGGCTAGCAGCCTCAACCCTGGTGGATACGAAAATCTGGTCGCCGACTTTCCCGCCCAGTTTCCCTCGCTTGAAACGATAGATTTCCTGCGTGGTCTGGCGGTGCGCTATGTTATCTTTCACCTCGACGACATGAGCGCCAAGCAGCGTGATCGCCTTTTCCGCCAACACCAGCGCTTGGCCGTTGCCTGGGGTTGGCGGGCAGGCTTCGATAGCGCCGGTCATACGCTGAACGAAACTGCCAGCCAGGGGCGCAGTAGCGGCGATCTGGTTTATGAGATCCTGCCAGTCGGCGACTCGGTGTTGCACCTGAGCGGGCTTGCGCCAGCGGGAAGTCGCATCTACTTTTCGGACACCAACGATAAGACGTACAACGGCTACATGGGGGTGGCGGAGTACGTAATGGGCGGAGCGGGCAGCGCCATCTACGGCTACAGTAAATCCAACTTTGGCGTACAGGTGCTACCCCCGCTAGCCAACAACAAGTACGATTACGCCTTGTTGTACACCGGCGAACCGACCACCGCCTTCCCCACCGCTACCCGCGTCTGGGGCAACGCTAGCATCACCCTCTATCGCCTGCGCTGAGGCAGCGCTATTCTATGCTGATGCTAGCAACGGCAAAATCGAGGTGCGGGTTGGGGTTGGCGGGATCGGACGGTACATTGAAGCGCAACTCGTTGTTGCCCGGCTGCAGGTTTAGTGGCTGGTTGATTGTCTGCATCTGGATTTGCAGCAACGGGCTGGTGAGCGGCTGCCCATTAAGACTGAGGACAACGCTACGAGGCTGGTGTAGCGCGGCGATGGTGATGGTTAGATAGGCGAGGCGTGGCGCGACGCTGATATTGACCACATCGAGCGCAGAGCCGTCCTCACCCAGACGCTGTACTCCGGCAGCGGTCTTGATCGGATTGCCCCAGCCATCGCCGAGGGCCATGGGCAGCACGGTGGTCGTGGCCGTCATTGGCACAGCGTAGGCGGTAATCGCCGGATCATCCGCCACTGGGGTAGCGTCTGGCAACGCCGTGCCGACGATAGCGCGGACAGCAGCGTAGCCCCTCGTACCCAACATCCACTTGGATAGCACGATGTAATGAATGTTGTAGTAAGCCAGCACTGCCGCAGCATAACTGGATGGCGCGACCGTGGGGGTGAGGATATCGTTGGCGGAGGGTATCACCAGGTCGGAGAACCAGCGGATCACTGGCGTGCGCTGCGCGAAGCAGTGGCAAGGCTTGCGGGCGATCTGGCCGCCCAACAGTTGCTTGTGGTGAATGTATTGCAGCCCCTCGTCGTACTCGATATACGTTTTGTCCGCCACCGGCGCTTGCAGGATGGCGTAGCTGGCCGCATCTGCGCCAAGTTGATAGTAGAAAGGTGACACCGGCTGGCTGGTGGTTGGGTAGTTGATGGGGATGAACTCGATCACTATGATCGCTGCCGCCAGCAGCGGGATGCCCAGGCGAAGCAGCGGTCCCCGCTGCGACAGATGCAGGCGCTGGCTGAACGCTTGCCAACCGAAGCCCGCCAACACACCGATGCAGAGATAGGCGATTAGCGAGAAGCGGGCGGGGTCGCGGCTGATGTTGAAGAAGGGTAGGTTCAGCAGCAGGTTGTAGGGCAGCGGAATGGCGGTGTCCGTGCCGTTGATAAACAGATCGGGGCCGAGCGCCAGTGAGGCAAACAGCAAGCCGATCGCCGCCCACTGCCAGACCTGTCGCCAATATGCAAACAAGCCAATTAGCGCGAGGATGAGCGGTAGATAACCACTGTTAGCCATGCCCAGGATTGCGCCATAGCGATTGCCAACGAAGTTTTGCGCCTGCGCCCAGCCTCCCCACAGCGGATTGACCCCATTAGGCGTAAACCAGGTGGACAGATCCCACGAGTGGCCCAATGTCTCCGAGAAGGGGCGGGAATATGAATTGGCAAGCGCCTCACGGATGCTGGGGATGAGGATTGGCGAGAGGATAATCAAACCGCCCGCCACTGCCAGAGCCACATTGCGTAGCATCAGCAGCCGTTCGCCCCAGCTACTTTCGCGCAGCAGCAGGTAGATGAAGTAAGCGGCGGTGAAGAGCATCATGTAGACGAGGAACTGCCAGTCGGTAAGCGCGGTGCAGGCCAGGAAGATGGCTGCCCCCGCCAGCCAGCGCAACGGCAGACGGTTGGTTTGTCCACGCGGCGGTGTAGCTTTGACCAGACAGAGGATGTAGAGCGGCATCCACAGCATCATCAGTTGCACTGCCTGACCGCTGCCAAAATAGTTCCAGCGCATTGGATTGCAGAAGCTATAGACTGCCCCCACAATCCACGCGGCAAACCCAGCCAACCCCAGGCCGCGACCAAGCGCATAGCCACCCATCGCGGTGAAGACGAACGAGCTAATTGCCACCAGATTTGCGGTTACCAGCGGCCCCAGCAGCACGGTGAAAGGCAGGGCCAGCATATCGGTAAGCGGCGCAAAGCTGTGGAACAGTAGGCTGACCTGATTGGGGTAGTAGATATAATTGGTGTAAAAGGGATTGGTGTGCAGGTCGAGCAGGGAGTAGCGCATCCACCACAGGTTCCACACGTTCTGCCAGCCATCGTTAGCCCCTACCAGGTGGGTGGAGATTAGCGGCAGCAACGCCCGCAGCAGCAGCAGAGTAACCAGCAGATAAGCCGCCCAGGGCAACGCGGCAAGGGCGAGGCTCTGGCGAGCCGAGGCTGCCGCTGGAGTTGCGGCGGGAGCAGGCGTTTCGGTTGTTTCCGAATTAGACATGGAGACACTTTCCTGGGCGCATATTGACAGGCTGGGGCGCGGCATTATCATACTTCACTGCCGCTGCTGTGGTCAAGCTGAAGCCTGATTTGTATTATGCGTACTCCCGTGCTATAATCAGCCCGTCTTCACCTATATCATCTTTTGCCATGAAGGGAGCCTACCCATGCTTGCCAGAGTTCTCAGTTGCGCGATTATTGGCCTCGACGGTGCGTTAATCCAGGTCGAAGTAGACCTTGCGCGAGGTTTGCCCAGCTTCACCATCGTTGGTCTGCCCGACAAGGCGGTGGAGGAGAGCCGTGAACGGGTGCGGGCGGCGGTACGTAACAGCGGCCTGATCTTTCCGGGGATGCGCGTTACCGTCAACCTTGCCCCAGCCGACATTAAAAAGGAAGGTCCATCCTACGACCTGCCCATTGCCCTCGGCGTGCTGGCCGCCAGCGACCAGATCAGCGGTGAACTCGACCGCGCCCTATTCCTCGGCGAACTATCGCTCGATGGCAGCGTGCGCCACACCGACGGCGTATTGCCCATGGTCAGCCTGGCCCGCGAACAGGGTCTACGCACCGCCTTTGTCCCCTACAGTGATGCGGCGGAAGCCAGCCTGGTTGATGAGATTGACATCATCCCGGTCAAGAGCCTGGCCGAACTGGTAGCCCACCTCAATGGCCTGGGCGACATCGCGCCCTATCAAGCCGACCCCGCGATGCTCGATGCCGCCGCCGAACCGCATTATGATGCAGACATGAGCCACGTCAAAGGTCAGGAACACGTCAAGCGGGCGATGGAGGTGGCGGCCGCGGGCGGCCACAACATGATTATGCACGGCCCACCCGGTAGCGGCAAGACCCTGCTGGCTCGCACCATGCCTACCATCCTGCCGCGCATGACCAATGACGAGGTTATCCAGGTAACAAAGATATATAGCGTGGGTGGGATGTTGCCTGCCGACCGCCCCTTCGTGCGCGAGCGCCCCTTCCGCGCCCCACACCACACCATTAGCCATGCAGGCCTGGTGGGCGGCGGACGCTTCCCCCGCCCCGGCGAGATCAGCCTCGCCAACTATGGTGTCCTTTTCCTCGACGAGCTGCCGGAGTTCAGCCAGCAGGCGCTGGAGACGCTGCGTCAACCGCTGGAGGATCGGGTCGTTACCATCTCCCGCGCCGCAGGCACAGTCAGCTTCCCCGCCAACTTCATCCTGATCGCGGCGATGAACCCCTGCCCTTGCGGCTACGCGGGCGACCCGGTGAAAGCCTGCACTTGCAGCAGCACGATGATTACCCGCTATCAGAAGCGCATCAGCGGCCCGCTGCTCGATCGGATAGACATCCACGTTGAGGTGCCGCGAGTGGAATATGAGAAGCTGGCCGATAACCGCCTGGGCGAACCGAGCGTGGCAATCCGCGCCCGCGTCGAGGCCGCCCGCCAGCGGCAGCGCGACCGCTTCAAAGGGACAAACACCCTCAGCAATGCGGAGATGAACCCTTCGCAGGTGCGCGAGTTCTGCCCGTTGGATGCCACCGGCCAGAGCCTGCTTAAAGCGGCGGTGCGCCAACTGCACCTCAGCGCCCGTGCCTACCACCGCATCCTCAAGCTGGCTCGCACCATTGCCGACCTTGCCTGCGCCGAGCAGATCCAGGCCGCCCATGTCGCCGAGGCGGTGCAGTATCGCCCCCGCGAACGAGTTTAACCACTTCATCGCTCCTTAAATAACTACATACATTAACTGTTGACATTCATGCTTCTAACTTGATATAATCCGGCTTATGGAAGCGTTACCACGCAGTATGGCTCTACCGCTACCACTAAGGATGTCTCCTTTGGCAGCCGAGGATTGTAGGAGAGAGGTATGAGTAGTATAAAAGCGCGTCGGGCCAAACCCGGCCCTATATCCTCAGCGCCACCCCGTTCCACTCTTCGCCCCCCATCGTCGCGCTTCAACCGGCTTGATCGCATTCACCATCACCCTTCATCCTTGGCTGCCACGAAGCATCACGATCGTAGCGCCAGCCACCAGCAGTCTGATGCTGAGTTGCGGCGGCGCAACGCTTACCTCAGCGCCCTGCATCAAACCTCGCTTTCGATCATGAACCACCTCGATGTCAACTATCTGCTCGAGACGATTGTGGTCCGCGCTGCCAGCCTGATGCACACCCCACATGGTTATCTCTACCTGGTCAACGCCGATCGCTCGATGCTAGAGGTTAAGTTCGGGCTAGGGGTTTTTAGCGAGTCGATCTCGCGGCAGCTCGAGCCGGGCAACGGGGTGGGTGGCACAGTGTGGCGAAGCGGCCAGATGCTGGTGGTTGAAGACTATCGAACCTGGAGTAATCGTTCGTCTTATTACGATTCCTCTAATCTGCGTACAGTAATTGGGGTGCCACTGAAGTCAGGCAGGCGGGTGATTGGGGTACTGGGCCTCGCCTACCTGGATCGTGTCCACAGCTTCGAAAAGGATGAATTGTCGCTGCTTGAGCAATTCGCTCACCTTGCCTCAATCGCCTTCGATAATGCCACTCTATATACCAATGCCCAACGCGAACTGGGTGAGCGCCAGCGGGCGGAACAGGCGCTGGCCGAGAGCGAACGGCGTTACCGCGACATTACCGAACTTACTTCCGACTATGTGTACGAGATTGATGCTACCCCTGATGGCAAAGTTACGGTGCGGGGCATAAGCGGCGATTTTACCAAGAGTCTAGGCTATTCAATCGAGGAGTTGAACGAGACTAACGGCTGGGCTAGCTTCTGTCACCCCGATGACCAGAAGGTTGTCAGCGAGGCTTTCGCCCTGGTCGCATCGTCACAAAAGCCTACCCGCGTCGAGTTCCGCATCGTTACCAAAGGCGGAGAGACCCGTTGGATGCTCTGTTATGTGCGGCTTGCGCGGCAGCAACGCGGCGATACGATTAGCCTAATTGGCGCGTTCCAGGATATTACCGCCCGCAAGCACGCCTACGAGGCGCTACGCGAGAGTGAGCAGCGCTACCGCTCATTGTTTGAGTATACCAGCGACGGCGTGATGCTTATTGACATGGAAGGCAAGCTGATTGCCGCCAATCGGCAAATGCTGCAGATGGTTGGCTACGACAACCAGGAGCTTGCCGGCCGCCCCTTTATCGAGTTCATCGCTCCTGAAGAAGTAGGGGCGGCCCAGGAGCTTTTTGCCGCAGTGGTCGCAGGCCGACCCATTCCCCGCCTTTTCGAGCGCAGCATCCTGGCCGCCAATGGCGACACGGTGCTGTGCGAGATGAGTACCGGCATTGTTTATGATGCCCAGGGCAATCCCCTATATAGCCAGACCATCGCCCGCAACATCACCGAGCGCAAGCAGGCGGAGCAGCAACTTCGCCTCCTCAGCGCCGCCGTGCAAAATGCCAACGATGGCGTGATGATCACCAACGCAACTGGCGACGATACCCCCACGATTCTTTATGTGAATGATGCGCTATGCCGCATAAGCGGTTACTCCGCCGCCGAGATGATCGGTCAGCCCCAGAATATGATGATCGGTCCCGTCACCGATCAGCGCGAGGCGGAGCGGGTGCGGGAAACAAGGATGCAAGATGTACCTTATCGTGGTGAGTTTCTGTTTTACCGCAGGGATAAATCCACCTTCTGGCTGGAGGTAGGCATAGAGCCGATCAAAGATGCAGCAGCCAATGTTACCAACTGGGTGATAATCGCCCGCGATATTACCAGCCGCAAGCAGCAGGAGCAACAGTTGCTCCACCTTTCCACCCACGATTACCTTACCGAGCTGCCCAACCGTCGCTGGCTCGATGATTGCCTGGACCGTCTGCTAGCGCAGGGCCATTTGGATGATGAGCATACCCTGCTATTTATTGACCTCGACCATTTCAAGGCGATCAACGATACGCTCGGTCACGAGGCGGGGGATGCGGCGCTCAGATTTGTGGCCGAACTGATTAGCCGCGAGCTACCCCGCAAAGCAACCCTCGCCCGCGTCGGTGGCGATGAGTTTGCCGTGCTGCTGGAACAAACCCCCCTCACCCAGACACGGGCCATCGGCGAACGCCTGCGTCTGACAGTGGCTGGTCAGCCATTCGTAAGTGCAGGTAAAACCTTTACCTTGAGCCTGAGCATCGGCATGGTGGCGATCGGCGGGCAGCCGAGTATTCGCGCTCTGCTATTCGAGGCCGATACCATGATGTATATCGCCAAGAAGCAGGGCGGCAATCGCCTCATCGCCCATCAACAGTCATAGCATTTACCCAATCAAAGAACAAACATTAAGACTATTGACAAGCATACTTTCCACTGCTATACTCGCATAAGGAGTAATTAGCTGCCTGAGCAACACCGCTTGGCGGAGCGGTTGGACTGCGATTATCTATGAAGATACGACAATGAGCAAGCGCAATTACCACGGCGCTATTCCCGACGAGCCTGTAGTGGAACCAGACCTTAAGCGCGTGCAACTCGCCCGCACTGAGGTTACTCTGCGCCAGCAGAACGCCTACCTAACCGCCCTGCATGAAACGGCCCTGAACATCATGAACCGCCTGGATGTCAACGATCTGCTCAAGGCGATCATCGAGCGGGCGGGTTCGCTGATCGGAACCGAAGATGGTTACATCTACCTGCTCGATGAGAATGGGGCGCGGATGACCGTGCAGATTGTTGCTGGCGATTTCTTCCACCACTCGCTAGGCCATTTCATCGAGCGGGGCGAAGGACTGGCCGGGCGCGTGTGGCAGACCGGGCAGCCCCTGGCAGTGGAAGATTACGGCATCTGGCAAGGGCGCTCTCATCGCTACGATATTTACCCCACCATACGCGCCACTGTTGGTGTGCCGCTCAAATCCGGTAACGAGGTGGTAGGCGTACTAGGCCTTATCTATAAGCAAGCGAACTTCCACTTCACCAACGAGGAGATCGTACTGCTGGGCCAGTTCGCCGAACTGGCCTCAATCGCTCTCGATAACGCCCGCCTCTACACCGCTATGCAACAGGAACTAACCGAGCGTAAACAGACCGAGGAACAGTTGCGCTTGCTCAGTTCGGCGGTGCGTAGCTCCAGCGAGGCGATCGTGATCCTTGAAGGTGAGGAACATGACGGTCAGCAGCCCCTGGTACTCTACGCCAACGATGCTTACTGCCGTATGACTGGCCTCAGCCCCGATGAGGTGATCGGAAAACCCACCAGCGTGCTACGCACCCCCGCCATCCTAACCGATGTGGCACAGCAGATACTCATTGCCCTGCGTGAGCAACAGCCAGTCAAGTTTGAGACGAATATCCATAAGAAGGATGGCACGACTTTTTTGGGTGAGTTCACCTTCGAGCCAATCCATGACGATAGCGGCCAGCCGCTGCACTGGGTGGCGTTGCTACGCGATGTCACCGCGCATCGCCAGTATGAGCAGCAACTGATTTATCTCTCCACCCATGATTATCTAACCGACCTGCCCAACCGCCGCGCCCTGGAGGAGCGGCTGGCTCAGGTGGTGGTTCGCACCCGCAGCAGCGAGGAAAGCGCATTGATGTTCATTGATCTCGACAATTTCAAAGGCATCAATGATAGTACCCCGCTGGGCCACGACGCGGGCGACCAGGCGCTGAAGTTTATTGCCCAAATGCTCAATCGCCGCCTGCGTGATGACGATATGCTGGCCCGCATTGGCGGCGACGAGTTTGCCGTGCTGCTGGATCTTACCACCATGAAGCGGGCCGAGCAGATCGCCAATCGTCTAAGCGCGGTGGTGGCGCGGGAAGCGTTCACCATCGCCGAACACCAGTTCCACATCAGCCTGAGCATCGGGTTGGTGGCGATTAGCGGCCAGCAAAGCGCCCGCACTGTGCTATTCCAGGCCGATACCGCGATGTACATCGCCAAGAAACAGGGTGGCAACCGCGTCATTGTCTACAAATCGGCGGATTTAAGCCCTATCTGACGGCCTGATCTGTGCTATAATTGCGCTAGCCCTTTGCATATAGAGCGGCTGGCGCATTTCCACCTTCATCACAGGAGCATACCCAGAGATGCCGAACAACCCTGAAGCTAACCACTCCCGCCGTCCCGTTACCCTGATCGTGAACGACGAGCAGCATACTGTCTATGTCGAGCCACGGCGCACATTGCTCGATGCGCTGCGCGAAGACCTCGGCCTGACTGGCGCAAAGAAGGTTTGTGACCTCGGCCAGTGTGGAGCTTGCACCGTAATCAAGGGCGACCGCGCCGTATACTCCTGCCTGACCCTGGCGGTGGAGTGTGCGGGCCAACCGATCCAGACCATCGAAGGGTTGGCCGAGGCAGACCCTAACGCGGGCAGCCAGCTACGCCTGCACGCCATCCAGCAGGCGTTCATCGAGTGCGATGCTTATCAGTGTGGCTACTGCACCCCCGGCCAGATTATGGCGATCAAGGCGCTGCTGGAGCATAACCCCAGCCCCACATTGGACGAGGTAAAGCTGGGGGTGAGCGGCAACCTATGCCGCTGCGGAGCCTACCCCAACATCTTTCGCGCCGCGCTACGGGCAGCGGAAATGCTCAGGATAGGGGGATGAGCAGCAAAAAGCCTCTCCCGCCGGGCTTATCTTTACCCCTAAATGGTGATGGGGGGTAGTAGTGGCGGGGACAACCCGCCGCTCGCCGAGTTACTGATGGTTGGGAGCGTAGCTCCCCGCTGGCAATTGTACCAGCGCATATCGCAAGCGCAAGTGATGCAAACGGTTAGCAGGAGTACGGCTAAACTTAGCGCGAGAGGAGCACTCGGCCAACTTGTCAGCGGGCAACCACACCAATGCGGGCTACCAACGGTGGGCTGGCAAGCAGCCGATAGGCATGGTAGTATTGCTAGCATGGGCTACACCCCCAACCCCCAGTAACTCGGCCCGCCATGTGCTGTCGCGCAGCACCGTACTATGCGCCGTTTTTATTTGGGGTAACGGTCAGCCCAGGCAGGGAGAGGTTTGGTGAGGGAGAATCTCTCCATGCAACAAGGCTTGTGCAAGCTACAATCTCGCCATAACAACATAATCTGCAATCAATAATCTGCAATCTCCAAAGGGGCCGCCATGGTCAAGGTGCTAAAAACAAAAATAGAGGTCGAAGGTCGGGTACACGAGGAAGTCGTGGTTATAGACGGCGAGTTGCCCGCGCCCTGGGATAGTAAGGCCGAGCTTACCATCGTGGGGCAGCCAGTGCCGCGTGTGGATGGCGCAGAGCGAGTCACCGGCCAGGCCCGCTACACCTCCGACATCCAGTTGCCGGGGTTGCTGCACGCCCGTATCCTGCGTAGCCCGCATCCCCATGCGCGGGTCAAAAGCGTGGACATCAGTGCAGCGGAGGCATTGCCGGGAGTGCGAGCGGTGATCTGCCACACCAACACCGCGCCGATCAAGTGGTATCGTTCCAGCTTCCTGTTCGACAGCACGCTACGCCATGTCGGTGACGAAATCGCTGCCGTTGCCGCCGACAGCCTGGAGATCGCCTCCGATGCGCTACGGCTGATCAAGGTGGAGTACGAGGTGTTGCCCCACATTACCGACGAGCAACAGGCCAACGATGAGGCCGCGCCGCCAGTATGGGTGGACGAACCGCGCAACGTAATCGGCGGTGAACCAGATATCTATAAGCGCGGTGATGTGGACAAAGCGTTCAAGGATGCCGACTTCGTGGTGCAAGCCACCTTTCGCACCCCCACCGCGCTGCACAACTGCCTGGAGACGCACGGCAGTGTCGCGCAATGGGAGGGCGACAACCTGACCATCTGGGACAGCACCCAGCATATCTTTGGCGTGCGCCAGCGGGTAGCGGAGAAGCTGGGCCTGGCGTTGAACAAGGTGCGCGTGATCAAGCACTACATGGGCGGTGGGTTCGGATCGAAGGGCGGCGCGGGCAAGTACACGGTTATCGCCGCGTTGCTGGCCCGCAAAGCTGGCCGCCCAGTCAAGCTGATGCTCAACCGCACCGAGGAGAACCTGGTTACTGGCAACCGCGACAGCACCGTGCAGCACATCGCTGGCGCAGTGAATAAGGATGGCACGCTATTGGCGCTCAAGCTGGTTGGTTACGCCAACAGCGGCGCTTATGGCGGAGGCGGGATGCCTATCGCCGGGCCGGTGCAGGAGATGTACCGCTGCGCCAATGTCTACACCGAGTCATGGTCGCTCTACACCAACCTGGGCCGTCACTCCGCCTTCCGCGCCCCTGGGTTCGTCGAGGGCAACTTTGCGCTGGAGAGCCTGATGGACATGATGGCCGAGAAGGTGAAGCTGGACCCACTGGACTTCCGCAAGAAGAATTACGCCGAGCGCGACCCTAAAGCCAACCTGCCCTATAGCAGCAAGGGCTTGCGCCAGGCATACGAGCGCGGCGCGGAGATCATCGGCTGGCACTCGCGGGCGTGGGCAGATCGTCCGGCGGTAGATGCAACCCACCCCGACCTTCGGCGCGGCTTCGGCATGGCTAGCCAGATCTGGGGTGGCGGTGGTGGCCCGCCCGCCCACGCCATTATCAAGGTCAACGCCGACGGCACTGCCGACGTGATCACTGGCACACAGGACATCGGCACCGGCACCAAGACGGTACTCAGCCAGGTGGCCGCCGAAGCGATGGGCTTCCGCCTCGAAGATGTGCGCGTTCACGTGGGCGACACCAGCCTGGGTGTGTACGCCCCCCTAAGCGCGGGCAGCATGACCGTGCCGAGCATGAGTCCGGCGGTGCAGATGGCCGCGCTGGATGTACATAAGCAAATACTCGCAATCGCCGCCGAGGTGCTGGGCGCACGCGCCAGCAGCCTCGAACTGAAGGGCAGCGTGATCACCCAGCGCAAGGGTAAGAAGCGCATCACAGTCAAGGAACTGATGCACGGTCTGAGCAACTATATGGTGGTGGGGCGGGGAGTGCGCGGCCCCAACGACAACAGTTACGCGGTCAACACCTTCGGCTGCCAGTTCGCCGAGGTGGAGGTGGATACCGCGACCGGCCAGGTGCGGGTGCTGCGACTGGTTGCCGTCCACGAGTCGGGGCGCGTGATCAACCCGATGACCATCACCAGCCAGCTATACGGCGGCGTAACCCAGGGCATGGGCTACGGCCTGATGGAGCATCGCGTGGTAGATCATCGCAGCGGCATCGTCCTCAACCCCAACCTGACCGACTACAAGATCCCCACCGCGCTGGATGTGCCGCTGGAGATTGTGGGCGAGATGATTGACCTGCCCGATACCATCGCCACCACCACTGGCGCAAAGGGGGTGGGCGAACCGCCGATTGTGCCGACCGCGCCCGCTATCGCCAACGCCATCTACGATGCGTGTGGTGTGCGCATGTTCCAGGCTCCGATCAGCCCCGATGTGCTGCTCGATGCCTTGCTGCGGCGCGACCAGCCTACGCTCGTGGAGCAGCCTGCGCGGCGCGAACTTGTGCCAGTTAGCCAGCTTTCCGATCACGAGCAAGAGAAAGGTGGTGATATTTAGCCCCCTACCTGATGGTAGAGGGCCGTGTGGGGTGGACTGCTTATGCACCGGAACCCAACGCTTTATATACCAACAGCCAGACTCAGCATTCCCGCAAGGAAGCGAGGAGCAGTTATGATGAAACCATTCGACCATGTTGATGCAGATAGCGCGGTAAGAGCGGCGGCCCTACTGGGAGAGGGCAACCAGCTCGCGCCACCGCGCCCCGAAGACCGCCCCGTGCGCCTAATCGCCGGTGGCACCGACCTGTTGACTGTGATGAAGGATGATATTATGTCGCCTCAAACCCTGGTCAACATCAAGACCGTACCCGACCTCGACCGCATCCAGTTCACCGCGGCGGCTGGCCTGCGTCTCGGCCCGCTCGTCACCCTTACCGATCTTGAACACGATACCCTGATCAACGACCGTTATACCGCGCTGGCGCAGGCGGCGCATCTCTCGGCCAGCCCCCAGCTACGCAATATGGCGACGATTGGCGGCAACCTGCTGCAGCAGTCGCGCTGCTGGTACTATCGTGGCCCCTTCCA
>JBBRMT010000088.1:0-16831 GCA_038230695.1 Chloroflexia bacterium
GAGTGAGTATATGTCCCCATTAACTTTGGATAGCGGCGTAAGGAGGCAGACGTGAGCGAGCAGCGGCCAAGACCAACCAAATACTGCAGAAGGTGCAGGCTGGAACTGATTCACACCGGTCGAGGGCGACTAATCGCCGCTACCCCCGAGCAAGTGGCAACCGCACCCAGTTTCACCCTGATTGGGCCGCGAGTGCTGGTGACCCACTGCCCGCGCTGCCTCTATTCCAGCGTATGGGCGGGGAGGGAGGCGGCAGCAGCTGATGTAGCCAGGGCCGAAGGGATGGCTCAGGCGGAGAACGCTAGGCTATGAGGTATAATATTGGCAGATACATCGCTAGCAATTACGCAAGGTGGGGTTGCCTCGTGTGATATAATATAGCTAAGGAGAGAATGGATGGCACGCAGCTGCGATTCCAGGTGCTACAACTCGCGTTCCAGCGCAGCCAGGTGCCGATGCGTATGCGGTGGAACCAATCACGGCAGCGGCGCGTCGATGAGCCTTAATGTCAGTGCAAGCGCGGAAGGCGAGAATAGAGAAGTTAAAAGTAGGGTAACAGCCAGCCTCGGTGGTACGTCCTACACCGCTGAACCCGCTTATACTGTCGCCCAGTTCAATACCGCCTACTTCCAGAGCGGTGAGTACCAGGGATTTGAGCGCGACATCGCGGCGGAGTGCGAGGCACGCGGTGTGCAAGTTGAGCAAATGGCGCGGGTAATGGGCATCTGGGAAGGACAGCTTGAACCAGCCATTGCCGCAACCCTGCATGGCGTAGAGGAGGATATTCTTGATGTCGCCCGACAACTGGGAGCAAGATATAAGCAGTATGGGATGCTTATTGTCGTCCCTGACCCTACTGCCCGCCAGTTCAGCTACATCATAAAAGACATCGCACCGGCTGAGGTAATCGATTGCATTGCGGCGATGAAAGCCTTTGGTGTGGAGGGCGGACGCTACGTGAATGGCAGGGTAGAGGTGGCAGACAAGGATAATATCTGGCGGGTAGGAGTTGAGGCTGTGGCCCAAGAACTGGGCAAACCGCTGGAGCGAATCCGCGCCAGAATCACTCTGCTGGAAGGTGATGAGCCAGGCAAAGCGGAAGGCAAAGACTACAAGTGGGTCGGCCCACGCCGAAGGCGGGAAGGAGCAAGCGATGAAGCAGGTTAAGAGCGTAGACCAGGTTATTCGCGAGATGAACGCAACCACTAACTACCAGGCGCTGGGTCTCACCCCCCCTGACCATGCCCATGTCGAGGCGTTGGTACAAGGGATGAAAGCACGGATAAAGGACATCGAGGCAAGCCTACCCAAGCCCTGGGATGAGATGACAAACGAGGAGCAGGATGCCTGGTTTGCACAGCAGGGGATCGGGGAACTGACCCCCAAAGAGACTACCGCGCAGTATGGCGATGCTACTATCACCTTCTTTGGCCAGGCTCGTCCACCGCTGCATCGAGGCAGCATCGTTGCGGTACAGTATCCTGACGGTAGCTGGCACAACCGGATGGTCGCAGTCGGTGCAGAAAGTAGCATTATTTATGTCACAGGCGAAGATGAGTGGCAGCAAGCCGAGCGTGAAAGCCGCGAACCGCTGACTATCGCCTACCCCGCCGAGCGCGTGAAGCTTACGAGCGAGAAGTAGCACCGCCCCACCAACTCTAATGAATAGGGATGCCGACGCTGCAAACGCAGCGTCGGTTTCTTTTGGGTGGCCTTCAACCATC
Organism: Chloroflexia bacterium; assembly: GCA_038230695.1. GTDB lineage: Bacteria > Chloroflexota > Chloroflexia > QHBQ01 > QHBQ01 > QHBQ01. Next base: position 1,725 of record JBBRMT010000088.1, read on the forward strand.
GGACAAATACCGGATGCCGAAAACCAGCAAGCGTTGGCCGTTACTGTGCTGACCGGCAGAGCGCTTTGGGAAGACCGGCCTGGTGCTGGGTTTGGCCTACCGGCTAATCGAGAAGACCGTGAGCGAAGGGGTGCCACACTTCACGATGCGGTTCGTGACCGCCTACGACCTGATGGCCGCGCTCACCACAAGGGGCAGAGAGGAGCGCTTCAAGAGCTATCTGGACTGTGATCTCCTCATCCTCGATGACCTGGACCGTGAACCCGCCTGGGATAGCAATGTGGCTAACCTGACCAGGGTAGTGATGCACCGCTACAACCACCAACTGCCGCTGATGGCGACCTCCAACCTCAGCCTCGGCGAAATAGAGGCCAGGCTGGGCAGAGACGGCGATGCGGTGACCAGCAGGCTGCGGGAGATGGCAGCGGGCTTCATGGTCGAGGGCTTCGGCGAGTGATGCGGCGCTGCGGCCTAAAGGTGAGGCTCCGGCTGCCGGGCAGGGGTAAGGTTGTTGTTGTTGTCGCAAGCGCGAATACGATGCGATCTGGCTCAGAGTTTCGACCACAACAACAACCCTAACGTTGCGGGGATACGGAGCCGCTGGGTTGGACCGCTGCTGGTGGCGATGGTGTGGCTCCAGGAGCGGCGGGGGTAAAGTTGTTGTTGTGGTGAGTGTGAATACCGTGCGATCTGGTTCAGGGTGCCAACCACCCCAACAACAACCTTCCATAGCATAGAGACGGAGCCGCTGGATCTGGCAAGCAGCGGTGGTGATGGCGGGGCTCCGGCTGCGCTGCTGGGTAACGTTGTTGTTGTTGTCACCATATCGAATACCCTGCAATCTGGTTCATGGTTCCAACCACAACAACAACAACCTTGCCGTTGCGGAGAGACGGAGCCGTTGATAACAGGCAGCGAATGGCGAGTGAGTATATGTCCCTACCAACATTGGATAGCGGCGTGAGGAGATAGATATGAGCGCGCAGCGGCCAAGACCAACCAGATATTGTCGCCGGTGCAGGTTGGAACTGATTCACACCGGGCGGGGGCGACTAATTGCTGCTACGCCGGAGCAAGTAGCACAAGCCCCCAGCTTCACCCTGATTGGGCCACGAGTGCTGGTCACCCACTGCCCGCGCTGCCTCTATTCCAGCGTATGGGCGGGGAAGGAGGCGGCAGCAGCAGATGTAGCCAGGGCCGAGGGAATGGCCGCTGCCGAGAATGCCAGGTTGGATGCTGGGTAGCTCGTCTTGCATTTCTCGCTCAATTGTTCTATAATGGTGCTGCTGGGCATAGATAGAACAACCGAGGTTAGGCAAGGGGGCAAGCGATGAACTGCATCACACTGCTTGAAACCAGAGGCACTGACCAACTTATCTTCTAGCACATAGGTTGCGAGCAGAAGAGTTGATGGCAGCCGATGAGCGAGCAATGGAGCCGCTATGCAGTCCGCGCCCTATCGCTGGCTGTCAGGGCAGCACTCATACGCAACGCTTAAGCGGCTTCAACATGAGCAGGTACAGCGCGTGGAGCGCGAGACCTTCAAGCGGATTCTGGACGTAAGCAGGCCGGGATTAACCGGCTGCGCGGTGGTCTAGGCTAAGGATGTGTCATAATGGCAAATCCTTACGAGGACAAAGGGAGGGGTGTTACACCCCTCCCATTATAGCAAGGGGGGCGTGTAACACGCCCCCCTTTGGAGAGAGGTTAAAGATGAGTGACGAAACAGTAGACAAGTTGCGGGTAGAGGTAAGCATCACGAAGGTAGTGGACTTCTACGGAGACCAGATACCCGCCGCCCAGGGCGGTGATGGTGAAGTCTATGTACCTATCCGACCGCTAACTGCCTTCCTCGGACTGAGCAGGCGGGGGCAACAAGAGCGCACCCTGCGACACCCAGTGATGGCAGAACAGCTGCGAAGCATTTCTATTGACAGCGGAGGCGGCCCCCAGCAACTACTTTGCCTTCCACTTGACCTCCTCCCCGGTTGGTTGTTCGGCATTGACACCAACCGCGTCAAACCAGATCTTAAGGAAAAGCTGCTGCGCTACCAGCGAGAAGCGTTCAAGGTACTATGGAACGCCTTCAAGGGCAATATTATGCCCGCAACCACCTTGCCCACCGACCTCACCCCCGCAGAGCAGATACTCGCTCAAGCCCAGGCAATCGCCGCGCTTGCCCAGCAACAAGTGGACTTTGAGCGCGGGCTGGCTGAGGCGCAGCAGAGGCACCAGACCATGGCTGACTATATGCGCGGCTTCGTCAAGGATACAAAGCAGGGGCTGCGCGAGCATGAACATCGCATATCTGCACTCGAACTGCAAGTGAAGCCTGAGCCAGCGGCGGAGCCAACCGTCAGCGAAGCGCAGGCTGCCGAGATCGCCATGGCGGTACGCAATGTAGGCATCCTGCTCACCGGCATCAAGGGCAATAGCCGCTACTGGCAGGTATACAACGAACTGTATCACCGCTACGAGATTAGCGCATACCGTGCGCTGAAGCTCAAGGACTATGAGGCAGCACGGCAGTGGCTGAAGGATTGGCACGAGGAATTGCTCGACAGGCTGGGAGAAGAAGGAACGAACAAGCTATCTGGTTAGCTATCAGCAAATCGGTGATGGGCGAATATACCACCGCTACCGCAAAGGACAAGCTACAACGCTACCAGCGAGAAGCCTTCCGAGTGCTGTGGCACGCCTTCAAGGGGGATGTGCTACCCGCTCAGGATTCGGGTCAACAGACCGAGGTCAGCACAGCAGAGCAGAATCTGGAGATGGTGGTGGCGCTGTACCGCATGGCGGAGGCACAGGTGGAGTTCGAGCGCAGGATGGGGGAGGTAGAGCAGCAGGCAGGCACTGGCGAGGAGAAGCGCACTGTAATGGCGAAGTGGCTGCGCGGGTTCGTGGCGGACACGCGCAAACGGCTGGGGGAAGCGGAAGGGCGCATCAGTAGCCTGGAGCTACAGTTCGACGCAAGGCCCCGGCTGACCACCGCCGAGGCAGCGGAGGTGGCGCTCTCGGTGAAGAACGTGGCGTATGTGCTGGCGGGGAGGGGGGTAGTGGGCAGCTACGCGAAAGTGTACTCGGCGCTGTATCGCGAGTTTGGGGTCAATGCCTACCCCAACATCTACCGTGAGCGTTTCGTGGGGGTAATCGCCTGGCTGAAGGCGTGGTACGACGAGCTGGTGGCGGGCAACGGTGGGGCAGGGCGGGGGTAGATGCTGGTGATAAGTAGGATGGTACCTCTATCGTCTCCTCGCTACCACCCCCTGCGTGACCGCTCACCCTGACTATACTTCCGGTCGCTGCTTGGGGCAAGGGGCGCGGGTTAGTTTGCAAGCCTGCTTGCCTAACTTGCGTCTGCCTCGACTCATGCTGATTGAGCCGAGAGGCTTGGTCAATCACTGTCCGCGCTGCTTGCGGAAACTGATGGGCGGGTAGGGAGGCGGCAGATGTAGCACGGTGCCGAGGGGATGCCCCACAACCGAGAACGCCAGGTTGGATGCTGGGTCTGGACCTTAATATTACAGCCTCACTTGGCTAGGTCGGTTTGTCGCCCGCATTAAGCTGGGTTTGGCTCAAGGCGCGTTGTTGCCGTCGGTAGTGGCTACGCTGTGCCACCGCTTGCTTATGCCGCCGCCAACGCGACCAACTTAGCACTGCTACCACGCTAAACACCAGCAGCGGCAACGCTATCGCCAGCAAACGTCGCACCTCGCCCACGCTCAACCCAATCAGGTCTTCGTCGCTTTTTTTTCCCCGCGGTGGGCGCGGGTGTAGGCTAGCCAAGCGTGAGCCATCATCGCCAAAGTGATGTGCCGATACCAACTGTGGTACAGCCGCACCTCATACTGGTCCAGTCCCACTTCGCTCTTCGCTTCGCCAAAGCACATTTCAATGGGAAAGCCGCGTTGCCGCGATCGTGGCTAGCTCCTTAAGGCTAATCTCTGCGCCAGCGTTGGAGAGGTAAAAGGCAAGTTCGTCTGGGTTAGCGATCGAACGCCGAATAAGCAGCCACGCATCGCGCCCAGGCAGGTGTTCTTCGCGCTCCACCACCCGTACCCTGGCCCAGTCAAACAGCCGTTCGCCCTTCGCGCCTGCACCGACACTGAAGCGCTGCCACACCAGGTCGCTAGTCTCGGCCATCAATTGGTCGGCGCGTTGCCAGTTAGCCTCACCGCTGACTACTCGGGCATACTTGCGTGGGCGACCTATCGGCGGCACCGTAGCTGGCTCGACTTTAAGGCGAAACCGCCACACCGGGGTGGAGCAAGCCACCGCGAACACATACAACTTGCCCGCGTCGGCCACCACCGTGCGTAGCTTGGCGGCATCGCCGTAGATTTCGTCGCCGCTCACCCAGCGCATCGGCACGCCTGCTGCCCAGGCGTGTTTGAGCATATCCGCCCCTTGCTCTTGGCGGGTCTGGAACGCTATCTGCTCCGGTATCTGGGCCTGTTTGCGCCGCTCTGGGTTATCCGCCCAGCCTTCATTGGGTAGATACAGACGGCGGTCAAGCAGCACATGACCCTGGCTACTGGCATAACTAAGGAAGACCCCGACTTGGCAGTTCTCCTTCTTGCCTGCAGTGCCGCTGTACTGGCGCTGCACCCCCGCCGAGTGCGTGCCTTGCTTAATGAAGCCAGTCTCATCGAGGATGCCAATTGCTTCATCGCTGCCAAAGTTGGCGCTGACGAACTCGATATGGCAGTCAAGTGCGGCATCAGCATCCCAGTCGTAGCCGTAGAGCAGGCGTTGCATCCTGGCGGGGTCAGCATCGCCCAGTTGTTCGGCGAGTTGCCAACCGTTCTTACGTTCCAGCGGCGCAAGCAAGCCGCGCAGGTACTTGGTTGCTTGTTCACGTGGTTCACTCCTGGCGAACAGCGGGGCTAGTCTGGTCACAAAGCTGTCCCACTGCTCACGCCACTGGTTGATTTGTTCGTCGGTCATAGTTGCGCTCCTGATTAACAGATGCGGCTATTATGACCGATTTATCTCACTTTGCCAAGTGAGGCTGTAATATTAACCATTGTTATTATAATAACAGTTGGCAACATACAGGTGTGAAAGGAGCAAGCGATGAGTACGGAGATCGAGGGCAGGCGGTTGCGCCAATTGGGGCGGGGGATCTTGAGATAAGCCAGATTTTGGGCGGCGATCAGGGCTGGCCCCGCAACCTGTCCCAGTCGGTACGCTGTTCAGAATGGTCAGCACCGAAGAGTTTGACCAGCACCTATATGAGCAGAATGGGCGCAATCTTGTGATAGCGCCTACCATGGAAGCCGCGTTGGTCAGGAAGCTGGCAGAGCAAGGCATAGAGCGAGAGTGAGTCGAATCTGGAATGTTATTTGCTCGCACAACTGGTACAAGGAAGGCTTTACTCTAGCCAGATGCCGGCGCTGCGACTTTTCAATCGCCAGCAGTTTTGCTCAGGATCTATTGACAAGATTGCCGTTGTCTGCTACAATGCTATCGCAACAGCCGAATAGTAAAAGTTTGGCAGAAAGGGCAATTATGTACAAGGTACTGCACAAGCGCTTCTCATACTTTGTTGCCTTCGTTCTACTGCTCTCGCTGATCACTCAACCATCCAATCCCCAGACTCCCACCCTTCCTGACCCATCATATAAAGCAAATCCAGCATCGTCCGCTCCAAGCTCTAATCAAGCTGCTTCTACGCAATCCAACCTCAGGTTTGAAGCAAATGTAGGGCAAACCGACCCGCAAGTAGCTTTCCTCGCCCGTGGCGCTGGCTATACCATCTTCCTAACTGCTGATGAAGAGGTAATGCAGTTCTCTTCCCCATCCAGTGTTGATCAGCCTGCAAGTACCCCCACTTCACTTTCTAACCAACCTCAAGCTCCAGCCAAGTCAGCCACCGTGCTACGTTTCCAAATGCGCGACGCTAACTCTGCCGCACAGATAGTGGGACAGGATGAGCTATCGGCCAGGAGTAATTACCTCATCGGCAACGACCAGGCCAAATGGCACACCAACGTACCTAACTATGGGAGCGTTCTGTACCAAAGTATCTACCCTGGGATTGACCTTGCCTACTATGGCAGCAGTGATGGCAGGCTCGAACACGACTTCATTGTAGCTCCGGGTGCCGACCCACGTGCCATCCGCATGGCGGTTAGCGGAGCAGATAAGGTAGAGGTGGTGGCGGGCGAATTGGTAATGCACACGGCGATCGGTGAGCTACGCGAGAACGTGCCGCATATCTACCAGAATGGGCCAAATGGCAAGCAGGAGATCAGCGGCGGCTACGTGTTGGTTGGCAATAATGAAGTTGGCTTCAGCGTCACTGCCTATGACCCCAGCCGCCCGCTGGTGATTGACCCAGTGCTGGGTTACTCCTTTAATGTTGGCGCTGGACAAAACAGCATCAGCGAAGGGGTTGCAACTGATAACCATGGAAACGCCTATATTACGGGCGGAACTACCGATGCGACTACTTTTCCAGTTACCCCCACCAATGTACTCCAATATACATACGCAGGTAACGAAGATGCTTATGTAATCAAACTTGATAGCACTGGCTCGGTCGTATACGCAACCTATTTGGGCGGCGCAGGCTTTGACAAGGGTCTGGGTATCGGAGTGGATAGCCAGGGCAATACCTATGTAACGGGTCAGACTTCTTCCAACAACTTCCCCACCCTAAACCCGATCCCCGGCGGTGGCGCACTCAAAGGCACATCGGACGCTTTCGTTACCAAACTAAATGCGAATGGCACCCAGTTGGTATATTCAACATATCTGGGTGGCAGCGGAGACGAGGATAACGGTGACACATTCCGTGGCTACCCTACTGGCGGGATCGCGGTAGATAGCCAGGGCGCAGCTTACGTTACGGGCTCAACTAACTCTACTGACTTCCCCCTTCTCAACCCCTATCAGGCTACCTGTAGCCCTTATTCTGACTGCACCAGCTACTCCGCATTCGCAACGAAGATACGAACCGATGGTTTGCTACTCTACTCCACTTACTTTGGCAATGGAACCACTGTAGGCAATGCCATTGCTGTGGACAACCAGGGTGAGGCATATATAACCGGATATACCGGCTGTTCACCTGGTTTTCCCCCTATACCTCTCCGTAATGCAGTGCAGCCGCTGTGTAATGACAATGATTCCTATACTGATGCCTTTGTAACCAAGTTCAACTTTGCTGGCTCCGACCTGGTATACTCTACATATCTAGGCGGCATTCACTTTGACTCTGGCAATGCAATTGCAGTGGATAGCCAGGGGAGAGCTTACGTCGCCGGTACGACCTACTCTAGTAACTTTCCTCTATACAACGCAACACAAACGATATTTCATGGATACAATGAGGCTTTCGTTACTGCATTGAGCGCTGATGGCCTGTCTTTCCTCTACTCTACATACCTGGGAGGAGATAAAGCACCCGGTAACGCACACGCCCATAATGAAGGCTGGGGCATTGCAGCAGACCAGCAGGGGAATGCCTACATCACTGGGTGGACTGACTCTACGACTTTCCCAACAAAGAACCCAATTCAAGCCAGCAATGCTGGTTTGTACGATGCCTTCGTCACAGAGATTATAAGCGCAACCGGGGTATATACCTACGGCTACTCTACATACCTGGGTACTACCGCCCTAGATGCGAACGAGGGTATCGCCGTAGACAGTAATGGCATTGTGTACTTTGCTGGAAGCTATGGCAGCAACAATTTGGTGAGCATAGCAGACGGCAAGTTGCTGCCTAAACCGAATGGTGGTATCCACGCAGGGGGCGGTCCGGGTCATGGTGGGTCAATAAACCCCGACCCGAATAGCACTGCCACACCAACCCCGACCGCAACACCTACACCGTGTCCGCCTACCACTACGCCCACACCAGCAACGGTGACCTCGACACCTACACCTCAGTTGGATGATGCCTGGATCGTGAGCCTTCCCCAGGGTTGTCATGGCAATGTGGATACCTACATCAACATGAACCGTTACTATGGCCCAGTCACCCCGGTTCCCACGGTCGGCACTGGCGCAGGGCATCTTGATCCTGCAGAGGTGGGCAAGACGGTTGACAACCAGGCTACTCTAAGTGTTCTTGGGATTGATATAGGAGCTAACGAGATTCAGGTAACCTTCGGCAGCCTTCATAATTCTATTCTACCTGTTATGCCGTTCTATGGATTTAGTACTGGCACCCTCCAGGTCGATCCTCGCAGCCTCATTCTACCCAATAAGCATGATCCTATTCGCGACCCTGTCTCGCTTGCTATTACTCACGTTGACCCTCCTGACAATGCACCAAACCATCTGCTAATCACCCGCCAGCCGGGAGCTACTCACTTGGACTTGATAACGAGTGTCCAACTCACCCTGAAAGGACAACGCCCCCTTATACTAGAGACTGGGTTCAACATAGCTGAAACCAATCCACCTGATAAGGTGTTGCCAGCAGACAACTGTTGCTGGGCGGTAGGTACTGGCACTCCCAGCGCCTTCAGTCAGAGTACGGGCAATCTATACATAGATAAGTTTATAGATTATGCTCCCAATAAGGGCCATGCTTCTATTGCTGATGGCGGGAACTATCTATCTGCTGAAATCAAGGCAATCACTGCTCAGTATGGTGTCAAAAAGGTAAACATTCTGGCGCACTCGATGGGCGGGCTTTGGAGCCGCTACGCAATAACGGGTGAGAGTGGCAGCGATGGCGTAGCTAGCAGCGTAGATCATTTGCTGATGCTGGGTACACCTAACAACGGGAGCGATCTGGCAGATGTGGCAGCAGAGGAAGCTAGAAGCTGTGAGGGCATTCCTTCCCCCCCCTGTCAGGCTCTTATTACTTGGTACCGAAATCTAAATCCCGCCATAAGCAATTTGACTACGGATTCCATGGGGGATTATAATAAGAAACATCAGGATATGGAGAAACAGCTTGGCACCACTCAGGCATCTACGCCCGTAGAAGTTAATTATATAGATCAGGCTGGTCAGACCTATTACGACTACAACTATACTCGCACTATCTGCCCTAATGACGGGGTGGTAAGGGTAAGTAGTGTTCAAGGTATGGGTTCTACTAGCTATCACCTCCCACCCCTTACCAAGCATTCTTCCGAGGACTACAATACCATCCTTCATATGCAGCTGATCGCCGATACAGATTTCCTAAGCACACTGGCCCCCTTCCTAAGCATAGACGAAAACAATATGGTGACACCAGGACCTAGCCCAACCCCTCAGCCCTTGCCCACCAACATAGATCCGGATAAGGTGATCAATTGCTATGGGACGTTCTATGTATGGGTCGGTACAGCCTTTATGTCAGTTGCTGAATTCAACCAGCGTATAGGAGTAGCAACCCCAACCCCTGGGATTTTGGGCGTAGATAACCTGAGCCATAATCAGGTTCAAAGCAGCTCAGTCCAAACTGGTACAATCGTTACTGATAAAGCAGATGTCGCAGTCCTGGCACTTGGGTGGATCGATCAAGGCACAAACGCAACATTCAGCCTGACTGACCCAAGCGGTCGGTCGATCGACTCCACCAGCACTTACACTGATGTTACTTATCAGCGTACACTAAACGGTATCCAATACATTGTCACAAACCCACCAGCAGGCATCTGGCAGTATGCATCGCAAATAATCAGCGACACACAGGATCCAGCCACTCTCTATGTCGGTGGGGCCTACGTCGGGGGGTTGCAACTCAATCCACAGGTGAGTAGTGCAGCAGTGGGTTTGAACCAGGGGGTGACTATAACCTCGACATTGCAGGATACTGGTTTGGTTGACGGTGCAGCGGTTACCGCTACTGTGCTGCTGGCATCCGACCTTAATAGCCCACCAACGGTAATATCTCTTACTGAGCAAAGCCGTGGCATTTACACTGGAGTATTCACCCCTACCAGTGAAGGCACGTATCAAGTGAGTATTGCAGCAGTTGGAACGAACTCACTCGGTCAGCCCTTCGATCGCATCGCAAACACACAACTGCAAGCTAGCTCGTCAGCAACCCTTACTGGGGCAATTGCCGACCACCCCTACGATGATGACGGTGATGGGATGTACAACCGGCTGGTGATCAGCTCGACCGCAGTGATCACCCAGCCTGGGCAATATGCGCTTAGCGCCGAACTCACCAAAACCACTGGGAGCATAGTTGCTAGTGCTGGTAATGTCTACACCATTACCAACCCAGGCACATACCAGCTACCGCTTACCTTTGATGGCAACCAGATCGCCCATAGCCTTGCCGATGGCCCTTACAACCTGAGCAACCTGCGGTTTTCGCGGGTGCTGACTGACGAAGAAATAACCCTGGCGCAGATACCTCTTGCCTACACTACCAACAGCTATTCCCATTACATTTGGCAGCGCGACAACGTATTGCCCGCCGGTCAGCCTACTGACCAGGGAGTAGACACTAACAACAATGGTCTCTACGACTACCTACAGGTGAGCATACCTGTAGATGCACGTACTGCTGGTAGCTACTCGGCCAACGCCAATCTAATCGCTCCAAACGGCACTACTATTACCTCTGCCTATACCAACACCCTGAATCTGGTAACTGGCACCAACACCATCGTCTTGAACTTTGACGGCCATGCAATCGGCAGGTACTGGCTAAACGCTAAGTTCTCGGTACATAACTTGAGCATATGGAATGCCGCATCAACAACGAACATTGAAGACGTACTTGATGCTACCAACTTCTACTGTGCCAGCCAGTTCGAGAGCGGATCTCCAGACTGTGGCACCGCGACCCCGACGCCGATGGCAACAAGCACGCCAACACCAGTTAACACCCCGACATGGACTTGGACACCTACCAACACGCCGACCAGCACTCCTACATGGACGAACACACCAACGTCAACGAATACGCCGACTAATACTCCAACACCCACCAACACGCCGACGAATACACCGACGAATACCAGCACTTCCACGCCAACCAATACCCCGACATTTACGAGTACGCCAACCAACACATCAACACCGACGAACACGCCGACGCGCACTAATACGCCGACCATCACATCAACACCGACGAACACGCCGACGCGCACTAATACGCCGACCATCACATCAACTAACACTCCAACCAACACACCGACTTTCACCCCCACCAATACCCCAACACCAACTGCGACACCGCTTGCCTATAACTATAGCGGGTACGTGAAGTCAGGAACAACTGGCATCGGTGGCGCAAATCTCAGCCTGTACTATATGCTGAATGGTCCGGTTGGCTACCATCGTGCCGCCACCCCGATTGCCACTACTACTAGCTCCTCAAATTCACCACAGGGGTATTGGAAGTTTAAGGCTAGCGACACCAGCCGCCCGGCCAACTTCGCAGGCTTCGATGTCCTGCAATCTCCACCACCATTGGGCTACACTAATTATAGCGTGAGCTGTGACCCGCTTGCTACTTGTATCCAACCAAACGAGACGTATTGGATTGGGGTGTACTCGTCAAGTTCAACCGTATTCAACGTAAAAAGTAATACCTCAGCACCTGATGCAGCAACACCCAGTGAAGCTAGCCCAATCAGCTTCAGCGATGTTGCGCCTCTTGACCAGTTCTACTCCGACATCAGCTACCTAGCTGCAAGAGGGGTAGTCAATGGCATACCAAACGGTGATGGCACTTCCCGATTTGAGCCACTGCGCCCGGTCACTCGCGCTGAGTTCGCTAAGATGATCGTGCTGGGCTTCGGCATCTCCCCTTATACCCCATCCACACCGAGTTTTAGCGATGTGCCATCAGATAGCTCGTTCTATCCGTATATCGAGGCCGCAGGCCATGCCGGTATCGTACACGGCTTCACGCAGTCTGACTGTAGCAGTGAACAGCCCTGCTTCAAGCCAGAGCGTAGCATCACTCGTGCTGAGGCTGCCACAATCATCGTCCAAACGGACAAATACAGCACTTTCGTTCCGGCTGCTCCAACCTTCAAGGATCTACCCCCCAGCCACTTTGGCTATGATGCTATAGAAACCCTCTACCACCTCGGTATTATCGCTGGCGCAAGTTGCAAGAACGCACCTGGTACTTGCTTCCAACCCGATCGTTACATCCAGCGAGATGAACTAAGTAAGTTGATGCATCGTGCGCTTCTAACCCAACCATGAACAGGACTGAGCAATGAATACGTGCATACTGAGCAATGCTGCAAGAGGGATGAGCAATCACCCACACAGATGGTTGGGTATCAGGCTGTTTAGTGTTGCTGTTCTTCTCTTCATTGTCCTTTCAACTGTGTCATGCATATCACCGCAGAAGGATTGTATAAGTAATGCCCCCGACCTACCGTTTAGCTTCAAGGATTTTTCACTACAAAGCGTATCTATGTTCTCGCATACTGATGGCTGGATAGCAGGAGGTGGAATACATGGAAATGATGCCACTCTCTTTCACTATGATGGTCTTAGGTGGAAATCACTAGCAACAGCTGGTCTAAGAATCTATGGAATTAACATTAACCCTGCTAATGGAGGAATGGCTGTGGGTAAAGATGATCTGTTTATAAACTACAAAGATGGTTGCTGGGAAGATGCTCCGCCACTAGGGATATTTCCCATGAAGTTGAACGGCCCTCAACCACTTGCAGTTGCCTCTACCTCAGCGGATACAGCTTGGGCAGCAGGAGAGTTTGGTCTGTTGCATTACTCGAACAACACCTGGTCGAAGGTTGCCCTACCTCAAAGCGTGCCAACTGATACGGTGTTGAGTGGTATCTCTATGCTTTCTGAAACCTCCGGCTGGGCAGTAGGTGGCTCCCACCTAGCAAACCAGGCCATAATTCTGCAATACAAAGACGGTGCTTGGGTAAAAGAGGCTGACCCCGCTAGTGATGCTTTGCACAGTGTATTTATGCTATCATCCAATGAGGGTTGGGCAGTGGGCGCTGGCGGCGAGGTGCTACACTACCTGAATGGACAATGGCAAGTGGTGGCTACCCTACCCGCCACTTCGCTAAACGGCATCTATATGCTCTCGGCAACTGACGGATGGGCCGTTGGTGAGGGTCTTGATCACGAAGGCATTATCTTCCACTGGTCAGGTGGGCAGTGGCAGCAGGTGAATATTCCGAAAGTCAGTGCGCTCCACGGAGTAGCGATGATCTCCACCACTGAAGGTTGGGCAGTTGGCGACAACGGCGCAATCCTGCACTACCAAAACGGCAACTGGCAGCAGTGGCAGCAGTAGGTTGCTCTACAGCATAGTACCTATTTGCTACTCCAAATCCTTGTTTCCCCTCCGCCGCAGTGATAGAATAGATGTGGTACAACCACCTGCTATCCGCCCCTGAAGGAGACTTGTCCATGAAGTTGCCCCGTCGCCTCAGCCTCGCCATTGCCTTGCTGCTGCTTGCCTTTGTGCTCATCCCTAAGCCCACGCCTCATACAGCTGCCGCGTCTCACCCCCCGACCAGCTCAACCTTCGTGGATGTGCCAGCCAGCTACTTCGCTTACATCTATATTGAGACTGCCTACGCGCTCGGCATCATTCGCGGCGTGGACGCGACTCACTTCGCGCCGAGCAGCCCCATTCGCCGCGACGAGATGGCCCAGATTGTCTACAAGGGTGTGACCACCACATAGCCCAAAGGAAGATTGTGCCATCTTCAGCCCTGCTGCGATACGCGGCGGGGCCTCTCGTTGCCTGGATTCCACCAATCCGGCAGCGGAGGAGAAGCTGCCGCGCACCTACACCCAGAGCCGGACGGCAGCCTCAGCTACCGCGACATTGCCAGTGGTCGGCTACCCACCCCTACCCGCCAGCCCTCCGCTTGAGCTATGTCCCGCGTGTCAGGGTGCGGGCTGGGCGGGCGAGGGTTGGTGCTATTGTCCGGTGGGGACACAGCTGGCCGCTGAAAACCGCGCCTGGCGCATCCAGTTCACCTGGCAGCAGGCGGCCATCCCCGCAGAGTTGACCGGACGGCGCATCGAGACCTGGCCGGGCGCGGGCGCAGTGCGGGACTACCTGCTGAACTGGGTGGCGCGCTGGCAAGACAAGCAAGGCCCATCGCTGGTACTCACTGGTAAAGCGCGTTCGGGTAAGACCGGCCTGGTGCTAGGGCTGGCCTACCGGCTGGTCGAGAAGACCGTGAGCGAAGGAGTGCCAAGCTTCACGATGCGGTTCGTGACCGCCTACGACCTGATGGCCGCGCTCACCACCTGGCGGGGCAGAGAGGAACGGTTCAAGAGCTACCTCGACTGCGACCTGCTAATCCTCGACGACCTGGGCAGAGAGCCAGCATGGGACAGCAATGTTGCGAACCTGACCCGCGTGGTAATGCACCGCTACAACCACCAGTTGCCGCTGATGGCGACCTCCAACCTCAGCCTCGGCGAAATCGAGGCCAGGCTAGGCAGAGACGTCGATGCTGTGACGGGGCGGCTGCGGGAGATGGCGAATGGCTTCATGGTCGAGGGCTTCGGCGAGTGATGCTGCGGCGCTCTGCCAAAAGGTGGGGCTCCGGGTGCAAGGCAGGGGTAAAGTTGTTGTTGTGGTGAATGAATACCGAGCGATCTGGTTCATAGTTCCAACCACAACAACAACCTTTCCGCTGCGGAGAGACGGAGCCGATGATAGCAGGCGGCGAATGGCGAGAGAGTATATGTCCCTACCAACTTTGGATAGCGGCATGAGGAGATTGACGTGAGCGAGCAGCGACCAAGGCCAACCAGGTATTGTCGCCGGTGCAGGTTGGAACTGATTCACACCGGGCGCAGGCGACTAATCGCTGCTACACCAGAGCAAGTGGCAACCGCGCCCAGTTTCACGCTAATCGGGCCGCGAGTGCTGGTGACACACTGCCCCAGATGCCTCTATTCCAGCGTATGGGCGGGGAAGGAGGCGGCAGCAGCGGATGTAGCCAGGGCCGAGGGGATGGCCGCTGCGGATAACGCCAGGTTGGATGCTGGATGAGACGCAGACCAAGATTGATTGGCTATGCGGCGGCCTGGGCTAAGGGTCCGTAAATATATAATCTCCCGCACTCGCTATGCCAGCGGTGCCGGGCAGCGTGGATGGATAGTGTAGTTCCAGGCCGGACAGATCGGATGCGCTTGGATGTGCAAACCCGCCATCACCGCATCGC